>NZ_CP007766.1:1369095-1711369 GCF_000816785.1 Campylobacter peloridis LMG 23910 | reverse complement strand
AATTAATCTTGTCAAAATATTAATGTAAAAACTATAATTTTAGCTTATTTTTTATAAAAAATGGTTAAAATTATTCACATAAAATAAATTTCACATCTATGTGAAAAAAAGGTGAAAAAGTGAAAGTTTTAGGGATAGATCCTGGTTCTAGGTATTGTGGGTATGCTATAGTAGAAAAAATTCATAATAAAAATCATCTTATCGAAGCAGGACTTATAAAAATAAAACCCAACAACTTACAATACCAAATCACAGAGTTATGTGAAGGACTTGATTTAATCTTTAAAAATCATCAATTTGATGAGGTAGCAGTAGAAGATATATTTTTTGCATATAATCCAAAAACCGTTTTAAAATTAGCTCAATTTCGCGGTGCATTGAGTTTAAAAATTTTACAAATTCATGGTGAATTTGCAGAATATACTCCATTGCAAGTAAAAAAAGCAGTAACAGGAAAGGCAAAAGCTACAAAAGAACAAGTAGCTTTTATGGTAAAAAGATTGTTAGGGATTTCAAAAGATATAAAGCCACTTGATATAACAGATGCTATAGCAGTAGCTTTAACACATTTAGCAAATTCAAATAGAAAGATTATTTCCCGATAAAATAAATTTCTACATCATGCAAAAGTTTTTCGCATATTGCTGAGTCAGTGTTTTTTTCTACAATAAGATTAATGTGATTTTTAGTATCTCTAAAACTTCCTGCAGATTTTGAATTTTTCATTTCTAATTTTTGATTATCTTTTAAATATTTAATGGTAATAACAAATTTTTGTGCTGCAGTTGCTTCACCAAGGTTTGTTTCTATTACTACATTCATATTAGATGCTTTTGCTAAGGTTGCTTGAGTTTTATTAAGAATTTCTTTCATTCTTCTGTTTAATTCTAAAATTCTTGAAATGAATTTATTATCTATACTTTCATATGCGATTTTAAGTTTATTCATAATTTCTTGATTAGTTGGTTTATCAGGTGCCACATATACCATGTATAAGCCATTTTTAATATCTACTTTTGTGCTTTTTGTATCTCTACCGCTACCAAAAACTTTGATATAAATTGCATTATCAAGATATACTCTATCTATCATAGGTCCATAAATTTCATATTCTCTTTTTCTTACAATTACTTCTCTTGAAGCTACTTGAATTTTAACCGAACAATCATGAATTATAGGTTCCATTTCTTTTTTTATTTCAAGTAGTTCTTTAAGCATTAATAATCCTTCACATATTTTTTAATAAATTATAACAAAAAAATATTTAATTTTTTAGTTAATTTTTGATTAGAAATATTCTTATAAATTTTTATTTTTAATTTAAAATGAAGGAAAAAAATGAAAATAAAAACTATGATTTCTAGTTTAGTTTTGGCAAGTTCATTATTTGCTATGAATTCTCATCATAATCACCATAGTAGCAATGCTCAAAGTATTTCTGCTCAAATTATGGCTAGTATGCATGATCCTATGATGAAAAATCCTTTAGTTCAAAGCAATGATATAGAAAGAGATTTTTTAGCTAATATGATTCCACATCATCAAGGTGCTATTGATTCATCTAAGATTTTACTAGAACATACAAAAAGTGAAGAGATGAAAAAAATAGCTCAAAATATCATTAAAGCTCAAGAAAAAGAAATTCAAGAATTTCAAGAAATTTTAGATAAAAATCTTTATAAAAAAACCGAACTTAGCGAAGAAGATTATAAAAAATTCGTTCAAGAAGAAAAAGAATTGATGCAAAAAATGATGATTTTAATGAGTGCAGTTAAAGAAAGTAAAAACATCAATAAAGACTTTTTAGAAGCTATGATAGCACATCATCAAGGTGCAGTAGATGCGTCAAAACAAATTTTATTTTACTCTAAAGATGAAACTATAAGAGAAATTGCTAAAAAAATCATTTTAGATCAAGAAAAAGAAATTCAAGAATTTACGAATTTGTTAAAGTATATGTAGTGAGTTGATCAAAAGAAATAAAAAATGGTGGCTCCGATTGGACTTGAACCAACGACCACCACCATGTCAAGGTGGTGCTCTACCAACTGAGCTACGGAACCTTAAAAAAACAAAAATTATATAAAAATATTTTTACATTGTGCTTAAATTTATGTTTTAGATTTTTTCATATCATTTAACCATAAGTCTAGCTGTGCTTCAAAGCCTATGCCTTTGCTATGATAAAATTTCAAGTCTTTTTCTAGGTATCTTTGCTTAACCCAGCCTCCAAAATCATGCGGATAAAGGTAGTTTTTTCTTTGTGGGTTGTTATTATCAAGATAAGGAAGTATTTGCAAAGCAGGATTATTTTGCACATAATTTAGCGCTTCATTTATAGCAAGATAGCTTGAATTTGACTTGGGCGAACTTGCTAAAAATACCACACATTGAGCCAAGATGATTCTAGCTTCAGGATAGCCTATGTTTTTTACTGCTATGAGTGTGCTTGTGGCTAGATTAAGTGCTTGAGGATTTGCATTTGATATATCTTCACTTGCAAATATCACTAGCCTTCTAGCGATAAAATCAGCACTTTCGCCCCCATCGATTAACCTCGCAAGATAATACAAACTCGCATCTACATCACTTCCTCTTAAGCTCTTTATCAAAGAACTTGCTAGTTTATAGTGTGTGTCTTTGCTTGAAGTGCCATCGCTTAAAACATTTGCTCTTAGTTTTTTTAAAGTTTCAAGAGTGATATGAGTGCTATTTAAAGCCAAAGCAAACTCACATAAATTTAAAAAGCTTCTTGCATCATTTGCACTAGAAGTGATTAAAAAGTCTTTAGCATCATCATCGATTTTACACTGGAGTTTTTCTTGCACCTTTGTAGCAAGTTTTTCTAAGTCTTTATATTCTAAACCTTTAAATTCAAAAAGCATACTTCTGCTTCTTATGCCTGAAGTTAAAGTAAAGTAAGGGTTTTCAGTGCTTGCACCTATGAAAAGGCATTTTTGATTTTCTAAAGGGATTAAAAGCATTTCTTGTTGAGTTTTTGAAAGCCTGTGCACCTCATCGATAAATATCAAAGGTTTATATAAAGAATTTTCGTAATTACTTAGTATTTTTCTAAGCTCTTCAAGTTTAAAATTTCCCCCATCTAATTCATAAAAATCTAATTTAAAATCATTTGCTATAGCCCTTGCAAAAGAAGTCTTCCCGCAGCCTGCTGGGCCAAAAAATACACTATGAGGGAGCTTTGAAATTTGTATGAATTTTTTAAAAATTTCTACTAAATTTTCTTGTCCTAAAACCTCATCTAAAGTTTTAGGACGAAATTTTAAACTTAGATTGTTCATTGTGGATTAAGCGTAATTCCTTCGCCATTTATGATGGTTTTTATATCATTTTTATCAGAATCATCATATATAAAATCTAAAACATAAGTGCCATTTTCATCTACAAAATAAGAATCAAAATTTTCAAATGTCGGCCAAAATTGACTTGGAAGAATTTGAGTGTTAATGTGTAGCTGTGATTTTATATTATTTTGTGTGAAAATAGCTTGAGCATTAGCATTGAATTTTTTTTCTTCCTTCTCAAAGCTTAGATTATTCAAAATGATTTCAGGATTTGCTTTTAAAAATTCATTTGCTATAGCCATCATAAAAAAGATGTCTATATTAGGGCTAAACATTAGCTGTTCATAGGCTTTTTTTGAAATATTATTAAAATTTGCATCTAAATTGATGTTATTTAATAATAAATCCTCTTGTATTAAATGTAGTTTATTAAGAGTTAGTTTTAAATCATTATTGTAATCATTTTGTGTATTAGGTATAGTTTTTGCATAAATATGCAAATTATCAAATACTGCTTCATCTGTGAAATTAGCATATTCTATACTTATGTTTTGCTCGCTATTGCGTGTAGGATTAAAAATATCTTCAAATTTTAAAGCTGTAATAGGGATTTCTACTACATGAGCATTTTTGATGTTTATTTTATCATCTACGCTAAAATCCCCAATATTGTATATTATATCTTTTACTAAACCTTCTTTTGTATTTAAAGCAATATATATATCATTCCATTTGATTGAGCCTGTTTGTTCATTGTTATAATTAACATTATTAATTTTGAGCTTTAAATTGATATTAGAGTTAATATTAAATGGATTAAATTTAGCATTGATATTACCAATTTCTTCATTAGGAAAAATATCTTTAAAATCATCATTTTGATTAGTAATAGAAATTTTTACATTATTGCTTGCAAAAAATACATTAGAAAAATTTGCATTTACTTTAAATTCATAAGGTAAATCATTTAGTTTTATTATAAAATTTCCTTGAGAATTCAACAAACCCTTAGTATAATTTACATCTTCAACTTGATAATAAAGCGTATTTTTACTCACATAGTTGAAAAATTTTTCATTTATAGAATTCATATAAGAAGTAGAAACAAAAAATAAAATAAATAACACAACTAAAACCGCAATGCTTATGATGGTTTTTTTCATCTAATTTCCTTAAACAAATTTTGAAAAATTATATATTTTTTTTACTAACTAAAGATTATATTTTTTTACATTTATGCATTACTTAACTTTTTTTCTTATAATTTCACTATTTAAAATCAAAGGTAAAAAATGAAACTTTTTGGAACAGATGGTGTAAGAGGAAAAGCAGGAGAGTTTTTAGATTCATTTTTAGCTATGCGTTTGGCTATGGCTGCTGGAATTTATTTTAAAGATAAGGCTGTAACTAATAATATTTTAGTAGGAAAAGACACTAGACGCAGTGGTTATATGATAGAAAATGCAATAGTTTCAGGGCTTACTTCTATAGGTTATAATGTGATACAAATAGGCCCTATGCCAACACCTGCTATTGCTTTTTTAACTGAAGATATGCGTTGTGATGCGGGGATTATGATATCAGCTTCGCATAATCCTTACTATGATAATGGCATTAAATTTTTTGATGCACATGGCAATAAACTAGATGAACAAGCTGAAGCTAAAATAGAAGAAATTTATTTTAACGATAAGCTTATAGAAGAAGCTAAAACTACTAAATCTCAAATAGCTCAAGCAAAAAGAATTGATGATGTAATAGGAAGATATATAGTATCGATTAAAAATTCCTTTCCGAAAAATTTGACTTTGAAATCTCTACGCGTTGTTTTAGATGTAGCTCATGGAGCTTCTTATAAGGTTGCACCTACCGTTTTTAAAGAGCTTGGTGCTGATGTGATAGTAATAAATGATAATCCAAATGGTTTAAATATCAATGAAAATTGCGGAGCTTTACATCCTTTAAATTTAGCTTTAGAAGTTAAAAAATTTAGAGCTGATGTGGGTTTTGCTTTTGATGGAGATGCAGATCGTTTAGTAGTAGTAGATGAAAAAGGTGAAGTAGCTCATGGAGATAGCCTTTTGGGTGTTTTAGCTTTATTTTTGAAAAAACAAGGCAAGTTAAAATCAAGTGTAGTTAGCACTATTATGAGTAATGGAGCTTTAAAAGAATTTTTAAATAAACACAAAATTACACATGAAACTTGCAATGTAGGTGATAAATATGTCCTTGAAAAACTTAAAGAATGCGGTGGAAATTTTGGTGGAGAACAAAGTGGGCATATTATCTTTAGTGATTATGCAAAAACTGGAGATGGTTTAGTGGCTGCTTTGCAATTTAGTGCTTTAATGCTAAGTGAATCAAAAAGTGCAAGTGAAATTTTAAATCAAGTTAAACCTTATCCGCAACTTTTACATAATCTTAAAATTTCAGAGAAAAAAGACTTAAGCAAGCTTGCAGGTTTAGATGAGTTGAAAAAAGATTTAGAAAAAAAAGGAATTGCTAGTTTATTTAGGTATTCAGGGACTGAAAATTTGATAAGATTATTGCTTGAAGCAAAAGATATCAAACTTTTAGAAAGAGAAATGAAAGTAGTAGAGAAGTTTTTCATGAAAGCGTTGAATGCTTAAAATTTTATCTTTGAAATTTTATCTTGTTTTTTTTATAGTTTTTATATTAGATCAAGCAAGTAAGTATGTATTTTTGCAAGGATTTGAATATAAGGGCGAATTTTTTGATTTAGTTTTAACTTACAATACTGGTGTGGCTTTTTCTATGTTTGCATTTTTAGGAGCATATTTAAAATACATACAGCTTGTTTTTATTTTGGCTTTGTTTGTATATTTGCTTTATCAAAAAGAGTTTTTTAAAACACATTTGATTGCTTTTGCTATTATGCTATCTGCTGGGTGTTCAAATTTACTTGATCGTTTTGTGCATATAGGTGTAGTGGATTTTGTGTTTTGGCATAAATGGTTTGAATTTGCTGTGTTTAATTTAGCAGATGTTATGATAAACATTAGCGTTGCTTTGATTTTAATAAAAGAAATTTTTAATAAAGGAAAAAAATGTTAGATTTTTTAAATGAGTGGTATTTATGGATTAAAATGGTGCATTATTTGGCTTTTGTTTCGTGGATGGCTGGTATGTTTTATTTGCCAAGGCTTTTTGTCTATCATACAGAACATAAAGATAATAAAGGCTTTGTTGAAGTAGTAAAAATTCAAGAGAAAAAATTATATTTTTACATACAAACTCCAGCGATGATAGCTACTGCAATTACAGGTAGTTTGATGATGATAGCCAATAAAGATGTTTTAATGGTGGGTGGTTATATGCATGCTAAATTAACTTGTGCTTTGCTTTTGATTATTTATCATTTTCAAAATTATTACTATTATAGACAACTTCAAAATGATACTTGTAAAAAAAGTGGAAAATTCTTTAGAGCTTATAATGAAATTCCAACTATATTATTTATAGTTATTGCTATAATGATGGTAGTAAGACCATTTTAGTAAAAGCCTTTAAAGGCTTTTACCCTTTAAATTCCATACTTTTAAAATCAAGCGGATCAACATTTTCGTGCATGATGTTAATGTGTTCTTTATTTTGCAAACGCTTATCATCTCTAAATACCGCACGCACTAAATCCATACCCGTATAAAAATCCTTCATTAAAACCATAAACAAATAACGCCCAAATTCACTAGTATATAAAGTATTATTTTCTTTTTTTATAGCTTTGCTTAATTTAAGCCCTAAAAGCTCGATGAAAAGATCTTTTTCTAAGTCGCATTCTAGGGTTTTATTAAATTTATCAATCTTGATTTTACCTGCAAACATTTCAGTTAAAAAGACATATTTTATGATTTCTTTCTTGCCAAAATTTGCCTTAGCAATATTTGCATTTTGTTTTTCTTTGATGAGTTTAGAATACTCATTCAAATTAAAAGCATTGATTAAAAGCTCTCCATCTAAAAAGCTAAAAGCTCCACTTCCTACACCCAAATACTCATGATGGCTACTTACATACTCATCATTAAAATGGCTTTTTTCTAAAGAAAACGACCATGCATTGTTTCTTTCATAATCTTTAAAAAAGTCTACAATGATTTTATAAAATTCAAATTCATTATCCTTAAAGCTTACTCCTAAAGTTTTTGCAATATTATCTTTAGTCAAATTGGATTTCATTAAAGGATAAGTTGTAATTTGCTGAGGTTTTAAACTTTTAGCTATCTCTAAATCATTGAGTAATTGCTCTTTAGTTTGAGAAGGAAAATTAAAAATCAAATCAATACTCATGATAGGAAGCACACCTATGGCTTTAGAAAGCTTTTCTTGAAGCTCCTTGCTTGAACCAAATTTATGATATCTTGCTACTTTTTTTAAGGTATCATCATCAAAGCTTTGTATGCCACAGCTTAAGCGATCTATAAGTCCTTTAAACATTTCTAATTTTTTTGGGTCAATATGGTTTGGATCGCTCTCGCAAGAAATTTCTTTGATATTAAATAATTTTTTGCAAAGTTCTAAGGTTTTAGCAAGCTCTTCTTCATTGATTAAAGTAGTGCCACCACCCACATACATAGAAGTAAAATCAAATCCTTTATCTTTAATTTGCTTAATTTCTTCTCTTAAACTTTCAAAATATTTTTTTGCCAAATTTTCATCATAGTAGTATTTATGAAAACTACAATATGGACAAAAAGTATGGCAAAATGGTATATGAGCATAAAGCATATAAGATTTTTTTTCATTTACTTTTTTATCTTGTCCTTGCTTTAAAAGTTTGACATCAAAACCATTTTCTAAAGACTTTTGCATAGCCTTGTGAGAGTAAGAAAGTGCTAAATTTTGTAAAAAATTCATATTTTTCCTAAATTTTTGTTTTGTAGTTATTTAAAAAGACTATAATTGTAGCATATTTTTATAAAGGCTTTGCAATGAAAAAAATATTTATAGTATGTTTTGTGTTTTTATTGGGTTCATTTAGTATTGTAAATTCTGCTCCTTTAGATGAAATTTTTCAAGATGTTAATGTTTCAGGTAGTATGCGTTATCGTTTTGAGCATAATAGCCCTAAAGATAGAAATGATAAATCTCATCAAAGAGTTAAAATTCAAATGCATTAACAACTAAGCCTTTAAGGCTTAGTTGTTGTAAAAGTTTTCTTTTAAATTTTCTTCCATAGCTTTGATATTTTCTTTAGAATCTTCTTTGGCGTTAAACCCACCGCCAAAAGCTTTCATTACATCCACGATAGAATTTGCAAGCTCATAAGATGAGTTAGTATAAGAAAGTTTAGCGTTTAAATAATTTCTTTGATCTTGTAAAAAATCAGCTAAATTGATCACACCATTTTCATATCTTAAAGTAGAAATTTCATAAATTTTACTTTGAGCTAGAAATAAATTTTTATAATTTTGCTCATTTTCATAATAATTTTGGCGATTAAATAGAGCAAGTCTTATCTCTGCAAAAGCTGTCTTTAAAGTGTTTTCATATTGTAAAAATGCTTCATCTTTGGTAAGTTTTGCAATATTAACATTATTCATAATCTCACCCCAATAAAAAATAGGCATTGCAAAATTTCCAGCTACATTCCAAGTATTGCTTCCGTGTTTAACCAAAAGATCTAAATCACTACTTTGAAAACCTAAAAGTCCTGTTAAAGAAAGGCTTGGTAAAAATGCACTTCTAGCAACTCCCACAAGATAGTTTTTTTCTTCTAAAATTTTTAAACTAGCTTGTATATCAGGTCTTTGGAGTAAAATTTCACTTCCTATACCCTCAGGTATATTAAGTTCATATTTTTCTAGCTTTTGATATTCTATATTATTATAAAATATATCATCTATATTGTTTGAAGTTAAGATTTTCAAAGCTTTGGTATTAGCTTCTTTTTGAATTTTAGCATTAGTTAGTAAAACCTTTGAATTTTCAAGCTCGGCTTTAAATTTATTTAACTCATACTCGCTAATCACCCCAAGTTTAAAATGTTCTAATTTTAAATTATAAGTTTTTTGATAGCTTTGAGTTGTTTCTTCTAAAATTTTTACTTGTTCACTTAAGCTGGCTAAGTTAAAATAAGTTTTTATTACATTAGAAATTAAACTTAATCTTGCACTTTCATAGTCAAATTCACTTGCTTGAAGTTTTGATTTTGAAGCACCATAATTATCTCTATATTTTCCCCATAAATCAATTTCATAGCTTAAATTTAAACCCATTTTAAAATCATTACCATAGAAAAAATCATTACTTTTATTGCTTGGTGCATTAATGCTAGTTTTTGCTCTTGCTCCACTAGCACTTCCATCAAGCTTTGGGAGTAAATTGCTTCTTGCTATACCTAAAGTTTCATAAGCTTTTTGTAGATTAATATATGCAATTTGCAAATCGTTGTTATTTTTTAAAGCTTGTTCAATCAAAACATTTAAGTTCTCATCATTAAAAGCTTTCCACCATTGTTTATCAATGCTGATGTTTTGATCCAAACTTTTAGTGTAGTTTATATCAGCGATTTCTAGTTTTGGTTTTAAACTACAAGCTGCTATAAAAAAGCAGCTTATAAATATGATTAATTTATGCATGGATTTTACCTCTTTTTATATCAAGCCATCTATTAAAACTCTCTAGTAAATAAAAGAACAAAGGCACAAAAAATATTGCTATGGTTGAGGCTGCTATCATTCCTCCTACAACTCCAGTTCCTATAGCATGGCGACTTGCACTTCCAGCACCATAAGCAAATACTAAAGGTAAAATTCCACAAATAAATGCCAAAGAAGTCATAACAATAGGCCTAAATCTTAATTTTGCTGCACTAATAGCAGCATCAAAAATACTTTTTCCTTTTTTAAGATGTTCTTCCATAGCAAATTCAACAATTAAAATTGCATTTTTAGCAGAAAGTCCTATTAAAAGTAAAAGTCCTGTTTGAAAATATATATCATTTTCTAAGCCTCTAAGCCATACAAAAAGCAATGAACCAAAAACAGCAAAAGGCACAGCTGTAATTACTGCTAAAGGCATAAGCCATCTTTCATATTGGGCTGCTAGGATTAAAAATACAAATAAAAGTCCTAGCATAAAAGCAACTTGTCCAGCTCCACTACTTGTAACTTCTTGATAAGCTGAACCTGACCAAGCTATAGAATAATCCTCTCCTAAAGTTTCTTTTGCAACTTGTGCAATCGCATCAATAGCCTGTCCTGAGGTATAGCCTGGAGCAGGATCGCCTTGAACTAAAGCCGATGGGAACATATTAAAGCGTTTTACATCATCAGGACCAACACTTCTTTGTAGTGTTAAAACGCTATCTAATGCTATCATAGAACCATCATTTGCTCTAACAAAAATATTTTTTAAAGCATTTTGAGTATTTCTAAAATCCCCTATTGCACTAATATTTACACGATAATTTTTTCCAAGCATAGAAAAATCATTTACATAATAAGTTCCTATAGTAGCATTAAGTGTGCTAAATACATCTGCTAAATTTAAACCATAAAGTTTTACTTTGTCACGATCAACTTCTAGCTTAAGTTGAGGAAAATTTGTATCAAGTGTAGTTCTTACATTAGCAAGTTCAGGGCGTTTATTAGCCGCTTCTACTAATTTATTAACATCAATTTGTATTTCATCATAATTTTTACCACTACGATTTTGAGCATACATTTCAAAACCACCAGTTAAGCTTAAACCTTGAATTGGAGGTGGATTAACAAAAAAAGTTTGGAAATTCGGATTTAAGAAGTATTGTTTATTATACATGCTAGTTAAATCAAAACTACTAGTGTCTCTATTATTCCAATCTTTTAAATTCACAAACATTGCTCCAGCATTTTCTTTTAAAGAGCCTGTGAAAAGATCATATCCTATAAGTCCTACTATATTAGTAATATTTTCATTTTTACGCACTTCTTCGGCCATAGCATCCATTGCTTGAGTGGTTCTATGCAAAGAAGAAGCCGCAGGTAAATTAACAACTGATAAAAAACTCCCTTGATCTTCATTTGGAACTAAAGAATGCGGAACAAGTTTAAAAAGTCCATATAAACCTCCTAAAAAGATCACGAAAATCAATATAAAACGCACAGATCTTTTTAAAATATATGCAACCCCTGCACCAAAAACTTCAGTAGACCAATCAAAAATATGATTGAATTTTTTTACCAAATAAAATGGCTCACCTTCATTGCGTCTTAAAAAAATCGCACATAAAGAAGGGGTTAGTGTTAAAGCTACAAAGCCTGAGATTGTAACTGAAATTGCTAAAGTTATAGCAAATTGTCTTTGAATTTCGCCTACAAAGCCAGATATAAACGAAACAGGTATAAACACAGCACAAAGCACAAGCACTATAGAAACAACAGGAGCAGCAACTTCATCCATAGCTTTAATAGCAGCATCTTTTATGCTTATATTAGGATCTTCATGCATGATTCTGTCTATATTTTCTACCACAATAATAGCATCATCAACAACAATACCAATAGCCAATACCAAGGCAAAAAGCGTAAGTAAATTTATACTAAAACCTAAAACATATAATCCTGCAAAAGTTCCCAAAATAGAAACAGGCACAGCAATCATAGGTATGATGGTTGAGCGGAAATTTTTTAAGAACAAATACATTACAATTACAACTAAAATCAAAGCTTCAAAAAAAGTTTTAACCACTTCTTTAATGGAGGCTTTTATAAATAAAGTTGTATCATAAGGCACTTTATAAGTTAAACCTTCAGGAAAGTTTTTAGAAAGCTCTTCGAATTTTTTTTGCACTAGTTCTGCTGTGCTAACTGCGTTTGCTCCAGTTTGTAAAAAAATCAAAATCGGAGTAGCACTATTTCCATTTAATCTACCATTAAAAGTGTATTCTCTAGCACCTAAAGCAACTTCAGCTACATCTTTTAATCTTAAAAAAGAACCATCGCTATTAGTTCTTAAGATGATATTTTCAAATTCTTTTGTGTTTTTTAATCTTCCTTGCATAGTCACTGAATATACATAAGGAGAATGCTCCATAACCGGCTCTTGCCCTATTTTACCTGTGGCGTATTGGGCATTTTGCTCTCTAACTGCAGCAATAACATCTGTAGCTGTAACTTTGTATTTATTTAACAAATCAGGATTTAGCCAAATTCTCATAGAATAATTTCTTGAGCCAATAGCTACAGCATTTCCTACTCCAGGAACCCTAGCAAGATCATCTAAGATATTTAATGCAGCATAATTATATACTTCTAGTGCATCCATAGAACCATCAGGTGAGTATAAAGTAGCAACTTCTAAAATACTTGAGCCCGTTTTTCTAACACTAACACCGGTTTTTTTAACATCTTCAGGCAATTTTGCCATAGCTGCTGAAATTCTATTGTTAACATCGACTGTTGCTTGATCAGGATCTGTGCCTATGTTAAAATAAACACTTAAACTCATATCACCTGAAGAGCTTGAAGTTGAATCCATATAAATCATATTTTCAACTCCATTAATCGCATCTTCAAGAGGGATAGCCACCGTTTGAGCCACCGTTTGAGCATCAGCTCCTGAATAATTTGCATTTACTTTAACTACAGGAGGTGTTAAAGAAGGGTATTGTTCCACAGGTAAAGAATAAAGCCCTATAATCCCTGCTAAAGAAATGATAATAGCAGTAACTGCAGCAAATACAGGTCTTTCTATAAAGAATTTAGAAAACATTATTTATTCTCCATTACGCTTACACTTGCACCAGGACGGATTTTTTTGAAATTATTTAAAATTACTTTATCTCCGTTTTTTAAACCTTGGTTGATAATGGCTTTATCAGCAGTTTGATAAATCACATTTACAATAGTTTTAACCACTTTCCCATCTACTAAAGTATAAACATAAGTAGCGCTATCATCTTGTAAAAGTGCAACTTGAGGAATTTCAAAACCATCTTTTTGGACAAAACCACTTACATAAACATTAGCAAATGATCCAGGCATTAAATAAGAAGTGTTATTATCAAAAATTGCTTTTGCTTTTACCCCGCCACTATGAGTATCAATCACACTATCTATAAAGTATAATTTTCCATTAAAAAGTTCGCCGCCGACATTAGCTTGAACTTGAACATTTTCTAATTGCCAATTACCATCTTTGATATTTTTATTCATGCTAATCTTATCAACATCTGATATGTAAAAATCTGCAAAAATAGGATTTATATTACTAATGCGAACAAGCTCAGTTGATGAAGCATTAACATAATCACCAATATCCACCAAAGAATCACCCAAAATTCCATCAAATGGAGCGCTTACTAAGGTATATTTTAAATCCAATCTTGCATTAGCAAGTTTTGCTCTAGCACTTTCTAAAGTAGCTTTTGTAGAATTAAATTTAGCCAAGCTTGCATCAAATTCTTTTTGTGAAATAGCATTTTTTTCTATTAAAATACTATCTCTTTTAAAATTTTTTTCCGCATCATCAAAATTTGCTCTTGCTACTAAAGCTTCTCCATAAGCCATATTTACGCTTGCTTGGTATTTATCAGGTTCTATAAGAAAAAGTTTATCGCCTTTTTTAACAGCTTGGCCACTTTTGAAGTATTTGGCTTTGATTTCACCGCTTACCTTAGGTTTAATCAATACATCAAGTTCAGTGCTTAATCTTGCAGGATAAGTAAATTCTAAAGGCAAGTTAGCACTTTGCATAGTCATAACACTAACAGGCTGAGGAGGAAGTTGTTTAACTTGAGCTTGTTTGTCATCTGTGCAGGCTGCGAGTATCAAAGAGACGCAAGTTAAAGCTAAAATTTTTGTTTTCATTTCATTCCTTAAAAAATCAATATTTAAAAAGTAATTAATATTACAAAATTATAATACAAATTATATTATGCTTTAATTAATAAAAGTTAATAATCCCTTGAGTAAATAATTTTACAATTTTTTCTGCATGTTTAATTTGCTCATCTTTACTCATTGAAATTTTATTTTTAAAAACACTTTGCATAAAAAAATCTCCTCTAAGCATAGCACAAAATGTGCTACTTAAGAATTTGGAATTAGAAGAAATATTGCTATTTTTTTCTTGATAGAATCTTTTTTGCAAAATAAACTCAACTGCTCTTTCACTTTCTTCTTCAAACCATTCGCTTAGGTTTGTTTTTTCATTATACACTTGTGAAAAAATTATTCTTGCAATAGCAATTGTTTTTTCATCGTTAAAAATTTCTAAATAAGCTAAACAAAATTCATAAAGAAAGTCTTCTAGTTTTTGATTTTCAACATTTTCCATATGTTTTAAAGCCCGCAAAAAATGTTTTTCAGTAAAATCATCTAATACAGCTCTAAATAAACCTTCTTTATTTTTATAATGTTCATACACAGAAGAAAAAGAACCGCCAGTTTGTTTAATAATATCTTTAAGATTGGTTGCTTCATAGCCATTTTTTAAAAATGACTCTAAAGCAATTTGTTTAATCTTTTCTAATCTAAGTTGTGATTTTGAAAGCAGTTTTTCTGTATTTTTATTCATTATTTTTCTTCTAAAATAGAATTTTTAGGATATACAAAATTACTACTTCTTGTTACGGCTATATTTTTATCATCAATTGCATAAGCTTTGATGGTTAAAGGTATTACCGTATCTTTTCTATCATTATCTGCTAATTTTTTTGTAGCTTTTAAAACTACAATATATTTATCTTTCTCACCTGCTTTTAGTTTAAAAGACTTTTTAGGTCTAATGATTTCTAAACCATCTTCGATGCCTTGTAATTTTACATCAAAATAATACTCATGAGTTTTATTGTCAGTGTTTTGAAATAAAAATACATAAGCGTTAGTAATTTGCAATTGTTTATCATGTGTTTTTCTAACTTGATAAAGTTCGCTTGAGCGATTGATATTTAAAAGCATATTTTCTTTTTTACTTCCCATCAAAACCAAAGCTACAAAAACACCACATAAAACAACTAAATAACCAATGGTTCTAAATCTAAAATATTTTACCTTTTCTCTAGTTTCTATTGCTTTTGCACTAGTCCAGTTGATCAAACTAGGACGATTAAATTTAGCTTGAACTTTTGAACAAGCATCAGCACATTCAAGACAATTTATACATTCAAGTTGCATTCCTTGGCGTATATCTATATGAGTAGGACAAATTTTTACACAGGCTTCACACCCTATACATTCTCCTTGTGGAGGTTTTTGATAAAGTTTGGTATGGCCATCATAGATTACACCGCCTCTTTTATCATCATAAATAACTTGGATAGTATTGTTATCAAACATTACAGATTGTATTCTTGCATAAGGACAAACATAAACACAAAATTTTTCACCCAAATACACTATATCAAAGGTAAATGCCAAAGAAGCACAAAATAAAATTCCTAAAAGCAATAAATGTTCAGCAGGATTTTGAATATATACAAAAAAATCTTCGGGTGGAACAAAATACCATAAAAAAGCACTCATCATTAACAATGAAAAAAGATAAAAAATCACAATACTTAAAGCTTTTTTGATAAAAAATCCATCTATTTGTTTTTGTTTATTGGCTGTGCTTTTGTGAATTTTAAAAATTTTTGTTTGTAAAAGATCTCTATAAATAACTCTAGCAATAGTCTGAGGACAGCTCCAAGCACACCAAATTCTTCCTGCTAAGGTAGTAACAAAAAGTATAGTTAAAAACATACCCATAATAACAAAAGGCATTAAATAAAGTTCTTGAGTATCAAAAGCAATAAAAAATAAATTTAGCTTTTTGTGATCAAAACTTAATAAAAAGAAATGATTCCCGTTGATTTTTATAAAAGGTAAAGCAATAAATACAATCATAGAAATGATATATGCTATATACCTTTTTTTGGTATAGTTTGTTATACAAGCACTCATTTTATTTCCTTGTAAAAATATTTTTATAATTGTAGTCTTTAAAAATTAAACCAAACTTTGTCTTATTAAAATTTTTATTTAATTTTTATTTATATAATTATTACAAAAATAAATTTTATTTTCAAGTAAAATTATGATATAATCAAAACTTTCAAATTTTTAATGAAAGGTGGTGAGGGTCGTGCCAGGAATTAAGGTACATCCTAATGAGTCTTTTGATGAAGCGTATAGAAAATTCAAAAAACAAGTAGATAGAAATCTAGTTGTTACTGAAGTGCGTGCAAGAAGATTTTTTGAGCCTATGACTGAAATTCGCAAAAAACAAAAAATTTCAGCGCGTAAAAAAATGCTTAAAAGGCTTTATATGCTTAGACGCTATGAGTCAAGACTCTAATACCAAAAAAGCCGAGCAATCGGCTTTTCTTCTTTAATCTATGTTTTTATGGACTTTAATTATACATTTTTTTGGACTTATTTTACCAGGGCCTGATTTTTTCTTAATAAGTTCTTATGCTCTAAGAGAAGGTTTTAAAAATGCTTTAAAAGCAAGCTTGGGTGTAAGTTTTGCAATGAGTGTTTGGATAATACTTTCTATACTTGGTTTGAGTGTAATTTTTCATCAATTTCCTTTTTTGCAAGTGATTTTATCAAGCATTGGGGCTTTATATCTTTTGTATTTAGCATATTTGATTTATAAAAATACAAAAAATACCAAGTTAAAAACACAAAAACCGCCTATTTCACCTTTTTTTAGCGGGGTAATTACTAATTTGTCTAATCCAAAAGTGATTTTTTATTTTGCTAGTGTTTTTGCTAATTTTGATTTTTCGCAAATGCAATGGATGTTAGTGGTTTTAATTTTAGTGCTTATATTAGAAACTATTGTTTATTTTTCCTTGGTTGCTTTACTTTTTTCTAAGCAGTTTATGTTAAAAATTTATGAAAAAAATTTAAAAAAGATTGATTATTTAAGTGCTTTTATATTTTTTAGTTTTGGTGTTTTTATTTTAGCTAAGAATTTATTGGCTATGATTATTAGTAATTAATTTTTATTAATACTTTTTTTGTTAAAATTTTCATAAATTTAGCCATAGGAATGATGATGAAACATATAAAGACTATACTTAAACTTAGTATGATAAGCGGAATTGCTGCAATAAGCGGTGGTGCTTTGAGTGCGTGTAGTAACAATTCAAATGATACAAACAATAATGCATTAACTCAAGCTGCTAACACTCAAGGTGCTTTTGTTATTATCGAAGAGACTGCACCAAATCAATATAAAATCAAAGATCAATTTCCAAGTGATGAAACTAGGGTAGTTTTAAAACAACTTGATGGAACTGAAAGAGTTTTAAGTAAAGAAGAAATGGATAAATTAATCCAAGAAGAAGCAGCAAAAATTGACAATGGAACTTCAAATTTAACCAATGCTAATAATGCTTCTATGAGTAGTGGAGGGCTTTCTTTGGGCGAGACTTTGCTTGCTAGTGCAGCTGGAGCTATACTTGGTAGCTGGATAGGTTCTAAGCTTTTTAATAATCAAAATTTTGCAAATCAACAACGCGGAGCTTTTTCAAATCAAAGTGCTTACCAAAGAAGCGTAAATAGTTTTAATAAAGCAGGCACAAGTGCAAGTTCTGGATCAAATGCTAAAAAATCAGGATTTTTTGGTGGTGGTTCAAAAGCTGCAAGTTCAAATCAAAATTCTTTTGGTTCTTAAAAAAGGTGAAAAATGCAATTTTTAAAAGTAAATCCTTTAGAAAAATCATATTTAGAGCAAATAGGTTTTTCATGGCATACAGATAATGATGGAAGTGATTATTTAGATTCTAATTTAGTTTGTGTTAAAGAAAGTGAAGCAAATGCATATTATGAAGCAGTAAATGAGCTTTATGATATGTATGTAGCTGCTGCACAAGAGGTGATTGATAATGATCGCTTTGATGAGCTTGGCATTCCTTTTAATTTAGTTGAAGCTATTAAGATGAGCTGGGAAAATGATGTGCATTGGCATTTATATGGAAGATTTGATTTAGCAGGTGGGCTTGATGGCAAGCCTATAAAATTGATAGAATTTAACGCTGATACTCCAACTTCTTTGTTTGAAAGTGCAATTTTACAATGGGCTATTTTAAAGCAAAATAAGCTAGATGAAAGTGCGCAATTTAATAATATCTATGAAGCCTTAGCGGATAATTTTAAAAGACTTATCACTTTAGAAGAAGATGTGAGCGGGTTTGAAAAATATTACCAAGGCTGGAAGATTTTATTTTCTTCTATTGCAGGGAGCAATGAAGATACTATCACTACAAAGCTTTTAGCGCATATAGCTAAAGAAGCAGGCTTTGAGAGTGAATTTTCTTTTGTTGATGAAGTGGAATTTTCACCTGAGGGAATTTTTAAAAATGATGTAAATTATGAGTATTTTTTTAAACTTATTCCTTGGGAAAGTATAGCCATAGAAGAGGGCGAACTTGCTATGCTTTTAACTCAAATCATGCAAAATCAAAAAGCTATTATTTTAAATCCTGCTTATACTTTGCTTTTTCAAAGCAAGGGTATAATGAAAATTTTATGGGAGCTTTATCCAAATCATCCTTTATTGCTTGAAACTAGCGATGAGCCTTTGGTGGGTAAAAAATGTGTTAAAAAGCCTGTTTTTGGTAGAGAAGGGGCTAATGTTTCTATTATAGAAGCTAATGGAGATATAAGTTTTAAAACAGATGGAGATTATCAAAACAATCGTTTTGTATATCAAGAATTTGCTGAGTTTAATCAAAATGAAAATGATTATTATCAAGCTGGAGTTTTCTTTGCTTATGAGGGTTGTGGATTAGGTTTTAGAAAAGGTGGATTGGTGCTTGATAATTACTCTAAATTTGTAGGGCATTTGGTAAGAGATTGATGAAAATAGTATGTTTAGATGCAGCAACTTTAGGCGGAGCAGATTTATCAGCTTTTAAAAGTTTTGGTGAGTTTGTAAGCTATGATTTAACACCTAAAGATGAGGTTGTTTCAAGGATAGCTAATGCACAAGTTGTAATGATAAATAAAGTTATCATTGATAAAGAAGTGATAGATAAAACCAATCTAAAGCTTATTTTGCAACTTGGCACGGGAGTAAATAATATAGATGTAGCTTATGCAAATTCTAAAGGTATAGTTGTTAAAAATGCAGCGGCTTATTCTACAAAAAGTGTTTTAAGCCATACTTTTGCTTTACTTTTTGCTTTTTTAAATCAAATTCCTTATTATGATAAATGGAGCAAAGAGGGCAAATGGTGTGAGTGTGCGATGTTTACTGATTTTAGTAGAATTTTACACACTTTAACAGGAAAAAGACATGGCATTATAGGACTTGGTGCTATAGGAAAGGAAGTAGCTAAAGCTTCAAGTTTGTTTGGAGCTAGTGTTTGTTATTATTCTACTTCAGGAGCTAATTTTAACGATGAATACACGCAAGTAAGCCTTGAAGAGCTTTTAAAAACTTG
The DNA here is from genome assembly GCF_000816785.1 of Campylobacter peloridis LMG 23910. Classification (NCBI taxonomy): domain Bacteria; kingdom Pseudomonadati; phylum Campylobacterota; class Epsilonproteobacteria; order Campylobacterales; family Campylobacteraceae; genus Campylobacter; species Campylobacter peloridis. Next base: position 1,691,683 of record NZ_CP007766.1, on the reverse strand, counting down.
TGATGTTATTAGCATACATGCACCTTTAAATGAAAAAACTAAAAATTTACTTACTAAAAAAGAATTAATGCTTTTAAAAGAGGGTGCTATTTTGATTAATGTTGGGCGTGGTGGTATCATCAATGAAACAGATTTAGCTTTGATTATGGATGAAAAAAATATCAAAGTTGGACTTGATGTGCTTGAAATAGAACCTATGGTTAAAAATCACCCTTTGCTTAGCATAAAAAATAAAGAAAATTTAATCATCACTCCGCATGTTGCATGGGCAAGTGCTGAATCTATACAAAATTTAGTTCAAATCGTATTTAATAATCTTAAGGAGTTTGTGGAAAATGGCAAGTGAGCATAGTTTTGATATAAGTGGGGAAATCGACAAACAAGAGTTGAAAAATGCTTTAGAGCAAGCAAAAAAAGAGCTTGATAGCAGATATGATTTAAAAGGCATTAAAAGCGAGATAGAGTTAAATGAAAAAGAAAGTGTTTATAAGCTTATTTGCTCTAGTGAGGCAAAACTTGAAGTTTTAAAAGATATTATTATTTCAAAATTAATTAAAAGAGGGATAAACCCTAATGGCATTAAAGAATTAAGCAAAGAAAGTGGAGCAAATTTTAAACTGAATTTAAAGGTAAATGATGCTATTGATGCAGATAGTGCTAAAAAAATCAACAAGGCTATAAAAGATAGCAAATTAAAAGTAACTTCAAGTATAAGAGGCAATGAAATCCGCGTAACTAGCAAGCAAATAGATGACTTACAAAGTGTGATGAAACTGGTTAAGGACTTGAATTTAGAGCTTAATATCAGTTTTAAAAATCTCAAATGAGAAAATTATATAAGCTAGCATTTTTGTGTTTTTTGTGTTTATTTTTAAGCTCATGTGCATTGAAAAATAAAATGCAATCACAAAGTGCTTTTGTTGTTTTAAAAACCCCACAATTTAAATTCAGTGATTATGGGTTTTTATATCAAGGTAAAAATATAACACAGCTTGAGCTATATAATGCTTCAAGAGTATTGTTTAAACTGCAAATTACAGATAAAATTTGCATAAATGGGATATGTTATGCTAAAACATTGTTTAACCAAAAATTCTTTAATTATGAGCATTATGATGATTTTTTGCAAGATGTTATTAGTAAAAAACCTATATATCAAGGAAAAAATGAAATTCAAAATTCATGTGGGTTTAGCCAAAAATTAAAAACTAAAAACTATGATATTTATTATGAGGTTTGTGGTAATAATATAAATTTTAATGATAAAAAGTCAAAAATTAAATTTAGTATAAAATTAGTTGATAATTAAAGGAAAATATGAAAGATTTAAAACTTTTTTTAAGCAATACGCAAAAAAGCAATATATATAAAAACCTACAATGCAATAAAAATGAGCTTTTAATTTTAAAGCATTTGTGCAAGAGTTATTTGCAAGCAAATGCAAGTGTGAATGCATATAATTTACTAAATGAGGTTTTTGGTAATGATGAATATCGATTTTTAGATCATTTAAAAGATTTAAAAAATCTTATAGAACGAGGTTTTATTGTCCAAATTTATTCTGATTTTAAAATAGGAAAAAATTCCACCTTGCTTTTGAATTTATTGCAGAGTGATTTAAGCTTAAGTGAAGTATTTTTACAAATTTTAGAAAATAAAAATATAAAAGATGTAATGAAAGAAGAACCTTATGAAGATCATATGGATTATTTAAAAGATGAATTTTTTAAAATAGAGCTTTACCAAAGGTTGCGATTTTTTACGCAAAATTCTAAAAATAAAAAATTAAAAGAAGATATAATTGAATTTCAATCATATATAAAAGCTAGATTGAAAAAAAGCAAAATAGCTAATGTCTTGGCAGATATTTTTAAAGAGTATGCCTTAAACGACAAAGAATGTTTGATTTTTATTAGTTTACTAAAAGAAGAATATTTATTGAATACAGAAAATTCCTATAGTAGAGATTTTAATTTTTTATTGCATTTAATCAGTGACAATGAAGAGCAAAAACAACAAAATAAAGCTTTATTAGAAGAAGACTCTAAGCTTTTAAGCACCAATCTTTTAGAATTTGATGAATTTGTTAATTCTTTAGGGGATATTTCTAGGACCTTTTATTTAAGTGATGATATCTTACAAAGAATTATCAACTTTAAAGAACCAAAGAAAAATAAAAAAATTAAATTGCAAAATTTGGTAAAAAATCAAGATATTTTTGAACTCATAGAACCAAATATCAATATAGATGATGTTATCATGCCTCAAAGCACTAAAGATTTATTAGAAAGTATTTTAAAACAACAAGATAAAAAAGTTTTAGAAAGATTAAACAAATGGGGCATAAAAACCAATAAAAACATAGAAGCAAAAATTATTTTTTATGGACCTGCTGGAACAGGAAAAACAATGAGTGCTTTAAGCATGGCAAAGGCGATGAAAAAATCCATTTTAAGCTTTGATTGCTCAAAAATTTTAAGTAAATATGTAGGCGAGAGTGAGCAAAATGTTAGAAAAATTTTTGACACTTATAAAGAACTTTGTCAAAGTAGCAAACAAAGTCCAATTTTACTTTTAAATGAAGCTGATCAGTTTTTAAGCACTAGGATAGAAAGCAGTGGTGGTGCAGATAAAATGCATAATCAAATGCAAAATATTTTTCTAGAGCAAATTGAACGCTTTAACGGAGTGATTATAGCTACTACCAATTTTTTAGAAAGTTTAGATGTGGCATTTTCAAGAAGATTTGATTATAAAATAGAATTTAAAAAGCCAGATTTTAAAGAAAGAGTGCTTATTTGGGAAAAGTCTTTACCTAAAAATGCCCAATTTGATAAAGAATTTGATCTTAATATTTTAGCTCATTATGAATTAAGTGGTGCTCAAATTGTGATGGTGGTAAAAAATACCGCCTTAAAAGTTGCTATTTCCAAAGAAGGTATTTTTAAAATCAATGATTTTTTAGAAACTATAGAAAAAGAAATAACATCTTCTTTTGATAAAAATAAAATAGTCGGTTTTAAAAATTAAATTCACATAAATTTCACAAGTAAATAATATTATTCTTTCAACTTTTATTTAAAGGAGAAAAAATGAAAATGAAATTAATGTTAGCAAGTTTAGTTTGTGCAAGTTCTTTGTTTGCAGATATGATTGTAAGTCCAGCTGCTTTACCTCAAAAAGCTCAAGAGTTTTTAAACACTTATTTTAAAGGTGTAAATGTAGGCTATGTAAAGCAAGATGTGGATTCTTATGAAGTAAATTTAGTTGATGGAACTGAGATTGATTTTATTATCAATGGGGATTGGAAAGAAGTTGATGGTAAATATAAAGGTATTCCAACTGGATTTATTCCAAAAGAAATTATATCTAAGGTTCAAGCAGCCCAACCAAATGCAGCTATTGTAGAGGTTGATAAAAAAATCAATGGATATAAATTTAGAACAAATAATATGATGGAAATATATACTGATTTTAAAGGTAATATTTTAGGACAAAAATTTGATGATTAATAAGTTAAACCCGTTAGGGTTTAACTTTATCTAAAATTTCTTCTTCTTAGCATCCTCTAAGATATCATTAGCAATTTTATTAACATTATCAGATATTACTGCACTATCATTAGCTATTTTTAAATTCTCTTGAGTTACATGATCAATTTGTGCTACTGAATCATTTATTTGAGTAATACCTGTAGTTTGTTCTTTTATACTCTCACCCATTTCATTAATAGATTGTACTAAGATATTAGTATTAGCTTCAATCTCACCTAATGATTTTTGAGTTCTTTCTGCTAAGTTTCTAACTTCATCTGCAACAACAGCAAAGCCTCTACCATGCTCACCAGCACGTGCAGCTTCAATAGCAGCATTTAATGCAAGTAAATTAATTTGATCAGCAATATCTCCAATAATAGAAGTAACATTTTTAATCTCTTCACTTTGAGCTATTACTTCACTAGTTTTATGAGAAACATTTTGCATAGAAGAAGTAATCTCTTCTAATGCAGCTGCTGTTTCTTCTAAAGAAGAAGCTTGAGAAGCTGAAGAATCTGTTAGGTTTTTAACAGCACTTTGTAATTTAGCACTTTCTGTAGCTAAAAGATTAGCAAATTCAGAAGATTGTCTTAACATACCTACTATTTCTTGACCTAAGACATTAGTAGTAACTTCTACTCCACCTTTAGCATTTTTAACTTCTGTAGTAAAGTCTAATGCTTTATAGCTATCAAATACTCTATTAATTTCATTCATATTAGAACCAACTTTTGCTTCTAATACATTAAGCATTTCATTTAATACATTCTTTAATTCTATTAATTGAGGATTAGCAGGAATTGCTGTAATTCTTGCTGTTAGATTACCACTTTCTATTTCTTTAGCAGTTTCTACTGATTGTTCTACTGCTTTAGTATCTTGTTCTAATGCATTTTTAGTTTTAGTGATGTTTTCATTAATGGCTTTAGCCATAGCTCCAAATTCATCATTAGTTTTTACATTGATTAAAGCAGAATCTTTTGTTTTATGATTGATGAAATCAAAGAAAGAATTTAGGCCTGATTGGATAATGGCAATTGGTCTTAGATTTTTAATAATAGCAAATCTAATTAAAATTAAAGCTATAACAATAGCTATAATAGCAATGATGATTTGTTGGAATAAAACTTTATTTATAGCATCTGTATATACAGCATTATCTGTAATAGAACATACCATATATTTAGGATTTAAACTTTGCACACAAGTTGCAACTTGTGTTTTTCCGTTTTCATCTTTAGCATAAAATAAAGTATCTTGTTTATTTGGGTTGATTAAATCAGGGTTTGATTTTACGGCATTTGCTATGTTGATACTTAAATCATTTTTGGTTAGCATACGATCTTTGTTTTCATGAAAAATAATCAATCCTTCTTTATCATACACTGCTGCATAAGAATCAGCTGATTTACCAAGAACTAATACATCTTTGGAGAAAGTATGAAGATTGTAATCTCCACCAACAACAGCTAGAAGTTTACCATTAACAAAAACTGGTGCGGTATAAGAAATAGTAATAGAACCATCTTCTATACTCTTATAAGGTTCTGAAACAGAAAGTTTTCCTGTTGCTTTTGATTCTTGATACCAACTTCTACTTCTAGCATCAAAACCAGTTTTTTCAGGGCTTCTAATGATTTTATTAGATTGATATAAACTTCCATCTTTTTCAAAACCAACATAAGTTACATCAAATCCACCTGCAACTTGAATGGTTTCTAAAACAGAAAATAATTCATGCTCGTTTGGATTAGGATTTTTTGCTAAAAATAACGCGACAGAATTGATAACAGATCTTTTGCTGCCAGAATAAATTTGATATGCTTCATTAACATCAAACATAGTCTTTTTTTGAATTTCTTCAAGATAATAGCTTGTTGATTTTTTAGATTCATAATAGCTGATTGCGTTTACAACTATTAGTATAATAGCAATTAAAAAACATGCTATAATTGTGAGTTTGCCAGATAGGCTTTTGAAATTAAACATGAAAGCTCCTAAATTAAATGAAAATTAAGATGGCATTTTACTCTTTAATACTTAAGAAAAATATTAAATTTATACTAAATTGTTAGTTGTTTTAGTTTATGAGTGTTTTATTTAAAATTAAGTTTTAGATTGTATAATTTTAACTTAATTTTTGCGGGAATAGCTCAGGGGTAGAGCACAACCTTGCCAAGGTTGGGGTCGCGAGTTCGAATCTCGTTTCCCGCTCCATTATCACCCGCCCGGGTGGTGGAATTGGTAGACACAAGGGACTTAAAATCCCTCGGAATTTTTCTTCCGTGCCGGTTCAAGTCCGGCCTCGGGCACCACTTTTTGGTAACTCAAGGCGACATAGCCAAGCGGTAAGGCATGGGCCTGCAAAGCCTTGATCTCCGGTTCGAATCCGGATGTCGCCTCCAATGCGATGTTAATTCTTGATATATTTATTTCTCGGGAGATGGCTGAGTGGTCGAAAGCGGCGGTCTTGAAAACCGTTGAGGGTAACACCTCCAGGGGTTCGAATCCCTTTCTCCCGGCCACTTTTTTGTCAATCTATATCCAAAACTCCGCCTTTGCTAGCATTGCTTACAAGTTTTTGATACATTCTTAGCCATCTTGAATTGATTTGTTTATTTGGCATTTTAAAATTTGCTTTGCGTTTGATGATTTCATCTTGACTTAAATTTACATTGATAGTGTAATTATCTACATCAATTTCTATTTCATCATTATCTTCTAAAAGTGCTATAAGTCCACCTTCTGCAGCTTCAGGGGAGATATGGCCTATACTAAGTCCTCTTGTAGCCCCACTAAAACGGCCATCAGTTATAAGTGCTACTTTAGCACCAAGTCCCATACCAGTAAGTAATGAAGTTGGGCTTAGCATTTCTTGCATACCTGGTCCACCTTTTGGCCCTTCATAGCGAATTACACAAACATCGCCTTCTTTAACCTTGCCTTGTATAATGCCTTTAATGGCTTGTTCTTGAGAATTAAAACAAACCGCTTTGCCCTTAAATTTACGCTCGCCCATAATGCCTGCAGTTTTTATCACACAACCTTGCTCGGCTAAATTTCCAAAAAGTATAGCAAGCCCGCCTACATTAGAATAGGCATTGTCTATTTTTCTTATAATGTTTTCATCTTTAATACTAGCATTTTCAATACGCTCTTTTAAAGTTTTTCCGCTGATATCTAAAGTATCAAGTTCTAAAATGTGTTTAGGTTTTTTAGCTATTTCAGCCATTACTGCACTTACTCCACCTGCTTTGTGTATATCTTCCATGTATATTGTATTTAGCGAAGGCGCAATTTTGGCTATATGTGCTACATTAGCACTGATATAATTGAGTTCTTTTATGTCTAAATTTACACCCGCTTCATAAGCAATGGCAAGCATATGTAAGATAGTATTTGAGCTTCCGCCCATAGCCATATCTACTACTAAAGCATTGGTGATGGATTTTTTAGTGATGATATTGCGAATTTTAAAACGCTCATCTAGAGCAATTTCACAAATTCTACGCGCAGCCTTTCTTAAAAGTTCTTCTCTTTCTTTGGTGAGTGCTAAAATGGTTCCATTTCCTTCTAATGCTATACCCATAGCCTCACATAAAGTATTCATAGAATTTGCAGTAAACATACCCGAGCATGAACCCCCGTTAGGACAGGCTTTGCATTCTATATCTTTTAAATCATCTTCATTGATTTTTTTAGCCTCATATGCTCCAACTGCTTCAAAAACAGAGCTTAAACTGATTTTTTCTCCGTGTTTGTTTATGCCCGAACGCATAGGCCCACCACTCACAAAAATAGTAGGTACATTAACTCTTAAAGCTCCCATTAGCATACCTGGAGTGATTTTATCACAATTTGGAATACAAATTAACGCATCAAGTTGATGTGCATTCATCACTGTTTCTATGGAATTTGCAATGATTTCGCGGCTTGGCAGAGAATAAAGCATGCCATCATGCCCCATAGCTATACCATCATCTACACCTATGGTGTTAAATTCAAAAGGGATACAACCATTTTTGCGGATTTCATCTTTAATGATTTTTGCATATTCATTTAAGAAAAAATGCCCCGGGATAATGTCTATATAGCTATTTGCTACACCTATAAAGGGCTTGTTAAAATCCTCATCATTTAAACCACACGCTCTAAGTAAAGAGCGATTTGGTGCTTTTAAATGTCCTTTTTTGATCGCATCACTTCTCATTTATCTTCCTTTATTAAAGTAAAAATTATCATTTTATGTTTTTATTTTGCAATTTTTGCTTAAATTTTTAAAAACTTAAATAGTATTTTAAATAAAATTATTTAAAATGTGAAATTATTTTAACTCAAGGAATATAATGCTTTTAACTAACCCTGTTTTTATAGGCGTTGTTTTAATGACGCTTTTGTGTTTTTTTAGATTTAATGTTTTACTTAGTGTTTTACTTTCTGGACTTTTTGTGGGTGTTTGGTCTAAATTTATGACTATGGAGCATTTAACTTTAGCGGAATTTTTTATAAAACTTCCACAAGCTATGATGGATGCTATGAAAATTTTAATTGATGGTATGCAAGGAAACTTACAAACTGCGTTAAGTTATATTTTACTTGGTGCAGTGGCTGCAGCTATATCAAAAACCAACCTAACTGCTTATTTGATCAAAATAGTAGCACACTATATTTCACATAGGAAATATTTACTTATACTTTCTTTGGCGTGTATTGCTTGTTTTTCACAAAATTTAATTCCTATTCATGTAGCTTTTGTACCTTTGTTAATACCGCCTTTATTAAAGCTTTTTAATAAATTAAAAATAGATCGTAGAGCTATAGCTTGTGCTTTAACTTTTGGGCTTACTACTCCTTATATGGTAGTGCCTTTAGGTTTTGGGCTTATTTTTCAAACCCTACTTGTGGATAATTTAAATTCAAATGGAGTAAATATTAATTTAGGAGAGGTTTCTCAAACTATGGCTTTTGCGGCTATTTGTATGTTGGTTGGTTTGTTTTTAGCTGTGTTTGTATTTTATGCTAAGCCAAGAAAATATCAAGAAGAACAAATCGCTAAAATGGATTTTGAAAATTTAAAAATGAGTAAAAAAGAATGGGGCGTTTTAGCTGGATTAGGGCTTACTTTGATTTTGCAAATTTTAACGCACAATTTACCTTTATCTGGACTTTTAGGTTTTGTTTTAATGGTAATTTTGGGCGGAGTAGAATATAGTAAGGTAAATTTAGTTTTTGATGATGGTTTAAAAATCATGGGCTACATAGCCTTTGTAATGCTTGTTGCTTCTGGTTATGGAGAGGTTTTAAAGCAAAGTGGAGGTATAGCTGATCTTGTAAAAGTTAGTGTGCCATTCATGGAAAAAAGTCACTTTTTAGCCATTTTTATCATGTTAGCAATTGGACTTTTAATTACCATAGGTATAGGTAGTTCTTTTGGGACTATTCCTATTATAGCGGCTTTGTTTTGTCCTATATGCCTTGAGCTTGGTTTTTCACCTGCTGCGATTATTTTTATCATCGGTGTTGCTGGAGCTTTGGGCGATGCAGGATCGCCTGCTAGTGAAACAACACTAGGAGTAAGTGTGGGACTTAACGCAGACAAACAAAGTGATCATATAAAAGATACTTGTATACCAACTTTTGTGTGTTTTAATGGATCTTTACTTATTTTAGGCAGTATAATAGCTTTTTGTTTGCTTTGAATATTAAAAGTCTTTTAAGGCTTTTAATATTCAAATTCTTCCATATATCCACAATCAACGCTTAAAATTTTCATTTGGAATGATTTTATAAATTCGATAATAGGCTCAACTCCACCATAAGGAAAAGAAGTGGGATAAAAATACAACTTAGCAATATTTTTTTCTATTTTTTCTATAGAATGAAAATAATATTCCCCACATCCTATACAATCAAATATATCATCAAATTCCCAACAATCTGCATGTAAAAAGTATTCTAATTCTTTTTCGCTATAAAAATTATGTATGTTTTTATCTGCATATAAATCTTCTAATTGTAAATTTTCATTTTTTAAGATTTTGATATAGTTAAACAAATCACATAATCTTTTAAAAGATTCTTCATTATCAATGATAAATTTAATAAAACAATATTTTTTCATTTTTCTAGTCAATACATTAGTAAAATTCCACTTGAGAATCTGCTTGAAGATTTATTGTATTCAATAAGACTCTCACCATATCCGTTAAAATATTGGGTGTAAAGATATAAACCATTATTAGAAATTTTATAAGCACCGCTTATTTCTATAGCACCATGATTGTTTGAAAAATTTAAGTTATTACGCCATAAAACATTAATGAAATAATTATCTTGAGTATAGGCAAAATTGATATCAAAATTTCCTAAGTATTTTTCTATATCAGGATTATCATCTTCAGTTTCTTTTTCTGGGATTCTTAACCAAACTCTAGGTATAAACACAAAATCTCCAAAAAACCATGCATTGCTTAGATAAATTCTATTCCAAGATCTTGATTTTGGATCATCTTGTCCATTTGATTCATGCAATAAGCCCAAGCGTATATTTTTTAAATTTTCAAAAGCCCCATGTCCGCTTATAGGAAAATTAATAAAAAATTCAGGCATGTAGTTTGTTTCCCTAAAAGGAGAAGAATGTTTATAAAGCTGCCACCATGAAATTTGTGTATATGCTATATTGTAGCTTTCATTTAAACCTAAGAGATTTTCAAAAAGGGTTTTTTTAAGACTAATTTGAAATTTAGTTTCGGTGTTTTTGTAATCTCTTTTGCTAAAGTTATAAGAAACAGGCATAAAATAGCTAAGATTATGCGCACTAATACCAAAAGGATTGTTGGATTTTTCTGTACCAAGATAATTAGCTAATGCTTCGTTTCTTGGGTTAAAATCATCCATTGAGTATTCTTTTGTTAAATTTTGTTCCTTTTTTAAGGCTAAATTATTTTTTAAAGCTAAATCTTTATATATTTGCATAGCTTTTTTGTAATCACCTTGTTTTTCGTATTCTAAAGCTTGTTGGATTAAATTTTCATTTGCAAAAACATTAAACAGACAAAGAATTAATAGTATTATTTTTTTCATAAAGCCACTTTTTATAATCTTCATTATAATTTAAATTTATAAATTCATCTTCGTTTTTAAATTCGATAAATTCAGCATTCATTGTATCACAAAAAAGAGCTAATTTGTGATTATTTTCTTGTAAAAATTGCATAGATTTTTCATGATTTTTACTATGGTAAAAGCCACATAAATAGTGTTTGTGGTTTTTTGTTTTTGCTAAAAGCATATTTTGTGATTTTAAATTATTAAAAAGTTTATAAATACTTTCTTTGCTAATATTTGGACTATCAACGCTAATGATAAAAATATAAGTGTTTTTAAAATGTTTAAATATAGAATTTAAAGCAATAAGCGGGGAGTAGCATGAACCATTTTCATCTAAAATTAAAGGTAAATTTTTTTGATGAAATTTATCTTTTTTAGAACTAATGTAGACATTAGAAAAAAAATTTAAGAATTTTTCGTATTGATAAAGTGTCAAATTTTTATCATCAACGCGTAATAAACTTTTATCCTCTCCCATGCGAGAAGACTTTCCACCGCATAAAATCACACAAGGATAAGGAATTTTTTCATTCATAAAAAACCTCATAAATTCATCAAAATATTTTATAATATATTTATGAAATATACAGATTTAATACAAATAAAAGATTATTTTAAACAATTCCAAAGAATAAATTATCTCAAACGCCTTGATGATAATATCTTAGAGCTTAGTTTAAATCATCATATTTTTATACTAGATTTAACGCGTGGTAAGAGTGGAATTTATCAAGAAAAACTTCAAGCAAAAGTTTATAATGCACCTTTTGATTTTATGTTAAAAAAATACTTTTCTAATGCAAAGATTTTAAATTTAGAGGTTTTAGAAAATAATAGAATTTTATCTTTTGAAGTTTTATCAGAAAAATCTTACAAAGCTTATAAAGCTAAGATTTATTTTGAATTTACAGGAAAAAATACTAATGCAATCATCACAGATACTAATGATATTATCATAGAGGCTTTACGCCATATAGATAAAAGTTATCGTGTTGTAAAAATAGGAGAAAAACTTCAAGCTTTAAAAGCTTATGAAATCAAAGAAGAATTTGTAAAGATTGATGATTTTGATGTATATTTTAAGGAAAGTGCTAAAAAATTACAGCAAGTTCGTTTAAAGGATATTAAAGAAAATAAACTTTTAAATGTGGATAAAAAAATTCTAAGCCTTAAAGAGAATATAGAAAATTTAGAACAAGAAAGTAATTTATTAAAAAAAGCACAGGATTTAAGTCAAAAAGCAGATGTTTTATTTGCTAATTTAAATTCTTTAAAAGATTATCAAAGAGAATTTATTTTGCAAGATTTTAACGGCAAAGAACTTTCTTTTAAACTCGAAGATAATCCTAAAAATAGTGCGAATGAATTTTATAAAATAGCAAAAAAACTAAAGCAAAAAGCAAAAAATATAAATATAGAGCGAGAAATTTTAAATGAAAAGCTTGATTTTTTTGTAAATTTAAAAGAATTGATTTTTAAAAGCACTTCTTTGCGAGAACTTGAAGTTTTAATGCCTAAAAAAACCAAAAAAACTAAAAAAGAAGAAATTAATGCAGGAATTAGTAGTTTTTATTTTGATGAGTTTAAAATTAGTGTAGGTCGTAATGAAAAAGCTAATGAGTATTTATTAAAAATAGCTAAAAAAGATGATATTTGGTTGCATGTGAAAGATTATCCTAGTGCACATGTAATCATTACTTCAAATAAATTAAAAATAAGTCAATTAGTGCTAGAATTTGCAGCAAAACTTTGTGTGGAATTTTCTAAATTAAGCTCTGGAGCTTATTTGGTCGATTATACTAGTAAGAATTTTGTTAAAGTTAAAGAAAAAGCTTTTGTAAATTATACAAATTACAAAACCTTGAGCGTTTTAAAGGAGTAAAAATGCCTATAAGTCCTATAGGTGGCATACACTTTGCCAATCAAAATGCACCAATTCATTCTGCACAAGCAAGTAATGAACTAGCAAAAGATTCTTTTGCTACTTTGGTTAATATGAGTGAATTTCAAGCAAAAGAAAAAGCGGTTGAAAAACTTGAAAAAGTTAATCAAAGTCATGAGGTAAGTGATGAGGTTAAAGAAAGACAAGAGGAAGAAAAAAAACATTCTAAACACCATCAAGAGCAAACTAGTGAAGATGAAGAAGAACAAACTCAAGATGAACTTTCTAGTAAAAGCAAAAGTTCTCATTTGTTAGATTTAAGCATATAAAAGGGTTAAAAATGTTTTCAAAAACAAGAATTTTTAGTGCTGCTGTTATGATAGCTGCTATTGTTATTGTCGCTTTAGTAGATAATTTTTTTATTAATTTTATTATTTTTGGTGTTTTGTTGTTTTTAGCATTTAATGAAGCAAAAACAATGTTTAATAGTAAATATGCAAGTGTTTTTATAGCATTATGTATTTTTGCAATTGGAGCTTTTTTAGATAAACCTTTTTTTATAGGGATTTTTGCATTGATTTTAATTTTAGGATATTTAGTTTATAAAAAAAGTGAAAATTTAAATGAGCTTATGCCTTATATATACCCAACTTTGCCTATTTTAATGCTTTATCAAGTATTAAGCTATGAGGGTATGTTTGTTTTATTTTGGCTTATAGTGATTGTTGTTGCTTGTGATAGTGGGGCTTATTTTATAGGAAAATTAATTGGTGAAAGAGCTTTTTCACCGACAAGCCCAAATAAAACTTTAGAAGGTGTTGTAGGTGGTATAGCATGTGCAGCAATCATTGGAACTATAGTTGGTTCTTTTGAATTTAGTGTGATAAAAAGCATTTATGTATCTTTAATTGTGGCTATTTTTGCTGTGATTGGGGATTTGCTTGAGAGTTATTTTAAAAGACAAGCAGATATTAAAGATAGTGGTAATTTAATCCCAGGACACGGGGGAATTTTAGATAGAATTGATGCTGTAATTATTGCAGCATTTGCAATGGCAACTTTAGTATGATTGTTCTTGGAAGCACTGGAAGTATAGGGGTTAATACTCTTTTTATTGCTAAATCTAAAAATATAAAAATCGAGGCTTTATCATGCGGTAAAAATATTAAGCTTTTAAACGAACAAATTGCTATTTTTAAGCCTAAATTTGTGTGTATTCAAGATGAAAAAGATAAAGCCTTGGTTAATCATGATAAAGTCTTTTTCGCTCAAGATGGTTTAAAAGAGATGATAGCTGAGTGTAAAAGTTCTTTAGTGGTTAATGCTATTGTGGGTTTTGCAGGATTAAATTCAAGCTTAATGGCACAAAAACTTGGCAAAAATTTAGCCTTAGCAAATAAAGAGAGCCTAGTGGTAGCAGGGAAATTTTTTGATACTACAAAAATAAAGGCTATAGATAGTGAGCATGCGGCTTTAAAATGTCTTATAGAAAAGAAAAAAAATATAAAAAAGCTTTTTATTACAGCAAGCGGAGGAGCTTTTTATAAATATAAAATCAAAGATTTAAAAAATGTTAGTGTGAAAGAAGCGCTTATACATCCAAATTGGTCTATGGGAGCTAAGATAACTATAGATAGTGCTAGTATGTGTAATAAACTTTTTGAAATCATAGAAGCTTATCATCTTTATGGCATTAAGCAAATAGATGCTTTAATAGAAAGGAAATCTTTGGTGCATGCTTTGTGCGAATTTAAAGATGGCGGAATGAGTGCATATTTTTCTCATGCAAATATGCGTTTATCTATAGCACAAGCAATTTTAGATGAATGTGATCAAAGCTTTATAGAAAATTTAGATTTATTAGCTATGCCAAGTTTAAAATTTGAGAAGATTAGTTTAAAAAAATATCCTATATTTTCACTTAAAGATGAGTTGTTAAATGAACCTGATTTGGGTGTGGTTATTAATAGTGCAAATGAATACATGGTGTATAAATTTTTAGCACATAAAGCACATTTTTTGGATATTTACAAAGGGGTTTTTAAAGCATTAGATCATTTTGGCGTGCCAAAGATTAACCAAATAGAAGATGTTTTTGAGTATGATAAACAAGTAAGGCTTTATTTAGATAAGGAAATGAAGTGAGATATTTTTTAGGTATTTTGATTTTTATAAATGCAGTTTTTGCCTTAGAATTTAGTGTCAAAGAAAACGGAAAAAGTTTAGATGATAATAATACGGTTTTAATTCTTGGAGGTATACAAGGAGATGAGCCAGGTGGCTTTCATGCTGCTAGTTTGCTTTTGAGTGATTATAATATCACTAAGGGTAAAATCATCGTTGCGCCCAATTTAGCTTTTGAAAGCATTATAGCTAGGAATAGAGGAAATTTTGGGGATTTGAATAGAAAATTTGCTCATATAGATGAAAGTGATCCTGATTTTTATACCATAGAGCGTATAAAAAAACTTATTTTAGATCCTGAAGTAAATATGGTGATTAATTTACATGATGGAAGTGGATTTTATAGGCCAAAATATGAAAGTAAAGACAAAAATCCAAATCGTTGGGGTAATACTAGCATTATCGATCAAAGCGAAGTAAATTCTACTAAATATGCAGATTTGGAAAATATAGCCAAAGAAGCAGTGGAAAATATCAACAAAGCTTTAATCAAAGAAGAACATCAATATCATTTAAAAAATACCAAAACCCAAGAAAGCAATGATAAAGATATGCTTAAAGCATTAACTTATTTTGTAGTATCAAATCACAAAGCTGCTTTTGCAAACGAAGCAAGCAAAAATTTACCAACACATTTAAGGGTGTATTATCATCTTTTGGCGGTGGAGTATTACTTAAAAAAAGCAAATATAGAATTTCAAAGGACTTTTGATTTAACTCCAAATGGAGTTTATAGAGCTATTGAAAAACCTTTAGAGGTTAAACTTTTTAATGATAAAATTTTACTTTATCTTGATAAGCCAGCTAATACGATAAATTTTTTGCCTTTTCCGATAAATCAAGCATTAAATTATGAAGCAAGTAATGAAATTACAGCAGTAGTAGCAGGAAAAAATTCATATTCTGTAAATTATGGCAATCGCTTACAAACTAGAATTTATCCTGAATATTTTGAATTTTCCAATGCCTTAGATACTATAGAACTTATAGTAGATGGTAAAAGCATGCAAACTAAATTTGCACAAAAAATTATCGTAAAAGAAAATTTTAAAATTCCTTCAATTATAGGTGTTAGGGCTAATGTTATAGGTTTTGATAGAGGTAAAGATGAAAGTGGTATTTTAATTAGTAAAAACCAAATGCAAAATCGTTATTCTTTAGATAAAAAAAGAAAAATTTTTCGTGTGGAATTTTATGAGTTGAAAAATGCAAATTTAGCCGAGCAGGTTTTAGAAAAAAGGATTAATTCCAAAGAAATTAAAAAAGTAAATATACCAACTACTGCTATAGAAAAAGCAGAGCAAAAAGATAAATTTATTGGTATGATTTTAGTGGAATTTCAATGAAAAATTTAATCCTTGCCATAGAAAGTTCGTGCGATGATAGTTCTATTGCTATTATAAATAAGGATAATTTTGAATGTATTTTTTATGCTAAGATTTCTCAAGATGAAGAGCATACTAAATACGGAGGAGTTGTGCCTGAGCTTGCGGCAAGATTGCATAGTCAAGCTTTGCCTAAAATTTTAGAAAAATGCCAAAAATACTTTAATAGACTTTGTGCTATAGCGGTTACAAATGAGCCTGGATTAAGTGTGAGTTTAGTAGGTGGGGTGGCTATGGCAAAAATACTTTCTGTAGGTTTGAATTTGCCTTTAATAGCAATTAATCATCTAAAAGGGCATATTTATTCTTTATTTTTAGATAAAAAGGCAAATTTTGATATGGGGGTATTGCTTGTAAGTGGCGGGCATACTATGGTGCTTTTTGTTGATGAGCTAGGTTGTATTAGTGAATTAGCAAGAACAGGTGATGATAGCTTTGGGGAAAGTTTTGATAAAGTGGCTAAAATGATGAATTTGGGGTATCCTGGAGGAGCTATTATAGAAAGATTAGCTAAAGAGGTAAAATGCGATGATATAGAATTTAGCATACCTTTGCTTCATTCTAAAGAATTAGCCTATAGTTTTTCAGGACTTAAAAATCAAGTTCGTTTAGAAATTTTAAAACAAGAGCTTACTCAAGATCGTAAATGTAAAATTGCTTTTGCTTTTCAAAAAGCAGCTATAGCACATATAATGCATAAATTAGAAAAAATTTTTAAAGAGTATAAATTTAAGCGTTTTGGTATAGTGGGTGGTGCTAGTGCAAATTTAAATTTAAGAACTCAGGTTGAAAATTTATGCAAAAAGTATCAGTGCGAGCTTTTATTAGCTCCACTTGAGTATTGCTCAGATAATGCTTTAATGATAGCAAGAGCAGCTTGTGAGGCTTATGAAAGAAAAGAATTTGTAAGTATTGAAGATGAACTTATAAGTCCTAAGGTTAAAAATTTACAAGGGATATTATGAAAAAAGCATTTACTATTATGGAGCTTGTTTTTGTTGTGATTATGCTAGGAATTTTAGCTGCTATTGCATTGCCAAAATTAAGTGCGAGTAAAGATGAGGCAAATTCAGCACAAGCTCTAGGTAATCTTAAAATTTTTATAAATGATGTTAGCACTTATGTGATAAAAAATGAGAGTCTTTCAAGTACTGCTTTGATGAGTAATGTTGCTAATGTAAAAAATGAGGATTTATCAAATTTACAAAATGCCACCAAAGAGCTTGATTTTAGCGTAGGAAATGATGAGCAGTGTTTTAAAGTGCTTTTTGTGGATAAAGAAAGCGTGTTGCTTTTAGCCTTAAGTAATGATAATACACAAAAAAATAAAATAGAAAATATCGCTAATTTAAAAAATCAACTTTTAAAAGATCCAGCAAACCAATCCTTTAAAAATCAATTAGATGAGGCTTTAAAATCTTTAAGCCAAAGTGAATTTAAAAGCACATCAAAATCAAAATCTTGCCAAAATTTAGTTCAATCAAAAGCCTTTAAAGATTTAGCTAGTAGGGTTTATTTTTTAAGTGGTAATTAAAAATACAACCCACCACTTAAATATAATTTCATTCTATGATCATCATCGTATTTGTATTTATGTAAAGCTCTTGCTCCATCTAATTTTATATAATACTCATTAGGTTTATTATAAAGAATTTGCAAACCAACAGCATCTAAAAAATAATCATCTTCTGATCTATCTCCAGATTTTTCATACCAAGCATAACCTACATCATAAAAAGGAGTGAAATAAAAATTTGTATTTGGTATGTTTATTCTTACACCAAAATTAGCTACTATGGTATTATCTCCATCACCTTCTCCATTATCATAAGCTCTTACTCCATAAGCTCCACCTAAAGAAGAACTTTCAGAAGAATCAAGTTCAAAATTTCCTAATACTTTTTGATAATTTACACTAAGAGTATGAGTGATATACTCATTAAAGCTATAATAATTATTTAAACTAGTATTTAGTTTTCTAAACCAGCCAAAGCCTTTAGCTCCACTCTTGTTTGTATTTCCAAATGCACTAACACCATCATCATTTACTTTACCAATGGTTATTTTAGCACTATATATAAATGTATTATTATATTTTCTATATAAACCTTCTAAACCAAAACTTCCTACATTAGAGCTTTTGTCAATGCTGTTATCAAATATATTTGAAAAAGGCTGATCTTTTAATATCTTATGAAAAAAACTAGAAGTCACATAAAAAGATGAATAAGTATTAATCCATATAGGGTATGAAAAATCTGCTCCAAAATTTCTTGATGTTCCGCTAAAACCAACTTCTTTGTATATTCCGCCTAAAGAATAACCTCCTTGTGATATACTAGGGGTAATTTTTAAATTCCCCAAAAAGAAAGTATAACTTGCTCCATAATTAATCTGTCTTTGGCTAGAACTTTGTAAATAAAAATTATAATAATCTCCCATATTAAATATAGAATTAAATCCCATACTAATACCTGCTCTATATTCTCCTGAGCTTTCTATACCATAATTGTCTGCATACATTAAAACATTAGCTTTAGTATCAGGTTCTACTTCTATGATAACATCAGTTTGTCCTACTTGTGCTCCAGCTTGTAAGCCTGCTAGAGTTTGCACTCCATACATTTCATCAACCTTGTAAGCACTATCTTCTATAAGTTGGGTAGAGATAATTTTACCTTTTAAATTTTTATCAAGTTTTGCTTCTATGAAATGATTTTTTATAGTTGTATTGTTTTTTATAATATGCCTTCCAAATACTCCTAAAAGGATATTAATTTGTATAGTTCCTTGTTCGAAATTTTGATTTGGGACATAAATTGTTGCTGCAGGATAACCATTTACTTGAAAATAATAAGCTACTATATTTGCAATAGCTTGCAAATCATTAAAATCAAATTTTTTATTTTTAAATTCAAGTATAAGATCTTGCAAGTGTTCTTCTTTTATATTTAATTTGTTAAAATTTATGTCTTTATTGGCGATAAAAAATTTATAATGAGTTGTAAATTCTTTTTTGCAAGGTTTATCCTCGTTTGGATTTTTATTAGCATTAGCTAGTAGCATATTTGCTAGAATGAAAATACCAATAATAATTTTAATCATTAGTTTCCTTTTTAATCCACGCAAGGATTCATAACTTTGAAATTATCATTTACTACACATGTTTTTTTGATTTTTTGTGTTTTAAGCGTTTGTATTTCATTTTTATAAATTTCTTTTTTTATGAGTTCATCCCCTAAGGAATTAAACAAAAAGAAATAATCAAAATTATTATTAAATATGGTAGGAATATAAATAATATCTTTATTTTTTTTACTTATGCTAGGTATAGCAAAGCTAATTGATGCACTTGGACTTAATGATATATTTTCTAAATTTGGATCATAAGGCTTTTGTCCAAAACTGCCTATTATTGAGAAACTACCATTGTTATTTTTGTATTCTATTTTATTTTTTATGGATGTTAAATTTAATTTTGAAATGATAATATCTTGATAATTTTTTAGCATTTTAATGTTTTTAAGTAGTTGTGATAGTTCTTGTGAATTAACTTGGTCAATATTTTGTATATATTCATTATATATTTTTTCTGCTTTTTGTAGTTGTGTTTTTATGTATTGTAATTGTTCTATAAGCTTTTTGGAATTTAAAATAATATCTTTTAATTCTCCATATATTACATTTGAGATAAATATTTTCTTGCTAAGAATATTATCTATTTGTGTTTGTATGTTTTCAATATAAAAATTTTTAACTCCATTTTCAAATTTATCTTCTTTAGCATTAGATAAACCATTTTTTCTATAAGCACTTATAAAATCCAAAGATTGAACTATATTTAGTGCTTCATTTTTGCTGTTTTTGGTATCTTTTATGAAATATTTTTCAACAAAATTAATTTTTTCATCTTGTGTCATTTTATCATAGTCTTTTTCTAAAAACATACTCATTAAAGTATCAAGATATAGCTTATAATCTTGTTTTAATAGCTTTATTAAAATTTCATTTTTTATAATTAAATTGTTTAAATCATCTTTGCTAAGTATTGATTCTTGTTTTAAAATATTATCTATATTTGGATAATTTTGCTTTGGTTTGTTTGAAAATGTAGGGTTTTTTGGAATTTGTATAATGGGTCTTGCTATAGTATAATTTTTGCTTAAAAATTCTTGATATTTAGTTGTTTTATCTAAATCATTGTAAGGAATAATATTTATATCATTCCAATAATTTGAATCAGAATTAGCATTGGTAAAATCTTTATTATAATGATAAATGAAAAAATTATCAAATGAAAATTTTGTGTGGCTATTATCATCGCCTATAAATTTTCCACTCGAGTTTTTACCATTACCGATGCTAGTAGCATTTATAATAGCATTATTTTCAAAAAATAAAAAAATATTTTTGAAATTTAAGTTTAGTTTGTTAATAATCGAACTTCCTTCTATATATCCTATAAACCCACCAGCGCTCACATAGTGATTATAACTTTTAGCTTGTATGTTTTTTATATTATATAAGCTTATATTTTCAAAACTACTTTTTCCTTCGCTTTGTATCCATCCTATAAACCCACCAGCATCAGCAATTCCTTTTTTATTTTGAGTTCGCTTTGCTATGATATTGTCTATATTTTCAATGGTAATGTTTTTAAATGATAGTTTATCATTTCTATAGCTTTCTATTTTTCCAGCAAATCCTCCAGCTACAGCACGGGTATCTTCAATAGTGTTATCATTAATGCTTTCTATGTGTTTTACTTTTATGGTTATATTATCAAATATACCACCATTAGCAAAACCTGTAAACCCACCAGCATAAGCATTTCCATTGTCGTTGTTTGATATAAATGAATTTTTAGAATCACTATTAATGCTTTTAATGGTATTTACACTTAAGTTTATGTTTTTAAAAGTAGTATTGCTAGAATCAATACTACCTATAAATCCACCAGCATAAGCATGTCTTGATGAATTATATGAAGATGTGATATTAGTTATAGTTGCATTTATATTAGAAAAAGTAGCTTCTAATGCATTTCCAGCAAATCCACCTGTTACAAATTCACCTTGTATGTTATTTATATTGCTTAAATTTATATTTTGAAAATTTCCAGACCAAATCTCGCCTACAAAACCGCCAGTGTAGGATACTTTATTTGTTTTATTATTTATAATATTATCTATATTGAGTATATTAATATTGCTAAATTTTCCATCAAAAATACTTCCTGAAAATCCACCAACATGGGATCTATCATTTAGGCTAATTCCACTAATATTTTTTATATTGTCAATTTTTATTTTATTAAAATTACCATCACCTATGTATCCTATAAAAGCACCATTATATGATAAATCTTTAGCTTGGTTTGAAATAGATGAAATGTTTTTTATTTCTATATTTTCAAAATCACTTTTATTTGAAATTCCAGCAAATCCACCAGAGTATAAGTTATTTGTTGAATTTGTTTTAATAAAACCATTATTATAATCAATTAAAATATTTTTAAATTTTGAATTTTCAATATGTCCAAATATTCCTACATTTGTAACATTTTCTTGTGATTTTGATGTATCTATATTGATATTTTTCAAAGAAAAATTTTGCCCATTAAATGTTTTATTTGCAAAGCTATTATTTTCTAAGATATTATAATTATCATCATAAATAATCCCTTTATAACCAACTATCATATTAGTGCAACCAAAACCATCTATACAATAATTTGCATAATTTTTGCCCTTAAAATCTATATCTTGAATTAATCTATATTCATTTGCTGTGGTTCTAAAATTTGTTTTATTTTCATTCCAACCTTTTGCAAAATGCCACCAATCAAGATCTGAACTTATGCCAATAAATTTATATATATTAAATGTGTTTTGATTATGTTTTATATTTTGATAATTTGTGCTTATAAATTTATTAAATACATTAAAAGAATTTACATTATAATAATAACCACTAGCATTAAGATATATAGAACCTCTATCTTTTGCACTAACTTCTAATTTTTGTAATAAATTTGCATTAATGTTAGAGACATCAATATCAACTTCATTTCCTACAAGTTTAATATTTTGTGCGTTGATTGTATTTATAGGATTAGAATTTTGTATATTTGAATTTAACAAAAGTTTGTTGCCTAAGAAAACAACATCTTTTGCATTAATCATACCCATATTAATTATATTTCCACCATTTTCATTTGGTTTTATAATGGGTGAATAAGTATTTGCATCAATTCTTCCACTAGCAAAATCTTGCATAGTTTGATTATTTATTGATGAAGTTGAAGCTATAAAACGATTGGCATTTATAATACCTGTTTTTGTGATAATAACACCATTTGGATTAATTAAAAAAATATTCTTTCCATTTGCGTTTAATATACCCTCAATGATAGATTTATTTGCACCATGTGCTATATTTAAGTAGTTTTTGCTATTACCATTAAAATTTACACTTTCGTTTTTGCCGATGTTAAATCCACCTCCCCATTGGATTACAGAATTTATTCCATGTCCATGGATGTTCATAGTGTTGTTGTGTATATTGATATTTCCACTACTTCCATGTGTAAATTTACCACCACTTGGCAAAGCAAAAATTTGATTAAATATCAAAGACAAGGCAACGCCGGATAAAACAATGTAATTATGAAAGCTAACCATCGTTTAACCTTTTAATGGTATATGTTTTATTTATAATCATAACTTTTTATTTTTAAAAATAAATAAAATTAATAAAATATAAACATAATAAAATATAAAAGAAAATTTTTTTAAGATATAATTTTAAAAAATGTGGTTAAGATAGATGGAATTTATATTAATTTTATTTAAAGAAAACAAATTTAAAATTATTTTATTTTTATTTTTTAGTGTCTTAACAAGTGTATTAGGAGTGTTAACTCTAGTATTTATTAATGAATTTTTGCTGAAATCTAGTATTGGAAATTCAAGTATTATTGTGTATTTTGTGCTTTTATTGCTTGTATTTTTTGCTAGTTCTTCTTTTGTAGAAATTACTTTAAGTGCTTTTGGGCAAAATTTTATTTTTAAAATGCAAAGAAGGGTTGTAAAACAAATTTTAGATACAAGTGTGTTAAGCATTTTAAATACAACTAAAGCAAGGATTTTAGCTTCTTTAAATAATGATGTGCGTAGTATTTCTTTTGGGCTTTTAAGACTTCCTGAATTTATACAATCAAGTGTTTTGATTGTATGTGTAAGTATTTATATGGCTTATCTTTCTTTGGAAATTTTCTTTTTGTGTTTAGTGTGGATGGTATGTGTTTTTATAGTGGATAATTTTTTAATGAGCAAAGTGTATTTTTATTTTAAAAATGCTAGGGAAAATGATGATGCTTTGCAAAAAAACTATCAAAATATTCTACAAGGACATAAAGAATTAACCTTAAATCCTTTAAGAGCTAAACATTACTATGAAAATGAGTTTGAAAAAAATGCCCTAAAAAAGAAAAAAAGTTCTACCATAGGAAATATCTTGCATATTTTATCAAACAACTGGAGCAATAGTGCCATGCTAGCTTTAGTAGGAGTGGAGTTTTATATAGCCTTAAATTATGAGCTTGCTAGTTTGCAAAATGCTACGACTATTGCTTTAAGTGTGCTTTTTTTAAGAGCACCACTTGCTGCTATGATAGGAAGTTTTCCTACGCTTATGATGGCAAAAATTGCTTTAGATAAAATTTCAAATTTAAATTTAAAAAACTATTCTCATGAGTTTAAATTTAGTCAAAACAAAAAAACTTGGCAAAAACTTTGTTTTAAAGATGTGTCTTTTGCTTATAATGAAAAATTTACTCTAAAACCTGTAAATTTTGAACTCAAAAAAGGTGAATGTGTATTTTTAATAGGCAAAAATGGTAGTGGTAAATCTACTTTTTCTATGATTTTAGCTGGACTTTTTACGGAATTTAAAGGGAGTATTTTTTTAGATGATGAAAAAATTACCACAGAAAATATTTACGAATATAGAAGTTTAATTAGTGCTATTTTTAGTGATTTTCATTTATTTGAGCATGTTTTAGAAGATGAGAAATTTAGCAAAGAGGATTTAGCATATTGGCTTAAAATTTTAGAATTAAATGAAAAAGTAGAGCTTATAGAAAATACTTTTAGTACTATAAAACTTTCAGCTGGCCAAAAAAAGCGTCTTGCTATGCTTAATGCTTTACTTGAAAAAAGAGATATTTTGATCTTAGATGAGTGGGCAGCTGATCAAGATCCTATGTTTAGAAAGTTTTTTTATACTAAGCTTTTACCGCTTTTAAAACAAAAAGGTATTACTATATTTGCTATAACTCATGATGATGTGTATTTTGATATGGCTGATAGAATTTTACTTGCACAAAATGGTCAAATTTGTGAATTAAAAGGCGATATTAAAGAACTAGCAAAAAATGCAGTAGAGAAATTCTAGGCTTTGAAAATCAAAGCCTATTATTACTTAGCTTTTGCATAAATTTCTTTTTCAATATCTATATAAAATTGTGCGATAGCTTTGTAAGCTTCTTCCCAAGCTTTTAGCGTAGTTTCATCTGCATTTAACACTACTTTAATAGCTTTTAAAAGACAAGCACCAACTATAGGATAATGTTCTTCTTTAACATTTAATTTTGTATGAGTGATAGCCACTTTATCAACAAAGCTTCGCATATTTTCTAAATTTTCTACATTTTTTGCTGCCATTAAAATAGCCATTGCTAAAGCTTTTGGTTGCTCGCCTGAAGCTTGTTTTTCCATATTAAACATAGGTTTTACTTCAGGATATTCTTCAAACATGATTTTATAAAATTCTTTTGTTAAAACTTCTCCATTTTTTTGTAAAACTGGCACACAATCTTTAATGATTTGAATTTGTTCTTGTCTCATGTAAAAACTCCTGTAAAATATTTTTAAGCATTGTATAAAAATGAGATAAAAAATATCTTGATTTATGTTAATTTTATATAATTAAATACAAAATTGATTATGTATATCAATTTAAGCAAGTATAAAGACAATTATTAATATAATAATCCTTATCAATTTCAAAAATTAGTTAGAAGGAAAATTATAATGAAAGCAAAAGTGGTTTTGTTATCTTTATTAGCAGCTATGAGCTTGAGTGCTCAAGAGCTTACGATTTACTCTCATCGTCATTATGATTCTGATAAGGGTATTTTTAAATTATTTAAAGAAAAAACAGGCATTAGTATTAATGTAGTGCAAGCTAAAGCTAATGAGCTTGCTAAAAGATTAGAAGTAGAAGGTAAAAATTCAAAAGCAGATTTATTTATGACAGCTGATGCGGGAAATTTAGAACAAGTTCGCACAAATAATCTTTTTGTTTCAGTTAGCTCACCTACTTTAGAAAAACTTTCTCCAAAAGAATTAAGAGGTAAAAATAACGAATGGTATGCTTTTACTACAAGAGCTAGAATCATCATTGCTTCTAAAGATAGAATCAAAGACGGAGAGATTAAAACTTATGAAGATTTAGCTAATCCTAAATTTAAAGGTAAAGTTTTAGTAAGAAGTTCAAATAATGTTTATAATATTTCTTTATTAAGTGCTATGATAGATACTTTGGGTAAAGAAAAAGCAAAAGAATGGGCACAAGGTATAGCAAATAATCTTGCACGCACCCCAAAAGGCGGAGATCGTGATCAAATTCGTGCAATTTATGCTAAAGAAGGTGATGTGGCTATTTCAAATAGTTATTATTTAGGGCATTTGGCAAATTCAAAAAATCCTAAAGATATTGAAGCTGCAAATTCAGTAAAGGTGATTTTTCCAAACCAAGATGGTAGAGGAACGCATATAAATGTAAGCGGTATAGGTGTTTTAAAAACTTCTAAAAATAAAGAAGCTGCGATTAAATTTATAGAATTTATGCTTTCAAAAGAAGCACAAGAGATTTTGACTAATCAAAACTATGAATATCCAGTAAATAAAGAAGTAAAACCTGCTAAAATTTTACAATCTTGGGGCGAGTTTAAAATAGAAAAACCAAATTTCGAAGCTTACTGGGGTAATGCTAAAGAAGCTTTAATGATTTTTGATGAAGTTCAGTGGAAATGATAAGGAAAAGTAAAATTTGAAATTTTTAAGTTTAAGGTGGTCTTTGGCCGCCTTTTTTTTCTGTGTTTTGATTATACTGCCTATACTTGCTATTATCTTACATTTGCCTTTTATAGATATTAATACCTTAAAGCATTTGAGCAAAAATGTCTTACCGCGTTATATTTTTAGCAGTGCTTTTATTTTGCTTGGAACTTTGGCATTGTGTTTGGTAATAGGATTAATTAGTGCTTATTTGATTGCTTTTTATAAATTTTTTGGTTCTAAATTTTTTGAATGGTTTTTGATTTTACCTTTGGCTATACCTTCTTATGTGATGGGTTTTGTATGGATTGATTTGTTTGAATTTCAAGGTTTAATTCCTACGCTTTTAGGGGTAGATAAACGCATAGATATTATGAATTCTTATGGAGTTATAGTGATTTTGTCTTTTGCACTTTATCCTTATGTGTATTTTTTTGCTAAAAATACTTTTGCTTATGGGCTTGGAAATATCATTTTAAGTGCAAAAATTCTAAAAGCTTCCAATTTAAAAATATTTTTTAAAGTGATTTTACCGTTTTGCCGTGTGGGTATAGTAGGAGCTTTACTTTTGGTAGCTATGGAAGTTTTAAGTGATTATGGTTTGGTGGCATATTTTGGAGTAGATACTTTTAGTGCAGGTATTTTTAGAACTTGGGGGAGTGGCGGAGATGAGGTTAGTGCTATAGCTTTAAGTGTAGCTTTACTTGTTTTTATTGCTTTGTTAATGTTTTTAGAAAAAATTCAAAGAGGAAAAAAAGGTTTTACTCAAAATGTTTTTATAATTACCCCTAAAGAAGAACTAAAAGGCTTTAGATCGATTTTAGCTTTTTTATGGTGTTTTTTGGTGGTATTTTTTGCTTTTATAGTGCCTATTGTTTGGCTTATTTATTGGGCTTGTTTTGACTTTATGCAAAATTTATACAATACTTTATTACCAGCATTTTATAGTTTTAGTGTTTCTTTGGTTAGTTCTTTTGCTATAGTAATAGCAGCATTTTATTTATGTTTTATAACGCGTTTAAATGATACTAAATTTTCAAAGATGATTCTTTATATCACAACTCTTGGATATTCTTTACCTGGTGCTGTAGTGGCTGTGGGAATTTTGGTAATTTTAGGTGTATTAAATTATATTTTTGATTTTTTATCTTTTGAGTATGCTGTTGGAGGAGGATTTTTAGTTTTATTTTTTGGATATTTTGTAAGATTTTTGGCTTCAGGAATTTTTGCAACCCAATCAGGCTATGAGCGAATTTCTAAAAATATAGACTATGCGAATTTAACTTTAAAATCAAAACCGCTTAAAATTTTTACTCAAATTCATTTTCCTTTGATGAAGCATTATTTGGCTTTGGCTATGGTGATTATTTGTGTGGATATTTTAAAAGAATTACCTATTTCAACTATACTTTCACCTTCTGGCTTTCAAACGCTTTCATCTTTAGTGTTTGCATATAGTGAAACAGAGTTGATTTATAATGTTTCTTTGCCTTCTTTGATTATAGTGGTGTTTGGAGTTGTTCCTACATATTTAATGCATTATTTGCAAGAAAAAAATAACCAAAAGGAAAAGCTATGCAAGTGCTAAAAATAAAAAATTTACATAAGTCTTTTTCAAATGTAGAAGTATTAAAAGGTATTTCGTTTGATCTAAAAGAAGGAGAAATTTTAAGCATACTTGGTGAAAGTGGATGTGGTAAAAGCTCTTTGCTTGGATGTATTGCTGGATTTTTTGAAATCAATGACGGAGAAATTTATATAGATGAAAAATTAGTTGCCTCAAAAAATTTATATTTAACTCCACAGCAAAGAGATGTGGGGGTTTTATTTCAAGATTATGCTTTATTTCCTCATCTAAATGTAAAAGAAAATATATGTTTTGGAATTTCACATCTAAACAAAAATGAGCAAAATCAAAGACTTAAAGAGCTTTTAGATATTTTAAATTTAAATGAGCTTTTATGTCGTTACCCAAATGAATTAAGTGGCGGACAAGCTCAAAGAGTAGCCTTGGCAAGAACTATCATAACAAGGCCTAAATTAGTGCTTTTTGATGAACCTTTTTCTAACCTAAATCACACTTTGAGTGTTAAAATGCGTAAAGAAATCAAAAATATCTTAAAAGAGCATAAATTAAGTGCTATTTTTGTAACACACGATAAAGAAGATGCTTTTTATTTGTCTGATAATATTGCTTTAATAAAAGATGGAAAAATTTTAGATTATGGAAGCGCTAAAGAGCTTTTTTATAAACCTAAAAGTATAGATAGTGCTTGCTTCTTAGGTGAAGCTTTTTTTATCGAGCCTAGTGTGGTTACGGATATAAAATTTAAAGAGTATTTGCAAAATAAAAATGGAATTTTACGGCCTAGTGATATTCAAATTTCTAAAAATCAAACTCCTTTAAAAGCTAGTGTTTTAGAGTGTGTGTTTTATGGGGATTTTTATGAGCTAAGTGTGAGTTTATACGGACATACTTTTAGTATTTATCATCGCAAAGAGCTTAGTAAAAATGATGAAATTTATCTTGAGTTAAGCGAAACAAAAGAGTTTTAAATCATAAATTTAATAAAGTTTATATTAAATATCTTATAAAATATAAAACTTTAAAGGTTTAAAATGGTGCTTAAAAATAAACTTGGTATAAAAAATCAACTAGAATTAGCCAAAGAAGAAGAAAGAATAAGCAAACTAAAGGCAAAAGCTTTATTTGAAAGTGGTTTTTTAGATACATTAAAAGCAGGAAGTTTTGAAAGCTTAAGGGTGATTCATCAAAAATTATTTGAAGATATTTATGATTTTGCAGGAAAAATAAGAGAGGTAAATATTTCAAAAGGAAATTTTAGATTTGCTCCTGCTGTTTATTTACACGAAGCAATTAAAAAAATAGAACTCATGGAGCAATCTTGCTTTGAGCAAATCGTAGAAAAATATATAGAAATGAATGTAGCTCATCCTTTTAGAGAAGGAAATGGTAGAAGTATGAGAATTTGGCTTGATTTGATACTTAAAAAAGAGTTAAAAAAAGTGGTTGATTGGGGTTTGATAGATAAGGATGATTATATAATGGCTATGCAAAGAAGCCCTATTAAAGATGTAGAGATAAAAATTTTACTTCAAAATGCTTTGAGTGATGATATTCATAGCTTTAATCTTTTTGCAAGAGGGATTGATGCAAGCTATTATTATGAAGGATATGCACTTTATAAAACAAAAGAGCTTTTTGATTAGTATTATAGTATGCGTTTTCAAGGCTTTTATGAGTCAAATGTTAATTTGGAGATACATTAAAGAGTATAAGAATAAAAAAAGAGGGATGAATATATCTTAAATTAAGTGATACAAAAAACTTTTAAAATATCAGTTTTATTTAATTAACAAAAATATTACTAATTTTTTATGTTAGCTGTTTTAATATCAAAAACATTCCATTTGCTTCCGTTAAATAGTGCTTTTGCTTTAATTTGCATATTTGAAGTGATATTGTGCTCTTCTAATAATTTTTTTGAGATGTAGTAATTTTCAATAAAAGCAAAATCAGGATTGTGAATGTTTATTTCATTTATTTTAATAGCCTCGTTGTAATCGTATGTGGTATTTTTAAATTTGTATTTTAGTCTGATTTCCCCGTGTATGTTTTGTCTTAAATAATCTTTGCTTTCACTTGTATATTCTACTTTTAGTATTTCTATTTTTGAATTGTTGTTTTTGTTTGAAAAATACTTTATTTTTATAAAGTTTCCTATTTTTGGTTTTATATTGGTTTGATTAAAGCGAATAATCCCATCTTTGTTTACATTAATAACATAATGAAATAATTGCTTTTTTTCATTAACCGAATCTATTATAGCTACTTCTTCTGGTAAATCTTTGATCATATCATCAAATGTTTTAGAAGACTTATTTATTTGTAAGACCATGTATTTATTTTTTACTTGACTAAAATACAATTTAACTTTATAAACATCATTTATTCTTATTTTTTCTAAAAAAGCAAATTTATTCTTTTTTATTGTAAATTCAATATTTTTAAAATTTGTAAAAAGCAATCTTTCTGTATTGGTTTTGTCTTTAAAAAGATTGTAGAACACACAATCTACAAATTCAATATCTGTTAAAATATAATTTTCAGCTACATCTTTTTCGAGTTTGTAAAATTTGTCATTAGTTGATAATTTTCTTATATGAGAAACTTTATTATATAATTCATCAAAATCATTGGAAATACTCCATCCTTTTTCATCTTGATGTATTTTATATTTAGCTAATTCTGTATATGCTTCTTCTAAAAGATTGTTTTTTAGTAATAGTTTTGCTAAATCTAATCTAATTTTTGGTAAAAAGTCTTCATTTGGTTGTAGAGTAATTGCTTTGCAAAGCATAGATATGGATAATTTTTCATCTTTATGTTTCAATATATTTGCAAATTCATGCCAAATATACGCTTGATTGTTAAGTTCTAAAATTATTTTTTTATAAATTTCAATGGCTTTGTCGATTTGCCCTGTTTTATCTAGCAAGATAGCATATTCTCTAAGTAGCCAAATATCATAAAATTTACTTAATGCAAATTTATATAGTTCTATAATCCAGCTAATATTTTCTTGAATATTATTTTTCTTAATTATATTAAAGAGTTTGTTTAAAGATTTTACAACCAGAGGCTTGTTTGTATATCCATTATTTGTTTCTTCTTTAAAATCATCAGCTCTAAAGTTATGAATATTCCAAAATTGAATAAAATTAAAAAATCTCCACTCGTTTTTATCATTCATTATTCTATCGGCAAATTTTAATATTTGAGAGTGCCAATGAGAAGCTCCATAATTAGAATATAGTTTTGCATATAAAGTAAGATTATTCCACAATTTATCAAGATTGCATTCTTTATATAGCTGATAAAATTTCCAATAATAAGCTTCTCTAATGTTTTCAATAATAATATTCTCATTTTCTATAATATCAACAAGATAATTTATATCAAGCGTTATATTATTATCAACTGCTATTTTAATTAGCCTGAAAAATAATGATGGATATTGTTTGTCATTGTATACTTGTTTTTTAAAATCTTCATCGCGTAAATATTTTGGATTCCACATTTTAAAGAAATTGAATATATTAATTTCTTTATGGTTTAAAGCATGAAATATAACACTATGAAGTATTTTAGAATGAAGTAGAGAGGGTTTTTCATTGTCTAAATTTAAATAAACAAGAAGTATCTTTTTTAATTTGTTTGTATTATTTTTTTCTTTAAAACAATCAGAATTTATATATCTATAAATAATCCATCCGAATTTCTCATGTTCTCTTTTATTTAAATTATCTTGTTTGTTAAAAATATCTTGAGCAATATAAAATGCTTTTTCAAATTCTCCATTTTTACTTAGTTCTTCAGCTGTGTTTATATCTGTTTTGTACATATATTATCCTTGCAAAAGAGATAATATAAAATTACTTAATTTTATTGAAGAGTTATTGCTAGGTTGAGATCTGCTAAATTGTTTTTTGTTGTTATAGTAAAAATTTATTATTGAAATTTCATTTTTATATTTGAAAGTATATTTTTCTAGATAATATAAATGTTCAATGTTTGTAATTTCAATACCATGAGGCGATATGATTTTATTAATGAAATTATAATATTCTTCTAAAAAATCCTCATTAAATGGTTTTATATCTTTAACAGGGTTAAAAATTATGGTGTTTTCAAGTACTTTTAGTAAATTTTCTACTAGCTTAGCTAGTATATTTGTATCATTTGAGTATATTTTTGTAATTTTGTTTTTACTATTGTAGATTATTTTTATATTGCACACTTCGTTGCTGTATTTAAGAGTATAAATTTCACAATATTGATGATGATTTATTTTTTCAATACTTATTTTGTTTTGGTTTAATATATCTTTTACTTTTAAATAAATTGCTTCCTCGATATTGCTTGGAGATTGAGTTATTTTAGAGGTATCGTGCTCGCTTTTTTTGTCAATACTAATAGTTTTTGTTGTATTTGAAATGTAGATATCTTTTTGCAGTTTAGAAAACATTGATATATGCGGCTCATCAAAGACAAATAATTTATCGCTTGCTCTTGTGATAGCTGTGTAAAGCCATCTAAAATAATCTTTGCATAATTGACTTTGATGTGTTTTACAATTTAAAAATACATTTTTCCATTCACTACCTTGTGCTTTATGACAAGTAATAGCGTATCCAAATTTAATCCTTAAAGCATTAAAATAAGGATCTGCTTTTAATGCATCTTGCCATTCTTTTGTGTTTGGTTTTAACTTAGGATGTCTTATTAAAAAATCTATATATAATGCTTTGTATTGATTGGAAGTTAAATTGGGTTGTTCAGAATATAAAATGTTTTCTATTATTTTACAGGTTATGCTATAAAATTGTCCATTAAGTTGCTCAAATACAATAACAGCATCCCTAAAATTTAAAGTTTCGTTTATATTTCCATGTCTTATTGTTCTAGTTTCTGATTTGCTTGAAATTTTTTGAATTATACCAAAATCTCCATTTGATATAAAAATTTCATGATTTGTATTGTTTGCTATAACTAAAATTTTATCATTTACTACTATATTGTTTATGTTTCCTGGGAAAAAATGTTCCCTAATTTTGTTATTATATTCTTTAACAGAAGCATTTGAGTAAGCAATTATTATTGTGTTTTGATCAGTTGGATTGTTGCATTGTCTTAAATACGCTTTTAAAAAATTTTCGTGTTCTTCGTGTGTTACATCGTTGTAGCTTTTAACATCAATTTCCAATTGGTTGAATATTTCTTTTTTGAGTGCCTGTCTAATAGGTAAAGAATTTTTTAAAATACCACTTGTTGATTTTTGCCTAACAACTTCTGTAAGTTCTATTTCATCTACAAGTAGACCAAATTTACTTACAAGGTAATTTTTATCAAGAGCTGGAGAAAAATTCATTTCAATTGGAGGTAATTGAGCATTGTCCCCAATAAAAATGACTTTTTTATTGTGATCGTTGCAGTCAATATTAATATAATTTATTAGATCTTGTAATAAATAGCCACTACCAAATTTAATAAATTCATGAGAGTTGTATTTATCGGATATCATTGAAGCTTCATCTATAATATAAATTGTATTATCAGCATCTTCATTTACCCTAAGATTCATGTAAAGCTTGAAGGTTTTGTCTAATTTATCTTTATATTCTACTATACTATTTTCTTTTAGAGAATATATAGTTTTGTGTATAGTAAAAGCTTCACAAAGAGTTTTTTTGGAAATAACTTTAGCAGCTTTTCCGGTTGGAGCTGCAAGTATAAAAGCTCTTCCTATTATTTTTAAATATTCTGTTAAACCTTTAGTGATAAAGGTTTTACCTGTGCCTGCAAAACCTTTTAATAAAAATACATTTTGATTGTTACTCGGAGTATCTATAAAAGTTTCTAATTTTTCAATAGCAGCTTTTTGAGATTGTGTTAAATTATATTTTTCAAAAAATGATGTTAGTTTTTCCACAAAAAGCCCTTTTTAATTTTCATAATTGTTAAATTGCAAATTTTGATACTTTTTAGAAAATAATTTAAGATAATACAGAAATAAAACTTAAATTTTAACAAAACAAATAATTTTTATACTTTAACAAGTAAAATAGTTAATCATATAATATTTAAGAATAATTGTATCTATATGCCACATACTATATAAAATTTGCTAAAGATTATAAAATAAAGTAAAATCACAGCAAAAAAAGGAAATAAATGATTAGTGTAGAATTAATAGAGCATATTTTTAAAGCTGCTTCTATATCAAGATGGAATGATTATCCTAGAATGACAAATTTAGTCGAGCTTGACAAACAAGCACATAAATTCATCATTGCTTATTTTATTGCTAAAATGGAAAAAGATGTTAATATGCGTTTTATCATAGAAGCGGGGATTTTTGAGTTTTTAAGCAGGGTTGTAGTGACTGACATACGCCCTGATGTATATCATGAAATTTTACGCTCTAAAAATGAACAAATGAGTGCATGGGTATTAAGCAAAATCGCACCAATGATTCAAGATATAGAAAATGGTGCATTTTTAAAACGCTATGAGCTTTTTTTGCAAGGTAAAGATTATACCAAAGAAAGACTTATTTTAAAAGCTGCTTCATATTTTGCGACAAGATGGGAGTTTAATATAGTTTATCAAACTAGCTCATTTTTAAGTGATATTGATGAGATTAAAGCTAAAGTTGAAGAAGAATTAGAAGATTACTATGAGTTAATTGGAGCAAGAAAAATCGCCCTTAATCAAAAAATTTCAAAAATAATCGATTTAAGCGGACGCTTGCGTTTTCAAAAAAGATGGGCACAAACTCCAAGAATTCCTGAAACTGCAGTTTTAGGGCATATGCTTGTAGTGGCTATTTTGTCTTATTTTTATTCTTTAGAAGTAAAAGCATGCGATGGCAGAATAGAAAGCAATTTTTATTGTGCTTTGTTTCATGATTTACCCGAAAGTTTAACTAGAGATATCATCTCTCCAGTAAAATATGGCATAGATGGTTTAAATGAAATCATCAATGAGTATGAAATGAAACTTATTAATGAAAGAATTTTACCTTTTATACCACTATCTTTTAGAGAAGAATTTAGTTATATACTTGGTATTAGAGAAGGACAAAATGAAGAAAGCGCCTTTGTAAAAAATGAATTTGAAAATCGTATTTTTAACAACAAACCAAGTGTTTATAGTGGTAGTTTAGATGCAGTAAATGAGGATCGTTTTAAAGCTATTGATGGAAAGGCTTTGAAGTATTGTGATAAATTAGCAGCTTTTATAGAAGCAGCTTTGTCTATAAGCTATGGTGTAAAATCAAAAGAATTAGAAAATGGTTTTGCTGGAATGTATGAGTATTTTAAAAATAATCCGACAATTAGTGGAGTAAATTTCTTTAAGATTTGTCAAGAGCTTAAAGTGTATTTTAAAATTTAAAACCCTCTCTCAGATGGCTGCGGCACACACTAAGTTCAAGTGCTCTGCTGTGTTCCCACCCTGAAGCGGTGCTTAAAAATAGCATTGCACAGGTCTAAGAGAAGGCAGTTAAAATGATATCTTAAAATATCTTAAAAAACATTGAGGTGAGATGTGTTAAATATATTTGCAAATTTTTTGTCTAAATTTAGAGAATTTTTTGTTCCAAGTCATTTATC
Organism: Campylobacter peloridis LMG 23910; assembly: GCF_000816785.1. Classification (NCBI taxonomy): domain Bacteria; kingdom Pseudomonadati; phylum Campylobacterota; class Epsilonproteobacteria; order Campylobacterales; family Campylobacteraceae; genus Campylobacter; species Campylobacter peloridis. The sequence goes on along the minus strand of NZ_CP007766.1, from coordinate 1,656,264 downwards.
TTTAGAATTTAGAGCAAAATCTTTTGCTGCTATTATTGTGGCAAACAAAAATATAAAACCACGAAGTTGGCAAATTTTATCTGATATTGCTAGTGAAGTTTATCCTGATGATAAAAGTAGGCAAGCTGTTTTAATACAAACTTCTAAAGAATATGTTGATAGAGTTTTAAAAAATGAGCTTAGCTTGGATGCTTTATTGAAAAATATATCATTTTTGCTAAAAAAACATCCAAGATATGCTCAAAAAATTAATTTTAGCAGACTAGAGCGTTTGATAGATAAAAATGAAGAAGAATCTTTAGTGCAACTTAGAGTATATGAGTTTTTCGAACAAGAAATAAAATATATTTTAGAAAAAAACCAAAAAAACGCTAATGTAAATTAGCGTTTCATATTAATGGCTTTTTGTATCATTTGATCAGCAGTTGTTATGCTTTTACTGCTAGAATCATATGCCTTTTGTAGAGTGATTAAATTTGTAAAAGCTACAGATAAATCTACATTAGATTGCTCTAAATAAGATCCTTTAAAAATTCCTGTACTAAAAGTACCATCATTATTTTGTAAAAAAGTAGGGTTTCCACTATTTCCAGTTTGTCCATAGAGGTTTTCTCCTAATTTTTCTAAGCCTTGTTCATTCATAAAATTAAACAAAGCAAGTTTTGCCATAGCAATTTGCTCTCCATTTGTAAATGTCGCAATGATAGTCCCATCTGTATTAATGGAATAATTATTTAAAAACCCTTCTCCAAGTCCATCTGTTTTAGTATGAACAGAGGGTTGTTTATTTTTTAAAGCATGAAGTCCATCATAACCTGAATTTGGTTTGTTTGGATCATAATAAGATCCAAGATTGATTTGAACTTGTGTGCCGTTGTTATCTACTGAAGTTAGAGTATTTGAAACTAAAGCACCTGCTTCGTTAAATGTTATTAAACCTTCTGTTGTTCCGCCAACTTTATTGCCATTGTTATCATAAACTTGTGCTACCGCTTTATATTCTAAATTTTTTCCATTTTGAGGCAATACTCTATCAAGTTTAACTTTTACCCAGTTTGTAGAACCATCAGGGTTGATTAATTTTGCTGATAATTCTGTGCTATCTGCTACTTCTTTTTGAACACTTAAATGAGATGATGTTAGTTTTGCACTTTCTAAATCTACTTTATCTAGTTTTTGATTGTCAATACTAAAGGCCATATTTTCATCTAAAGTAGCTTGTAATGTTTGACTTGCACCCTTTTCATCTGTGATTTTAAAATAAATCATATCACCTGGTTTTAAGCCATAAATTTTTTCATCTTTTACGCTTCCTGAGATTTTTACACTACCATCTTCATTTTTAATAAATTCAAATTTAGAAGCATCAACATCTACATTTACAGCTTCTGTTTTGGTGCTAGTGTCTAAATTTCCACTCCAAGTGATATTTTGTGTTGGTTGAGGTGGTAAATACATATTTTTAGGAACAGAGATAATACCTTGATTATTTACTCCTCCTATTTGAAAATTCTCTCCTGGAGTTCCGCTCCATGCTGTAGTAACTTTTTGCCCAAGTTGCTGACCAAACATATTAGAAACTCTTTCGCTTAGCTGAATTTGCTGCAATGATGGATTCATCGTTCCAAGCACATAGTTTCCATTTGCATCAACTAAATTTCCATTTGCATCAGGCCTAAATGCACCATTTCTAGTATAATACACTCCATTGCCATTACTTACACCAAAGAATCCTTTTCCGTTTATGGCTACATCAAATTCATTATCAGTTGATACTAAAGGTCCTTGCTCGAAAATATCATTAGTTGCACCTGCTACACTACCATAACCACTTTGGCCCTTGTTATATGATTGTGTTGTAATGGTGCTATAAAATACATCTTTAAAAGCTACATCAGAGTATTTAAAACCAACTGTATTGACATTACTTATATTGTGCGCAGTGTTATCAATACCATAGCTTTGAGATTTTACCCCATTAACTCCATTATAAAATGCTGTAAACATAGTTTTATCCTGTTATTTCTTTAATATCTTCCCATTTAACCCAGCTTCCGCCCATACCAACTAAGGCTTCACCATCTTCAAATTTAACCCCAGTAATAGGATAAGCACCATAGGTTGAATTGACCTTATTTCCATCTTCACCTGTATAACTTGCTCTAACATAGTATTTTCCAGATGGAACAGGATTTCCGCTATCATCTGTTCTATCCCAAACTATTTGTTTCATACCTGCACTCATATCTTTAACACTCATAGTTCTTACAGGATCTCCTGCTTCGTTGTATATAGTAAATACAACAGGTTCGCTATCTGATTTATAAGCTGAATCAATTTTAGCTGTTTTGATATCAAGATTTGGTTTGTGTCCTAAAATTTTAAAGCTTTGATCTTCTCCAACTACTGCTTGAACAGTTTCTTCTTGACCTTTGTCATCTTTTAATTTTATATGTATAGTTTCTCCAGGTTTTGCTACTTCTTTATCTACCTTACCTGTTATATCAAGCTTATCTTCACCATTTTTCTTAAGTTCAAAATCATCTGTTTTAATATCTGTTTTCTTGCCTTTTTGAGGTTCTTTTGGTAAATACATATTAATTTGAAATTGTATATCATCATCTGCTACTATAAGGTAATTATCTTTAACCGTTGCAAGTTTTCCAACAGCAGCTAATGCACTCATACCAGTACTTGCTGCGATTGAATTTTGTAGTTTTGTCATAGCATTTACTAGTTGTGTCATAGTTTTATTAGTATTATCTTGCATTTCAAGTGCTGAAAGCTGTGCGGTTTGTGTGAGCATTTTTTCAGTATCCATAGGATCGGTTGGATCTTGATGTTGTAGTTCTATTAAAAGAAGTTTCAAAAACGCATCTTTATCAAGTTCTGCTTTTGGATTGCTAACTAAACCATCATTTTTTTGCTCAATATTTGAACCATCCTTTGTATTCTTTATATCTCTTGTGTTAAGAGATAAAGGACCTTGTAAGTTTGTGTTAATATTTGACATAAAAATCCTTTTTTATATATTTTTAAAATTTAAAGCAAAAAATATTCCATTTAGAAATACTTTGCCAAAACCATTTCCAAGCTTGGTTTTTCTTGAATTTCTTTTTCAAAATTCACCTTTTCTTCTTTTGAATTACTTTGTTTTTGTTTTTGCTGGTTGTTTTGTTCTTTTCTTTCTTGATTAGTAAAATTCATTTCTAAATTCGTAAATCCCATATTTACAAGAGCATTTTTAAATTCAGCTTGATGTTGTATGAAAAGATTAAGCGTATTTTGATTAGAATTAAAACTAATATTTAAATTCGAGCCTCTTTGAACTAAAGTAACTTCAACTTCTCCAAGATTATGAGGATTTAATGTAATACTAAATCTTGTAATAGGAGCTTTATAGCTTTCTAATTTTTCTTTAAATTCTTGTGCAAAATCATTAAATGTTTCTTTTGTAGGAATATTTTGATTTTTGATAAAATCATTAGACACTCTGTTTAAATCTCTTACAAATGAATTTAAATTCTCTTGCGGAGAGTTTTCTTTTTCATGGGTAGTTTCTTTTGTTGCATTTTTAAAGATATCAGAAAAAATATTTGTATTTTGTGTAGTTTTTTCCAATTTTATATTTTTATCTTGATTAAACAAATTATCATAATTTACTTTTGTTTCTTGAAAATTATTTGTAGTATTTTGTATATTTTGATTTTTAGTTTCTATGGTATTGTTTTTAAAATCTTTTGAATTTTCTAAAACAGAATTTATTTTATTTGTGAAATTTTCTTCTTTTGGATTTAATTTATCATTGTTATATATTGTTGTTTTTGGTTCTATTTTTTCTTTAGATTTTATATTTTTTTGTTGGTTATTTTGTGTTAAATTAATAATTTCTATATCATTTAGCTTTTTAGCATCTTTTTTAGAAGTAGAAAAATGCTGATTTTGCTCTGGTTTTAATTCTTGAGAAAAATTAGTTTTTACATCTTGTAAAGGTAGTTTTTCACTTTGTATATCTTTAGATTTTGTTTCTAAAATTTGAATTTTTTCTATTTTTTTATCTTTAATATCTAATTTTTGTTCTTGAATAGTGGTATTTACTTGTTCTATTTTTTTGTCTTTTTTAGTTGGTAATTCTATATTTTTCAAAGCAGAAGATAATAACGATGTTTGATTATCTTTAGTTTTGGTTGAATTTTTTGGTTTTAAATTTTCACCTTCTTCTTTTAATACATTAGATATTTTTTGGTTAATAAGATCTTGAAATACATTAGTGTTGCTTTGTTTTGGTATATCAAAAAATCCTTTTTTATCTAAATTTGGAAAAGATGATTTTAAATCTTTTATTTGTTCGAATTTGATATTTTTGATATTTAACCCTAACTCTTTAGCAATACTTAAAAGCTCATTGATATTTTTTACACTTTTTAATTTATTTAAGTTTTTTTCAATATTTAAAAGTGTTATATTGTCTTTTACAAGTTTGTTTAGTTTGATATCTTTACTATCGCTTTGCAAAACTTCTAATAAACTAAGTATTTGCATAAAATTAGCACCTTCAAAAAGCTTTAAAGCATCTTTTTCATCAAGCATTTTATCGCTAATTGTTAATTTGCTTTCTTGTTCTAATTGTTCTAAATTTGTATTTTCTTTTTGAGGGGCTTTAAAATCTTTTGGTAAACTTCCATCTTTTTCATCAATAGCTTGTAATAAAGAATTTAAAAACTCTTCTCCATCACTTTTACTCTCTTCTGGTTCTTTTTTTGTTGTATTTTCGTTTTTTGGAGCAAGGCTTAATAAATTTAAAGCCTCACTTGTTTGGATATTTGACATATTTTATCCTATAATAAAGTTGTTTTTTGCCAAATTTGGAAATAAATTTTGCAATTGCATAGCACAATCAACTTTTAAATTTTCATGAGATAGGTTGAAATTTTTAAAAATAACTAATAGCTCTTCTATATTTTTAGCATTTAAAATAGCATTTTCATTATGAGCATTGTCTAAAATTTCACTAATAGCACCTGATAATTTGGCATAATTTAATTCTTCTTTTTCTTCTGATTTGCTAACTTCTAAATATTTTAAAAGTTCCATAAAATACTGACTATTTAAAACCGATGTTCCTTGTTTTTCTAAGTTAGTGTTTAAAATTTGTGAATTTAAGTTTGACATATTTTTCTCCTTAAAAATAATAACTGCAAAAGTTAAAGCAACAAGTGTTCCAAAATTTAATATTAGTATTTTAAGCATTATTTTTATATAATCTTAGATTTTAAATTTAGCTTTGGAGAATACTTTGGAAAACATTAGAAATATAGCTGTTATAGCCCATGTTGATCATGGTAAAACTACTATGGTAGATGAACTTTTAAAACAATCAGGAACTTTTAGTGATAGAGAACAAATTTCAGAACGCGTTATGGATAGTAATGATATAGAAAAAGAAAGAGGCATTACTATACTTTCAAAAAATACCGCTATTAATTATAAAGGCACAAAAATAAATATTATAGACACTCCAGGCCACGCTGATTTTGGTGGAGAAGTTGAGCGTGTACTAAAGATGGTAGATGGAGTTTTGCTTTTAGTTGATGCACAAGAAGGTGTTATGCCTCAAACTAAATTTGTTGTAAAAAAAGCTTTATCATTAGGACTTAAGCCTATAGTAGTGGTAAATAAAATAGACAAACCAGCCGCAGATCCAGAACGCGTAATTAATGAAATTTTTGATCTTTTTGTGGCTTTAGAAGCAAATGATGAACAGTTAGATTTTGCTGTAGTATATGCAGCAGCTAAAAATGGCTATGCTAAATTAAATTTAGAAGATGATAGTGATAATATGGAGCCTTTGTTTGAAACTATATTAGAAAGAGTTCCAGCACCAAGTGGAAGTATTGATAATCCTTTGCAACTTCAAGTTTTTACCTTAGGTTATGATAATTTTGTGGGTAAGATAGGAATAGCAAGAATTTTTAATGGTAAAGTAAAGAAAAATGAAAATGTAACTTTAGCAAAAGCTGATGGAAGTAAAGTAAATGGTAGAATTTCAAAACTTATAGGCTTTATGGGCTTAGAAAAAATGGATATAGATGAAGCATATTGTGGTGATATAGTAGCAATAGCAGGTTTTGAAGCTTTAGATGTGGGAGATAGCGTGTGCGATCCAAATAATATCTTGCCACTTGATCCTTTACATATAGAAGAACCTACTTTAAGTATAGTTTTTGCGGTAAATGATGGCCCTTTAGCAGGAACAGAAGGCAAGCATGTAACTTCAAATAAAATAGCAGAACGCTTAGAAGCTGAGATGAAAACAAATATCGCTATGAAGTATGAAAGCACAGGCGAAGGTAAATTCAAAGTAAGCGGAAGAGGCGAACTTCAAATAACCATTTTAGCTGAAAATATGCGTAGAGAAGGTTTTGAATTTTGTTTAGGAAGACCTGAGGTTATAGTAAAAATAGAAGATGGGATTAAGACTGAGCCATTTGAACACTTAGTAATAGATGTTCCTGAAGAATTTAGCGGTGCTGTTATAGAAAAGCTTGGCAAAAGAAAAGCTGAGATGAAGACTATGGCACCAACAGGAGATGGCCAAACAAGATTAGAGTTTGAAATTCCAGCGCGCGGGCTTATAGGCTTTAGATCTCAATTTTTAACAGATACTAAAGGTGAAGGAGTTATGAATCATAGCTTTTTAGAATTTCGTCCATTTAGCGGATCAGTAGAAAAAAGAAACAATGGAGCTTTAATCTCTATGGAAAATGGCGTAGCTTTAGGCTATTCTTTATTTAATTTACAAGATAGAGGAGTATTGTTTATAGAGCCTCAAACTAAAGTTTATACAGGTATGATAATAGGCGAACACTCACGCCCAAATGATCTTGATGTAAATCCTATAAAAGGAAAAAATTTAACCAATGTTAGAGCTAGTGGAAGTGATGATGCTATAAAGCTTGTTCCGCCTAGAAAATTAAGCCTTGAAAGAGCGCTAGAGTGGATAGAAGAAGATGAATTAGTAGAAGTTACTCCGCAAAATATTAGAGTTAGAAAAAGATATTTAGATCCTACTCAAAGAAAAAGAATGGAAAAGGCAAAATCTTAATGGACTTTGAAGCCATAAGACAAGCTTTAAACAAAAGACTCAAAGCTTTGCAAATTTTAGCATTTGCAGAGGCTTTGATTATCTTTTTTTTAATATTTCAATTTAGTAAAGACTTGATTATAGCTTTATTTGGTAGTGTTTTAGCAGGAGTTTTGTTTTTTAGAATTTTAGGAAAAAAACTCATGTGGGGACGCAAAGAATTGATTTTTAAAATGTGTGAAGAATTTCTAAAACAAAATAATGCTAGTTTTAGTAAAGAAGGATTTAAAGAAGAAGAATTTAAACAAATTGCTTTTGATTTTTCTATTAAAGATTATAAATCACAAAACACTTTTGCTTTTAAGGATTTTACCTTATATGATGTTTGCTTTAAGGATGAATTGGGCAATTTTTTTTGCGGAATCTTGCTTTATAGTAAAAAATTAAAACAAGATATTAATCCTTGTAAAAATATCTTTCAAAAACTCAAGGAAAAAGAATTCTCTACTCAAAATGTATTGCAAAAAGATGATTTTTTACTCATAGCTAGTTTGAAAAATCCTTTTTTTGCAGATTTAAAAATAAGTTGTGAATTGAATTTTAAAATTTTTAAAGCAAATCTTAATCAAATTAAAAATTTAATTAGCGACTAAATAATCAAACTCAGTCGCTAAAATCTACTTTTTGTATATTTTGAATTTTAAGATTATCTCCCTTACCCATTAAAGCTTTTATGGCTTGAATTTGCTCTTTAGAAGCTTGTGTTTTTTCTTTAAGGACTATCCAAGTGATTTTTTTACTACAAGGTTTATTTAGTTTATGCTTAAAAATATAAAACACATTTGTATTATTTGGTAAAAGTTCATTTGCATTTAAGCCTTGAACATAAAGTTTATCGCCTTCTTTTTTAGGAAAAGCTCGAATAGTTTTTTTGATAAAAGCATTTTCTTTACCCTCTTGTATAAATAACACAACTACTACTATATCACCTTTTTTGCTTACATGTGAAAAATGAATTTCTAAAGGATAAGATTGATTGTTTATAGAAATTTTAGAAGGACTGTGAAAATGAAAATGAGATAAATCATAAACAACTTCATCAAACAATATACTGCTTTCATTACTGCCAAAATGCATTTTTATAGTATATCCATCGTTGATAAAACCAAAAGAATTATTAGCATATGAAAAACTAAGAGAATGAGGTTTTTTAGTTGAATTTTTTGTACTAAAATTAATAGGAGCTTGATTCATTCCGCTTTCACAATATACCCAATTTTTATCTAAATTAACCCATTTATCTTTATCGACTACTCCATGTGTAGCATTTTGTGGCATTTGTTCGTAAGCAAAAAGAGCACTAGTAAATAAAACACTAAAAGCTAAAATTTTGATTTTCATTTTATCTCCTTTATTGGAGATAATTATAAGATATGTTTTTATATATTAAGCTTATATATTTAAAAATAATTTTATTAAAATTAATTTTTTAAAGATTATTCTTTGCCATCTTTGATAGGCACAAAAAGGCATTCTTCTAGAATTTCTTTGATAATTTCGTTGTCTTTTTTAGTAAATTTAGTAATGAATTGTTGGTTACCTATGAGTAAAGGTGCAACTAAAATTCCATTATTTTCTAGTTGATCGAATAAAACATTTGGAATATGTTCTGTATAAGCAGAAAGCAAAATTCTATCATAAGGAGCGTAGTTTTTCCAACCATTTTGTCCATCATCAAATTTTACATGTATATTGGTATATTTTAGTTTTTTAAATTTTTCTATAGCACTAAATGCTAATTTTTCTATGCGTTCTATAGTAAAAACTCTTCTTATTAGCTTACTTAAAATAGCTGCTTGATAGCCACTTCCACAGCCTATTTCTAAAACACTATCAGCGTCTTTAAAATCAAGTGCCATTGTCATTTTAGCCACAGTAAGAGGCGAGCTTATCCATTGATTTCCCATTAAAGGTAAAGCATCTAGTCTATAAGCGTGTATTTTTAGTGGAGAAAAAATTTCTCTAGGAGTGGAACAAAAAGCTTCAAACAACTCTTCATTGATAAAAGTATTTTTTTGAATTTCTTCTGCCATGGTTTGACATTGTTTTTGCTCAAATAAATGAATCAATAATCACTCCTTAAAATAAAAAGTGTTATTTTATCTTAGTTTTTATTTATCTAAGTTAAAAGTTTATAGGGCATTTTAAAATGCCCTATAAATTAATCTAGCGTATAAAGTATATTTGTATTATCTTGATAAGATAGAATATTTATTTTTCCATCTTTAAAGAATAAACTTCTTGCATTAGTAATGCTTTGTGGATAAGATATAGTTTTTACCACTTCTTCTTTATTTGTATCAATAACTACAATTACATTGTATTTTTTACTTAATGCATAAATTTTTCCATCTTTATAAGCCATAGAAGTTATATAAAGATCACCTAAGCTTCTACCTTCTTTTAAATTTGCTTTTGGAGTAAATTCAGCTGAAAGAACTCTATCTGCTAAAGAAATTTTAGAAATAACAAAGGTTTTTGCATCTTTATTATTTGGAACGGTTGCAATATACATGAATTTATCATCAGCAGTAGTACTTAAAATGTGGTGGAATTTTGCTCTTATAGTATCAACTCTTCCACGACCTAAATCTTTACCAGTTCCTTCAAATTTATCTGCACCCTCCATAAAATGTGCATATTGCAAAGCATCATCTGCATTTGGATTTTTAGCAAATCTTAAGAATGTTTTGTTTGAACCCATTAAAAGATATTTATCATTCATATAAGGAATAATCGCAACTATAGGATTAATCGTAGCAGAATAATATGGATCAAGCAAGAATTTTTCTTTAACGCTAAAATTATTATCTAAGAAAAACACATCCCATTTAGAGCTTGCTACATATTCTCCATTGATATAATCAAGAGTATTGATAGCTTTTGCAAAATCAATCTTAGTTTCATTTGCAATTTTTAAATTCTCATCGATATTTACAAATGGAGCATTGCTTGTGTTATTATCAAATTTAATTCCTAGTTTTTCACTTGCAGGTGCAAATGCAAAGTCAGGATCTTTTACATCACGCGGCCCTAAAACAGAAAAACTTTTCCAGCTTTTACTCCAGCCAGCATCTGACCAAATAATGTATTTTGGATTTAAACTAAAACGCACAGGATCACCTTGTCCGCTATATGGAACAGGCCCAGTACTTACGAAAGCTTGAAAAACATTTGATGCAACAATGAAAGCTACAATTACCATAGCAGCTAGGTTGAATTTGGTTAATTTTCTAAAGCTAGCACCTTCCATTTCTTTTTCAAAAGATCCAAATTTTGGTGCAAATGCAAAAATTACCCCAAGCAATAAAACAACAGCCCAAAATACTACTTCAGCCCAAAAATAAGTATGCAAGCCAAAAATAGGCAAACCAAAACCTTGATCAAGATCACGATGTGCGTGCCAACTGATGTGGTTGAATGATTGCCATAAGCCAAAAGCAGTAGCAATTAAAAGAAAAGCAAGGAATTTTCCTTTAATTCCATAACGCACTATAAATAATGCCGCTACACCAATAAATATCATTGACTCTCTTTGTCCCCAGCAAGAGGTGCAAGGGCTATCGCCCAACATATATCCAAAGATTAAATTTGCTGTTCCAACAGGCATTAAAATAACCAAAAAGCCTGCCATACACATTAAAAAGTAAAAGAATTTAGTCTTGTTAATATCACACATTTTCACCACCTTATAGATTCATTAAACCTAAGATTGCACCTGATTTACGACCCAGGTAGTCAAAAACCATAATCACCCAAGAAATAACTATTAAAGAAAAAGCTAATTTTTCTTTTTCTGGTTTAGCTATCATTAGGATTATGGCGATTAAGATTAATAAAAGTTCTAAAAACTCCATAACATCTCCTAAAATGAATTTATGAAATGCGAATTTTACCTTTATAAATTAAATAAAAAAATAATATTAAAGAATAAGAAAAGAATAATTTATAGTCAGTATAATTAGGAGGTAGTTTTGAAACTAAAAGTCATCAAAACTTAAACTCCCTTTAGAATAATTAGTCACCTTGCTTTCAAAAAAGTTACTTTTTTGATCGTTAAATTTAGAAAAATCATCCACCCATTTAATAGGATGTTTAGCATTGTAAATTTTATCAAGATTAATGGCTGTAAGCCTTTGATCAACAAGATAATGGATGTATTCTTCTATGATATCATCTGTAAAGCCCATGATTTGATTTTGGGTGATGTATTTGCCCCATTTTATTTCAAGTTCTCCAGCCTTTTTAAACATATCATAAATTTTATTGATATTTTCATCGTGAAATAAATCTGCTCTTTCTTTACGCACTGAATTTATCATATTTTGAAATAATAATAAATGCGTTATTTCATCTCTTTGTATAAAACGAATCATTTGCGCTGAGCCTAGCATTTTGCCCGCACGCGCTAGAGCATAAATAGCTGTAAATCCACTATAAAAATACACCCCTTCTAAAATTTGATTAGCCACCATAGCAAGCAAAAGTTTATTATCATCTACTTCACCGGCTAATTCTTCATAAATGCTTGAAATAAAATCATTTTTTTCTCTTAAAGTCTCATCATGTTTTTCCATTTCATAGATTAAATCTGTATTTTCACAAATAGCTTCTACCATAACCGCATAAGATTTTGAATGATTAGCCTCTTCATAGGCTTGGCGTGCTAAAACTGCATTGATTTCAGGTGCAGTGATATAAGGGTTGATATTATCAGCTAAATTGTTTGTTTGAAAGCTATCCATAGAAATGAGTTGAGACCATACCAAATCATACATTCTTTTTTCAGCTAAAGTAAGATTACAACGATAATCAAGCGCATCTTTTGTTGTATCTACCTCTTTTGGAAACCAAGTATTTGCTTCCATTAAATCCCAAAGTTTCAAAGCCCAAGTGTATTTTGCCTTGGTAAAATTTAAAATACCATGTGGATTACCATTAAAAACCTTTCTATCATTTAAGGTTTCATTTGATTTTGGATTATAAATTCTTTTTCTATTCATTGCTAACCTTTCTTACAATAGCACTTTGGCTTAATATATCATGTAAAGTTAGAGTATCTTTTCTAATAAAACTTACTAAAAAACCAATTAGTAAGCCAAAGCTTATGATAAAAATAATATAACGCAAAAAAATTCGTATAAAATTTAATTTTTGCCCATTTTTTATATCAATCAAATATAAATCATAGGCTTTTAACCCTGGACTTTGAGCTTTTTTAGCCAAAAATAAAGTTTGAAGTAGTCCAAAAAATAAAGGACATAAAAAGATAATAAACTGATTATTTAAAAAAGCTTCTTTAGAACCAAGAGTAAAATAAAACAGGTATAAAATAGGCACATAAAGCAAAAATATGTCAATTAAAAAAGCTTTAAATCTCAAAAAACGAGACGCGATTTTTGCTTTAGTTTTCATTAGTTACCACGACTACCTGGTTTAATAGCCTTTGTTCCTTTTTTACAAAGCTCACATTGGCTTGCTTCATAAATGTCAAATTCAAAATTACCCAAGGCAAAAAGCGGTAAATCTTGAGGTAATTTAGCATTTTCTTTTCTAGGGTTATTTAAATTTTTAACCGCACAAAAACCACGATTTGCTAAAGCACTAAAAGCTAAAACTTCACCACCTAAATCTTGTATAAGTTTAGCACTTTCTAAAGCTGAACCCCCTGTTGTGATGATATCTTCACAAATAATAAATCTTTCGCCTTTTTTTACTTCAAAACCGCGTCTAAGACTCATTATCCCATCAACTCTTTCGGTGAAGATAAAACGCTTATTGCAAGCTCTAGCAAGCTCATAGCCTGCTAAAATTCCTCCAAGTGCTGGAGAACAAATGCTATCAAATTCTATATTAAAGCTAGTGATAATTTTTGCAAGCTCATCGCAAAGTTTTGCAGCAAGTTTTGGATTTTCTAAAACTTTAGCACTTTGCAAATAAAACTCAGAATGCTTTCCTGAGCTAAGCAAAAAATGCCCTTGCAAATAAGCACCACAATCTTTATAAATTTGTTCTAAATTCATCATCAAACCTTTAAAAGTTCTGCTTCTTTATTTTTTACCAATTCATCAACTCTTGCTGTGTAAGTATCTGTTAGTTTTTGAACTTCATCATAAGCTTTTTTAGCTTCATCTTCTGATATTGCTTTATCTTTTTCTAGTTTTTTTACCCCATCATTAGCGTCTTTTCTGATATTTCTTATAGAAACTTTAGCTTTTTCACCCATTGCTTTTGCGTGTTTAACATTTTCTTCTCTTTGTTCTCTTGTCATAGGCGGAAAAAACAATTTCACGCTTTCGCCATCATTGTTAGGATTAACCCCTATATTTGCAGCAGCTATTGCACTTTCTATAGCTTTTAGCATGGTTTTCTCCCAAGGACTAATGCTTATGGTTGAAGCATCGGTTGCCAATACGGTAGCTACTTGATTTAAGGGGGTTTGTGTTCCATAATAATCTACATGAATATGATCAAGTATATTGATATTAACCTTGCCTGTTCTTAGTGTAGTGAAGTCTTTTTTTAAAGCTTCTAAGCTTTTTTCGCAGTATTCTTTTTGTTTGGTAAAAATTTCATTAAGCATGGTTTTCCTTTATTTGCTAGAGTTTGTTTCGCTTATTGGTGCACTTGGTGCAACTGGGATAGTAGTGTTTGCATCTGGTGCTTTTGGTAAAATTTGTTCAGCCTTTTCAGCAAGTGAGTTATTATTGGCATTGTTATACATATAGCTTAAGGCTATTGTATTGGCAATAAGTATTATGCCCATTACAAAGGTAAATTTAGCTAAAAAACCAGCAGGACCTTTAGCACCAAATAAACTTTCATTGCTTCCACTATATGCACCAAGTCCTATGCTTGAACTTTTTTGCAATAAAACTGCAATACAAATAACAACAACAATCGCAAATTGCAAAATAATCAAAAGAGTAATCATAAATTTTCCTTATTGAAAATTAAAATGGGTATTTTAACTTAAAAAGCTTGATAAAAACTTGAAAGAAAAAAGAATTTTGCGAGAATTATTCTCGCAAAAATTATCTACTATTAAAACTTCTTAAGATATTAAGAAGAGAGATAAAAAGATTGATAAAATCAAGATAAAGTGCTACTGCACCTTCAATAGGAGTTTCATAGTTTCCTCTAATGATATTTTGTGTATCATAAAGAATGTAAAAAGAAAATAAAATCGCTCCTATAGCAGAAATTGCTAAACTTAAAACTGAACTTTGAAAAAATAGATTAATCAAAGAAGCTACCACGATAACGATTAATGCTATAAAAAGCATTTTTCCCATCATAGTAAAATCTTTTTTTGTATTCATAGCAAAAATACTCAAAGCTCCAAAAGCTACGGTTGTTAAAGCAAAAGCTTGAGCGATAATACTAGCTCCAGCAGGAAGTGCTAAAACAGAATATAAAAGCGGAGTAAGAGTAAGCCCTGAACAAAAAGTAAAGGCAAAAAGTAAAATCAAATTAAGCGGTGCTTCTCTTTTTTTCCATTGTAAAGCAAACAATAAACCAATCTCAACGATAAATAAAATCCAAAAAGTTGCTTGAGATTGAGCAAATAAATGTGCTAGGGCAAAAATTCCCACATAAGCACCTGCTGTTGCTGCTAATAACGAAGCGGCAAAAAGCTGATAAGTTTGCTTAATAAAAACACTTAAATCACTTCTAGCATAACCTTCAAATTCTTGAGTTTTAGAGTTAGAATAATCTCTATCATAAAGACTCATTAATATCCTCCAAAATATTTTTTAAAATCCAAATTTACAAAAAAAAGATAAATAAAAGATTAAAATTGTATAAAAATATAATAAAAAATAAATTTATGCGATAATTTATAGATTAAATAATAGTTAGTATAATTTGTAATTAAATTTTTGCTAAAGGAAATTTTTGAAAAATTTGATCGAAGGTGCTTTAAAATTTATGCAAGAGGATTTTAAAGAGCATGCAGAACTTTTTGAAAGTTTAAAAAACAAGCAAAACCCTCATACGCTTTTTATAGGTTGTGCTGATTCTAGAGT
This sequence comes from Campylobacter peloridis LMG 23910, assembly GCF_000816785.1. Classification (NCBI taxonomy): domain Bacteria; kingdom Pseudomonadati; phylum Campylobacterota; class Epsilonproteobacteria; order Campylobacterales; family Campylobacteraceae; genus Campylobacter; species Campylobacter peloridis. The sequence goes on along the minus strand of NZ_CP007766.1, from coordinate 1,641,090 downwards.
GATTCCAAATTTAATCACCAACACAGGTCCAGGTGAGCTTTTTGTTATAAGAAATATAGGCAATATAATTCCACCTTATAGAGTAGGTGATGATTTTTTAGCGACTACTTCAGCTATTGAGTATGCTTTTAATTCTTTGCATATTAAAAATATTATAGTTTGCGGCCATAGCAATTGTGGTGGCTGTGCGGCTTTATATGCTAGTGAAAATGATTTAAAGAATATGCCTAATGTTAAAAAATGGCTTACCTTGCTTGAGCCAATAAAAATCAAAGTTTCTCAGGTTGCTAAAGACGATATAGCAATGAGAGCTTGGATGACTGAGAAGATGAACTTAGTTAATTCTTTGCAAAATTTGCTTACTTATCCAGGGATAGAAGAAGCTTTAAATAAAAAAGAAATAGAACTTCATGCTTGGTATTACATCATAGAAACGGGTGAAATTTATGAGTATGATTTTAATTTTGAAAATTTTATACTTATACAAGAGAGGATAAAAAAATCATGAAAAAAATATTTTTAATTTTACTAACAATATTTATTTTAAATTTAAATGCACAAGATAAAGAAAACCAAAATATATTTAATGATAAAAATAGTATTTTTTCTTTAGTACAAAATTACATAGAACTTAATTTAGTTTTAGAAAGTTTTAACACAAGTGATTCTAATGTGAGTGAATTTAAAGATAATATAAAAGAAATTGAAAGACAAAAAAATAGCATTTTGACTATTTTACCTTTAAAAATGGTAGCGCAAAAGATTGAAGATAAAGAGGTGAAAGATTTTTTAGACACTAAAAGTGATTTGCAAAAAAATATTGAAAGAGCACAAAAACAAAATAGATATTATGATTATGTTGATAATAAAATTAAACTTTTAAATTTAACTTCTGCTGAGCGGTTTTATATGTGTATTTTTGAGCTTGAAAAAATCTTTATACAAGGAGCACAAAGCCAAAAAATTAAAGCCATAATAGACAAAACTATAGATGAGTTAAAAGAAAGTATAGTATTTAATTTTTCTGTAGATAAAGAAAAAATCAACGACATAGAGCAACTTAGAACTTTAGAAAATAGTGAAAATAATTTAAGAAATACCATTAAATCTTATAATGAAATCTTAGTATATTTAAGAAACAATGCAAATTTATTAGAAACTAATTTTTTATTTAATGAGCTTGGTTTGCAAAATGCTATAAATTATATTAACGATAGCGTAGAAATAAAATCTGTTAATGTAGGAAAAATAGCTATATCTTTAGCGGTTATTGTATTTTTTTATTCTTTAAAATTTTATCTTGCAAAAATTTTATATTTCTTTTTAATAAGATTATTTGGTAAAAAATCTGCTAATTTAGAAATTAAAACACATTTTTTAGAAAAATTACAAGGTCCAGTTGGTTGGTTTTTATTTGTTTATGCTTTGGGAATTTGTTTTACTATTTTTTATTATCCAGCACCAGTAGATATAAGAATTAGCAATATTTTATATATTATATATGCTATTTTAACTGCGTGGCTTACGATTAATATTTTTGATAGTTATGGTATGGTGGTTGTTGCAAAATTAGCTGAAAAAAGCGGAAAAAGAGAAGTAGTTAATTTAGTGATTAAAATTTTGTATTTTATCATTATAATTATAGCGGTATTGTTTATTTTAGCTCATCTTGGTTTTAATATTTCAGCTTTAATTGCGTCTTTGGGTATTGGTGGTTTAGCGGTTGCTTTGGCTGCTAAAGATATTATTGCAAATTTCTTCGCATCGGTGCTTTTGCTTTTTGATAATAGTTTTAATCAAGGTGATTGGGTTGAAATTTCAGGTGTTGAAGGAACTATAGTTGAAATTGGACTTAGGAAAACTACAATTAGAACTTTTGATAATTCTTTAGTTTTTTTACCTAATTCTACTATTATGGGGACAAATATTAAAAATTGGAGCAAAAGAAAAATAGGCCGCCATGTTAAATTATTTATAGGGGTGACTTATGATGCAAAACCAGAACAACTTGAACAATGTGTTGAGGATATTAGATATTTATTAGCTAGCAGTCCTTTAATTGCACAAGTTGATGATAGTGCTTTAAATCTTGGAGGTTCTCGTGCAAGATATAGACAAAATTTGGTTTCAGTAAATGATTTAGAAGGTTATAAGAATAATACCTATGTAGCAGTTAGTGGTTTTAGTGCAAGTTCTATTGATATAGAAGTTTATTTTTATACTAAAGCGGTTGATGCAGCGGGTTTTAGAGCAGCTAGACAGAGTATTTTACTAGAATTGATGAAAATTGTTGATAAAAATAAACTCAGCTTTGCCTTTCCTTCTCAAAGTCTTTATATAGAAAAAATTAACAATGAACAGCAAAAAGAGCTTTTAAACTAAAAAGCTCTTTTTTGATCATTGCATTCTACAATAATTTTTTGGGCTATAATAATACTTCCATTTTTATTACCATCTACCTTAATGAAGCTACCTTTTTTTAAATCCTGAACATTGGCTTGCTTTTTATTGCTACCAAATACTCCACAACCATAAATTTCAATTTGTGTTTGAGGTAATATAGTGATAATTAAATTATTATCAAAATTTGTTTGTATGCTAATTGTGTTTGGATTGATATTTTTTAATATACCTTGAACTTTGTAAGCAAATGCAAATGAACAAAGGCATGCTAGTGTAATTATAAATTTCATGTAAAATAACCTTTTTTAGGAAGTTATTTTACATGAAAAAGCTTAGTATGCTCTTTTTTTGCATTCTATTTTAATTTCTTTAGCGGTTATGTTTTGAATTTGATTTGGAGTTTGTGGGTTTGGCGTAGTTTGTGCATATCCATGAAATACTTCAGCTTCTATAAAAGTTCCTACTTTTAAATCTCTAAAAGTTCCATATTTATCCATACCAAAAATTCCACAATCATCCATATCAATTTCAGTATTTGGTAGAATTTTTATATTCATTTTTTGCCCATAGGTTGTATCGATTAAAATAGTTTTTGCACCATCATTAACATCAACAATTACCCCATAAATTCCATCAGCATAAGCAAAACTTGAAAGGCTTAAAGCTGTTAATAACGCAGTGATTTTCTTTTTCATTTTTTCTCCTTTGTTTTTATGCGAGAATTATATAGTTTTTTAAGTGAAGTAAGAGTGAATTTTAAAATAAATAATTATATTAAATGTATAAATTTTTATTTTAGCAAAATTAATTTATATTTTAAATATATTTTAAACAAGAATAATTATTTTAATATTAATTTTTATTATATCCCCCCCCCTATTTTATCATATATGTAGATTATTTGCAAAAAAGATAAATTTAGTTTTAATAAAATAAATATTAAGTTAATAAAATTTATATTTCTTTAATAAATAATTATTTATAATGATAAGAAATTATTTTTCGTGAAAGGAGAAAACTTCAATGTTGCGTAATTTAAAACTTAGCACTAAAGTTATTGCTATTGTTGTTTTTACTGTTGTTGTTATTTTAGGTGGCATTTCTTTGCTTATTATCCAAAGATCAACTGAGACTTTAAACGAGCAGATCAATAAAACATTGATGACTTCTGTTTTTCGCTATACAAATTCAGCAGAAGCGGCTATAAAGTCTTTTTTTATTTCTGCTATTGGGACTCAAAAAATTTTTAACACTTTATTAGAAGAAGGGCCTATATCTGAAAAAAGGATAGAAAATATACTTGGAGAAACAATAGATGCTAGTTCTACTATAGCATATGGGTATTATTATTTAAAAGATGGAACTGCGTATAAAAATTTAGGTGTTGATGATAAATATTTTATCAATGGAAAAGAATTTATGGTTTTAATGAAAGATAAAGATGTAAAAGAAGCAGGTGGGATGACAACTATACAGGCTAGTTCTGATATAGCTTCTTTAAGAGGTGTTGAACATATTATGAAAGGCGATAAGCTTTATTTTGGTGAACCTAGGTGGTTTGATGTTAATGGAGAAAAAATATTTGGATCAAATATAGCTACACCTTTGATAGATAAAAATGGCAAGGTATTGGGTGTGCTTGGCATGATATTTGATATGAAAATTTTAGCTAATGATTTTAATGATCCATCAAGATCTGTTTATCAAGGAGATAGAAGAATTTTATTATCTAATGGAGGAGTTATAGCTACACATCCAAATGCTGATTTTGTTACTAAAAAAATAACTGATATTAATCCAAATGCAACTAATGTTTTAGAAGCTACAAAAGAAATTCAAGTTAAAGGCATTGACTATGTTTCTGATAAGGGTGATGATTATCATGGAGCTATAAGAGTTTTTGAAGTGTGGCCAAATACTGGAATTTATTGGTCAATGCTTGCTATAGCACCTACTAAAACTATATACGAACCAATTAGTACTCTTAGAAATTTGATATTAATTAGTAGTTTGATTGGGGTTGTTGTTATAATTATTGTTTTATCTTTTGCAATGAAAAGTATAGTGACTATTAGAGTTCAAAGATTGCAAAATCATCTTATGAAATTTTTTAAATATTTAAACCACGAAATTCCAAACATAGAAGAATTAATCCCAAGATATAATGATGAAATAGGAAAAATGGCTGGAGCTATAAATGATAATGTGCAATATATACAAGCAAATCTTGAAAAAGATGAGATAACTGTTAAAAATATCTTAGATGTATCTCATGATATAGAAAAAGGCCATTTTACTCAAAGAATAGAAACTACACCAGTAAACCCAAAACTCATAGAATTAAAAGAAGTATTAAATAAAATGCTTGAAGATATGCAAAGAAAAATAGGAAAGGATTTAAACGAAATAGAAAGGGTTTTTGCAAGTTTTCAAAATCTTGATTTTTCAGATAAACTTGAAAATGCAGAAGGTGAAATAGAAAAATCAATCAATGCAGTAGGCGTAGAAATTAAAAAAATGCTTCAAGCTTCTTTAAAACAAGGTGAATTGTTGCAAACTAAAGCTGATGCATTAAAAGAAAGTGTTTTACAACTTAATGATGGTGCTCAAAGACAAGCTGATTCTTTACAAGAAAGTGCAGCTGCTGTTGAAGAGATGAGTGCTTCTATGAATGCAGTAGCAGCAAGAACTGAAGAGGTTATTAAACAAAGTAGTGATATTAAAGAAGTTACAGATGTAATTAGAGATATTGCTGATCAAATTAATTTACTTGCATTAAATGCTGCTATTGAAGCAGCGCGTGCTGGTGAACATGGTAGAGGCTTTGCTGTTGTTGCAGATGAAGTTAGAAACTTAGCAGAAAGAACTCAAAAATCATTAGGTGAGATTGAAGCTAATACTAATATCTTAGTACAATCTATTAATGAAATGGGTGAGAGTATAAAAGAACAAGCTTTGGGAATTTCTCAAATCAATCAAGCAGTATCAGTAATTGATGGATTAACTAAAGAAAATTCACAAATTGCACATGCGACTAATTCTGTAGCCAATGAAGTTGATGTAATGTCAGCTGATATAGTTGCAGAAGTAAGAAGAAAGAAATTTTAAAAAACTACCCTAAAAAGGGTAGTTTAACTAATAAAAAATTTTTGAATTTTATTTTTATCTTCAAAAGCCATGCTTTGGAAAATTTTATTTTTAAAGCCTATTTTGTATTGGATATTGCTTTGAGTTTTTGCATAAGTTAATGCTATGCTAAGGGCTAAATTTAAATCCTCATTGTTTATGTTTTCATCTACCAAAGAATAAGCACCGATTAAATCAAATAATTTTATTTCTGCGTATTTATCGGTTTTTAATTCTTTTAAAAATTGATTTTCTAGCTCATTTCTGCCTATTATCATTTTAGCACCATTTGGGAGTCTTAAATGACGGCCGTATTTTAAAAGTTGAGCATCATTCACTTGCATATTTTTATCAAATTTAATGAAATCTTTAATTTTATTTGAAAAACTCTCAAGTGTTAATAAGCATCCTCCTCCAGGGCTTTCAAAGTCTTCAAAACCAAATTTGGCAGCTAGTTCAAGTTGTCTTTTTCTGCTTCTTCCACTAATGCCTTCTAATTTTTGCCTATCTACCCAACCTTCCCTTTCAGGCTTAGTTAAAGGTAAATTTTTAGCACACATAGGACGCAAAATCAAATCTTCCTCATCAAGAGCTAGTTTTTTAACCTTAGCCATAGCATCATTTCTTTGGCTCATTGGGCGTTGGCCAACCACCTCTCCTGTAATGATAAAATTTGCATTTTCATCTTTTAACATTGAAAGAGCCGTTTTAAACATAAAAGCATGACAATCTATACAAGGATTAAAATGCTTACCATAGCCATATTGGGGATTAAACAAAACCTCTTGCAAATATGAATTTCTTACATCTATCATTTCAAAACTAGCTCCTGCCATAGCAGCGCGTTTTGCCATAATCTCGCTTTTATCGCTTGTTGAGCCAAAGCCTATGTTTATATTTAAAGCTTTTACTTCTATGCCTTGAGAGCTTATAAGTTTTATAGCAAGCATAGAATCAAGCCCGCCACTAAAAAGTGCTAATGCTTTCATTTTGTCCTTTCGATTTTTTTGTTTATTGTAGTGAAGTATTTTTAATTTTTATGCTAATTTTTGTTTAAAAAGTTTCATTTTCAAAATCATAATAAATTGCTTTTTTATCTTTTATGTTTTTTTGTAATCTAGCAAAAAAAAGTTCCAAGCCTTCTTCATCGTTTAAAAATTGTATATTTTTTAATACTTCCATTAAATGTTGAAAAAAATTCTCATCATCTTGGTAATTTTTTTTGATTTTTTCTAAATTTTGATTTAATATGTGATATATTTGTTTTTTATACACTTGTTTTAAAGTCAAATTTGTAAGTTTGTTAAAATAAGCAAAATTGATTTTACAAATAGCATATAAAAATTCTTCAAGATTGTTTAGAATTTTTATATTTTCTAATTCATAAAGTTCTCTGATATTTGGATCTTCAAAATCTTTACCATCTAAAATAGCTTCTATTATATCTTGATGTAAAAAATACTCTTTTGAACTTAAAAGATGAAATAAATTTAAAGCCTTTGGATTTTCGTGTAAAAATTTTAAAAGTTCTAACTCACTTATGTTGTTGATTTTTGTTTTTTTTGCAAGATTAAAAGTAGGATTTGAAAAATTCTTTTTTGTGTTTTTAGAAAGCTTTATATCATAAGAATTTACCCCTAAAAGATTTGCTACTAAATTGGTATAAGAATTTGCTATTAAAGGCTCAAGGTTAAAAGTATATTTTTGAACTTCTTCCAAAGCTTTTTGTTTATTAAGTGCTGAATTTAGATCAAAATTAGAAATAATACTTCTTATGTAAAATTCTCCAAGTTCTAAACCTTTTTCTAATATAGTAAAAAGTAATTTTTCTTTATGTGCAGCCACAAGCTCAGCAGGATCTTTACCACCTTCAATTAAAACAACCTTGCCATCTATTTTTGCTAAGCTTAGTAAATGTGCTGAACGCGTAGCAGCGTTTAAACCTGCATTATCATTATCAAAACATAAAATCACTTTAGCTTCTAATCTTTTAATCAAAGGTATATGATGCTCACCTAAAGCAGTCCCTAAAACTGCTACTGCATTTTTAAAACCTGCTTTGTGAAAAGCTATGGCGTCCATGTAGCCTTCACAAATTATCATTTCCTTTTGTTTATAAATTTCATCTTTTGCTAAATTAAGTGCGTAAAAAACACGGGATTTATCAAAAAGCTTACTTTGAGGAGAATTAACATATTTTGCCATGTTGTTTTCATCAAGTGTTCTTCCGCCAAAACCGATTAATAAATTTTTATGATCATAAATACTAAAGGTAATGCGGTTAATAAAACTTGCATAAATTCCATTATCATTTTGCTTTATAGCACCTACTTCTAAAGCATCATTATGATGAATTTGTTCATTTTGTAAAAGTCTTAGTGTTTCATTAGAATTTGGTGCAAAACCTAGTTCAAATTTTCTAATATCTTCATCATTTAAACCCCTTTGGTAAAGATAGGTTAAAGCTTCTTTGTTTTTAGATAAATTTTGTTTATAAAAAGCATTAAGAGTAGGTAAAATATGAGTAAGTGATTTTTTATTATCTTGTTTTTGGGTGGTATAGCTAAGTGAAAAATTACTCCATGAGGCAACTTTTTCCACTGCTTCGATAAAATTTAATTTTTCATAATCCATTACAAATTTAAAAACATTACCTCCAGCCTTGCATGCAAAACAATGATAAAACCCTTTGACTGAATTTATATGCATACTAGGGTTTTTATCATCATGAAAAGGACACACGCATACATAGCCTGAGCCTTGTCTTTTAACTTCAATGTAATGAGCTATAATATCAACAATATCTGCTTTTTGTAAAAGTTGTTCTATACTTGTTTGTTCTATCATTTTTAAACCTTAAAGAAAATTATATATGCATTTAGCTATAATTGTTATAAATTTAAAAGTTAAAGTTGCAATATAATGGATTTTTTCTTTGTAGAATATAGAGATCCTTTGTTTGGTCTTATGGTTTTAACTGCTTTGGTGTTTGTAATCACAAGTTCGCATTTTCTTTGGCGTATTTATACTAATAAAGATCAAAAAAATAAACTAGATCGTTTTGTAAAAAAATTTGAGATTAATTCTACTCATCAGCAAATATTAAAAAATGCCAACTTGAGTATAGAAAATTTAAATTTTTTAGCACAAGTATTTACTAAAAGTGGTGAATTTGAAAAAGCAGTGGGTATTTATTTGATTGCTTTGCAAAAAACAAATGATGCAACCCAAAAAGAATTCATATTTTTTTCTTTAGCTCAAGTTTACTTAAAAGCAGGATTTTTAGAGCGAAGCGTGGAAGCTTTGTTGAATTCTTTAAAAATTAAATCTCGCAATAAAGAAAGTTTAAAACTTTTAAAAATTGTATATTTAAAACTTAAAGATTATGATAGGGTTTTAGAAGTTTTAGAGTGTTTATTTGAGCTTGGGGATAATATATATGAAGAAAAAGCTCTGATTAAAGCTTTAAAAATTCAATCAAGTTCGCAAAGTGAAGAAGAAAAAATAAAAGAATGTTTGGCTTTAGCTAAAAATAATGAATCCGTATTAAGACTTTGCTTTTTACATTATAAAGACAAAATTACTCAAATGCCTAAATTTGAAAATATAATAGACTTGCTTGATGAGTGTTTGGTTGCTTTAAATGTAGAAGATGAAAAGTATCATGAATTTTTTTATGCTAAAAATTTAGAATCAAAACCTATAAATATAAAAAATACTAAATTAAAAATTTTAAAAATTTTAAATGATAACAAACTTAAAGCAAATCTTAGTTTTACTTATGTTTGTTGTAATTGTAAAAATCAAAGTCCATTATTTTTTTATCATTGTCCATTTTGTTATGAATTTAAAACTTGTGAGATTTATTATGAGGTAAAAGCTTGAAAAATATTGAAATTTATACTGATGGCTCTTGTTTGAATAATCCAGGTTTTGGAGGATGGGCATATATTTTAGTATATAAAAATCATAAAAAAGAACAAAGTGGATCATGTGAAAATACAACAAATAATCGCATGGAATTAATGGCTATTATAAATGCCTTAAAGGCACTAAAAGAACCTTGTAAAATCAATTTATACACAGATTCTAATTTAATGGTTCAAAGTATTAATGAATGGCTTAAAGAGTGGGTAAAAAAAGATTTCAAAGGCAAAAAAAATACTGATCTTTGGAAGGAATACCTTCAAATAGCCAAAATTCATGAAATAAAAGCCATTTGGGTTAAAGCGCATAATGGCCATGAATTAAATGAGCGTTGTGATGAGTTAGCACGCAATGCTGCTTTAAAACTTCAAGAAGAAAGGCGATAAATGCTTAAAAAACTTCAAGAAAGACTAAAATATCATTTTAAAAACGAGCAATTGCTCATCGAAGCTTTGACGCATAAAAGTTATAAAAAGCCTTATAACAATGAAAGATTAGAGTTTTTAGGCGATGCGGTGATGGATTTAATTGTAGGTGAGTTTTTGTTTTTTAAATTCCAAAAAGACTCCGAAGGAAATCTTTCTAAATTAAGAGCGGCTTTGGTTAATGAAAAATCTTTTGCAAATTTAGCACAAAAGCTTAATCTTGGAGAATGTATTTTTATGTCTATTGCTGAGGAAAATAACGATGGTCGCAATAAACCTTCTATACTTTCTGATGCTTTTGAGGCATTAATGGGTGCTTTGTATTTGGAAATAGGTTTTGAAAAAACTAAAAATATCGCACTTGATTTGCTTAAAGATGTATATCCTCATATTGATACACAAAATTTGTTTAAAGATTATAAAACCAAATTGCAAGAAATTACTCAAGCACATATGGCAGGAACACCAGAATATATAGTAGTAAAAGCTTTTGGCCCTGATCATAAAAAACAATTTGAAATTGCAGTAAAAATTCAAGGTATAGAAGTAGCAAGATCAATAGCAGGAAGTAAAAAAGAAGCTCAGCAACAATGTGCAAAGATTGCTTTGGAAAAATTGGGGAAAATATGAATACTTTTGGAACAAGATTTAAATTTACAAGTTTTGGAGAATCTCACGGCCTTGCTGTAGGTTGTGTTATAGATGGGGTGCCTGCGGGAGTTAAATTTGATGCAGTGTTTTTACAAGATATGCTTGATAAAAGAAAGCCTGGTCAAAACAAATTTTCAAGTCCTAGAAAAGAAGAGGATAAGGCACAAATTTTAAGCGGAGTGTTTAATGGCTATACTACAGGAACTCCCATAGCCATAATGGTTTTTAATGAAAATGCTCATTCTAAAGACTATGATAATGTAAAAGATGTTTTTCGCTTAGGACATGCAGATTTTACTTATTTTCATAAATATGGCATTAAAGATCATAGAGGTGGGGGTAGAGCAAGTGCTAGAGAAAGTATTGCAAGAGTAGCAGCAGGTGCTGTTGCAATGATGCTTTTGAAAGAATTTGGTATTGAAATTATGAGTGGGGTTTTTGGCGTGGGTATGCTTGAGAGCAAACTTAGTAATGATGAATTTGATTTTGAATATGCTAAAAATAGTGAAATTTATTCTTTGGATAAAAATATAGAACAAGATTTTAAAGATGAGATAACAAAGGCTAAAAAAAACAAAGACAGCATTGGTGCTAGAGTTTTTACAAGGGTTAAAAACCCTATAAAAGGACTTGGAGAGCCTTTGTATGATAAGCTTGATTCAAAACTTGCTCATGCTATTATGGGTATAAATGCAGTTAAAGCAGTTGAAATTGGTAGTGGGGTTAAAAGTAGCTATACTTATGGAAGTAAAAACAATGATGCTTTAAAAGATGGAAAATTTTTAAGCAATCATAGCGGAGGAATTTTAGGCGGAATATCAAATGGAGATTTTATAGAACTTAAGACTTATTTTAAGCCTACTCCTTCTATATTTTTACCCCAGCAAACTCAAAATATACATGGTCAAAATTTAATTTATGAATTAAAAGGAAGACATGATCCTTGTGTGGGTATTAGAGGGAGTGTTGTTGTAAGTGCTATGGTGGCTGTTGTAATGGCTGATGTTTTGCTTTTAAATGCAAGTGCGAATTTGGGGAATTTAAAGAAAATTTATAAATAAAGTTTAATACTTACTTGGTTATTATTTTGTTATATCAATTATAAAGAAAGGATAAATAGTATGAAAAAAAATATTGTTTTTTTCGAAGTTAGAGGCGGAAGTGATAAGGGCGAAGATGGACATAGAAAAGATACTATGCCTATGGTAAATGCCTTAAAAGAACAAGGTTGGAATGCTGAGGTTATTTTTTTTGAAGTAGAAAAAAAAGACGCAATCTATGAATATGTAAAAAATAATGCCGATGCTTATGTTTCAAGGATTAATCCAGGAAATTTAAAAGAAGAAAATGAATATTTTGACATGCTAAGAAAACTTTGTGCAAATGGAGTAATAGGTATGCCACATCCTGATGCAATGATAGGATATGGTGCTAAAGATGCCCTTACTAAGCTTAACAAAACAGCTTTAGTTCCTGAAGATACTTATGCATATTATGATATTAAAACTTTTAAAGAAAATTTTGTTAAGACTTTAGCAAAGGGTGAGAGGGTTTTAAAACAAAATCGTGGCTCAACGGGTGAGGGAATTTGGCGTGTAAGATTGATAGATGAATTACCAGCAGGTGCTACAAGCGTGCCTTTAAATGCAAAAATCAAATGCACAGAAGCAAAAGATAATCATACAGAAGAAAGAGAACTTGGTGAATTTATGGATTTTTGTGAGCAATATATAGTAGGCGATAATGGTATGCTTGTAGATATGACTTTTTTGCCGCGTATTAAAGAAGGTGAAATTAGAATTTTAATGCTTTATCATACTCCAATTTATGTAGTACATAAAAAACCTGCTGAAGGTGCTGATGCATTTTCTGCTACACTTTTTTCTGGTGCAAAATATAGATATGATGAACCAAAAGATTGGCAAGAATTGGTTGATTGGTTTTTAGCTACTTTACCAGAAATTCGCTCAAAACTTGGAAATTATGACATTCCGTTGATTTGGACTGCAGATTTTATTTTAGATACTGATGAAAATGGTAAAGATAAATATGTTTTAGGTGAGATTAATTGCTCTTGTGTAGGATTTACTTCTCCTGCTGAATTTGTTGAACCTATTGCTAAAAAAGTAGCTCAAAATATCATTAATATTGTAAGTAAAAACTAACCCTTGTTTAAAACAAGGGTTTTTTAAAAACTTATCATGCTCTTAACTATACTTTATATTATAGGAATTACCGTTGATGCAATGACAGGGGCTATAGCTGCAGGAAGACACAAAATGGATCTTTTTGGGGTAATATTTATAGCACTTGTTACAGCTATTGGAGGAGGATCAATTAGAGATATTTTACTTGATCATCATCCTTTAACTTGGATTAAAACTCCTGAATATGTTATTTTAATCTGTGTTGCTGCGATGATTACCACAAAAATAGCTAAATATGTTATAAAGCTTGAAAAATTATTTTTAGTTTTAGATGCTATTGGTTTGGTTGTTTTTAGTGTTTTGGGTGCACAAATTGCCATACAAATGGGCTATGGTTTTATAGTGGCTGTGAGTTCAGCTGTGATTACAGGAGTTTTTGGTGGAATATTAAGAGATATATTGTGTGCAAGAATTCCGCTTGTGTTTCAAAAAGAAATTTATGCAGGTGTTGCTATATTAACAGGTGCTTTGTATTATATACTTTATATTTTTGGTGTTAATGAATTATGGGTAATTCTTGCTTCATTGTTTGTAGGAACTATAGCAAGATTATTAGCTATACATTATGGATTATCTTTGCCTATATTTTCTTTTAAAGAGGATAAAAATAAAGAGTAATTAAAGGTGGTGACCCATACGAGACTCGAACTCGTGTTACCGCCGTGAAAGGGCGATGTCCTAACCGCTAGACGAATGGGCCAATATGAAGATAAAATTATATCTTATTTTCTTAAAATAAAGCTTAATTATTTTATAAATCTTAAGTAAAAATATCCAAATACTCCAGAAGCTAAAGAAGCTAATAATATGGCAAAGTTATCTACAAAATTAAATATATCACTAACTTCGTAAGCAAGAGCATCTATAAAAAAACTCATAGTAAAGCCAATCCCTGTTAATATACAAACGCCATAAAGTTGTTTAAAATTCGCATCTTTAGGTAATTTTGCTAGCTTAAATTTAATCGCCATATAAGCAAAACCAAATACTCCTAGTTGTTTACCAACAAATAATCCTAAAAATATACCTACACTCACTCCGCTAAAAAGCATATGAGTTTCTATTTTAGAAAGATCAACTCCAGCATTTGCAAAAGCAAATATAGGTAAAATAACAAAAGCAATCCAAAATTTAAGCCCATGTTCTATTTCTTCTAATAAGGCATGGTTATTTTTGGTATAAACAGGTATGAACAAAGCTGTGATAATACCTGCTAAAGTTGCATGCACACCGCTTTTTAATACACTAAGCCAAAGCAAAGCACCAAGTATATAATAAAATGATTTTCTTTCATTACCTAAGCGATTGAGTAAAAATAATCCCATAATACAACAAAATGCAACAAAAAAAGCTAAACTAGAAAGCTCTCCTGTATAAAAAATAGCAATGATTAAAATAGCTCCTACATCATCAAAAATAGCCAAAGATACTAAAAATATTTTTAAAGAGCTAGGAATACGCTGTTTTAGCATAGCTAGTATAACTAAAGCAAAAGCTGTGTCAGTGGCTGTTGGTATAGCCCAGCCTCTTAAAACATAAGCATCATGAAAATTGATAATACAAAAAATCAAAGCAGGGACTACTATACCACCAATTGCAGCTATTAAGGGTAGGATTATATTGCTAATAGTTTTAAATTCTCCTTGAATAAATTCTTTTTTTAGCTCAAGTCCTATAGCAAAGAAAAAAATAGCAATAAGACCATCATTAATCCATAACAATGAAGGTTTAAAAAGCTCCCAAGTGCCTACTTTAAAACCCATTTCTACACTTAAAAATTCCATGTAGCTTTCACCATATGGGCTATTTTTTAAAATGAGTGCTAGTATTGTTGCACTAAGTAAAAATAATCCCCCTAAAATTTCAATAGAGATTAAATTTTTAAATTTATTTATCATTATTTTTTAAATCCATAGATAATTTTTAAATAAATATACCCAATTACAGCACTTAATAATGAAGCAATTAAAATAGCTAATTTATCAGAATATGCAAAAATATTACTATTTTGATAAGCTAAACCATCTATAAAAAAACTCATAGTAAAGCCAATACCTGTTAATATACAAACGCCATAAAGTTGTTTAAAATTTACATTTTGAGGTAATTTTGCTAAACCTAGTTTTATGCTTATATAGGAAAATAAAAATACCCCTATTTGTTTACCTAAAAATAAACCAAGTATAATACCCAAACTAACAGATGAAAAAATAAAGCTAGGATCCATATCTTTTAAATCTACCCCAGCATTTGCAAAAGCAAATATTGGGAGTATAAAATAACTCACCCAAGGAGCTAAATCATGTTCAATTTCTTTTAGAAATGATTTACCGCCTTTTGTTTCAAGCGGAATAAATAAAGCAGTAATTACCCCTGCTAAAGTCGCATGAACGCCACTTTTAAGCATGCTAATCCAAAAGATTATAGCTATAATAATATAAAAAGATTTTTTAGTAACATGAAAATGATTTAATAAATAAAGTGCCAACATACATACTAAAGCTGCAATCATAGCAAATACTGAAAGTTCGCTTGTGTAAAATAAGGCAATAACAATAATTGCACCTAAATCATCAAAAATAGCTAAAGAGAGTAAAAACAATTTTAAAGAAGTTGGAATTTTTTTACCTAAAAGCATTAAAATTCCAACCGCAAAAGCAACATCAGTGGCTGTTGGTATAGCCCAGCCTTGTAATGCAAAAGAATCATGATAATTAAAAAATGCAAAAATCAAAGCAGGAACCACCATACCACCAAGTGCTGCAAATACAGGCAAAGACATAGCTTTTATGCTATTGAGTTGTCCTCTTGTAACTTCATATTTTAATTCAAGTCCTATAGCAAAGAAAAATATAGCAATTAAGCCATCATTAATCCACAAAAGTAAGGGTTTAAAAATTTCTAAACCACCTGCTTGAAAGCCAAATTGAATATTTAAAAAATTAGTATATTGATCTGTTAAAGAGCTATTTTGTAAAATTAAAGCAAGTAAGGTAAAAAATATTAATAAAACACCTGGAAATGTTTCACTTTTTATAAGAGTTTGTATTCTTTGCATAAAAAACCTTTTTTAAATTTTAATAAAATAACTATTTTATCATAAAAGGTTTATTTTTAATATAAAAGTTTAAGTAGCAAAACTACTTAAACTGGAATAACGCGTATATTTGGACTAAGTTCTTCTTGTAAAATACTTTCTATTGCATATAAAGTTGCACCGCTTCCACTTGAACATCCACTGCAAGCTCCAAGATAACGAATATATATATCAATAGCAGCACCTTGTGCTTTTTGTATATCAATCACTTCTAAATCTCCGCCATCTCCATGCAACATAGGTCTTACTTCGCTATCTAAAACAGCTTCTACAGTTTTTAATTGTTTAACCATAGTCATATCATCAAAAGCTACATCACCTTTACTTTGTTCTTTTAATTTTTCTCTCTCCATTTCAGCTCTAGTTTCAGCCAAAATATCTACCAAATAATACTCTCTTTTTTCATGGCCGCCTGGTTTTATGCATGATTTGCAAAAAGCGCCTGCTTTGGTGTATTGAGTGATTTCTTCTACGCTTTTTAAATCATTTAATCTTATAACCTCTTTTATAGTTCCAAGGCTAACTCTAGCACACTCACAAACTATAATTTGATCTTCAAAATCTTCAGGATTAATCCCTTTATATTGTGCTGCAGCTTGTTTTATAACATCATAAGCCATAACAGAACAATGCATTTTTTGAGGTGGAACAGCTGGAGTTTGTGGATCATCTCTCATAGCAAATTCCACATCTAAATTTGTAATTTTAACTGCCTCATCAACACTTTTTCCTATGCAAAGTTCTACCATAGTATCACTACTTGCAATGGCTGTTCCACAACCAAAACTTTTAAATTTAGCATCGATAATTTTATCTGTTTTTTCATCTACTAGCCAATAAAGCCTAACCGCATCACCACAACTTTCAGCACCAAAATCAGCAACAATAAGTTTTGCATTGGCTTTTTTTGCATCATCTTGTGTGAATTCTCCCATATGTTTTGGGTTATTCATCCTATCTTGAACTTTTTGGGAGTATTCATCCCAAATTGATCCACCGATTAAGTTATTTTTTGCCATTATTTATCCTTTAATTATTTTGTGGCTTATACGCATAAGTACAAGAGATTGCTCTAAGTCTTTGAGTTGCTTTTTTAATCTGCTCTGCTGCATAATCAATCTCATCTTCTGTGTTAAATCTTGATAAAGAAAGTCTTAGGGCAGTATGCGCTAAATCATTTTCAGCACCAATTGCTTCCATGATAGGATTGCTCTCAAGTGCTTCACTAGCACAGGCTGATCCCGTGCTTGCTGCTATGCCATTTTTATTTAAGTCCCAAAGCATAGCCTCACCTTCTACACCTTTAATGCTTGCTAAGATGGTATTTGGAACCCTTCTTGATCTATCTCCAACTACGCTTGTATCAGGCATAGCTAAAATTAAATCTTCTAGTTTGTCTCTTAATCTTCTAATATGTGAGTTTTCAAAATCAAGCATGGTATTAGCTATCCTTAAAGCTTCTGCCATGGCAATGATATAAGGCACATTCAAAGTCCCACTTCTTCTACCACCCATATGTTCTCCACCATGTAAAAGTGGAGTTAGCTCTAAATCTTTTTTGATATAAAGCCCACCAACTCCTTTTGGGCCATGAAATTTATGTGCAGAAAAAGAAGCAAAATCCACTCCAACTTTTGCAAAATCAACCTTTATCTTGCCTACTGCTTGAGTGGCATCTGTGTGAAATAATGCTCCATATTCATGAGCAAGTTCAGCCATTTCTTTTACAGGAAAAATCATACCCGTTTCGTTATTTGCCCACATAATGCTAACTAAGGCAGTTTTATCTGAAATAGCTTCTTTTAGATCTTTTACACTACAAACACCTTCATGATCAACGCCAAGTTCTATAACCTTAACACCTAAAGATTTTAAAAACATAGCACAGGCTGCAACTGCAGGATGTTCTACGCTAGAAATAATGATTTCATTTCTAGTGCTATTTAAAATTCTATCAAAATACACCCCTTTAAGCACCCAATTAATGCTTTCAGTAGCACAAGATGTTATGATGATATCATCTAAATCACTTGCCCCAAGCCCTGCATAAAGCTTATCCATGGCTTGTTTTAATGCAGGATGGGTTGCGCTACCCCATTGATGAAGGCTATTTGGGTTACCATAATTTTCTTTTAAATACGGCAACATTAGCTCATAAGCTTCTGGTGCGAGCATGGTTGTTGCGTTATTATCCAAATATACTTTCAAAATACACTCCTTTAATTAGGATATTTTTTATCTTTTTTTTGTAAATATACACTAAAATATTAAATTTAATATTAAATCAAAATAAGTTTTTAACTTGTGCAAAAAATTGTTATTATTTTAGCACAAGTTTAAGCCATAGCATTTAAATAAGAGTGTAAAATTTTATTAATACTAGCTTGTCTTTTGCGGTTTTCTAAAAATTGTATATCTAGTTTTTCTTTTTGTGCGTTTAATTCTTCAAGTTTGCTTGCTGTTTCTTTTTGATTAAATTGCGTTTTTATTTCTTCTAAGTCTTTAATAGTTTTTTCACTATATAAACTATAAATAGAACTAGAATTTGCAAATTCTTGCATGTTTATACTATGCTGATAATTAATATATTGCTGAAAAAATACAGACAATTTATCTTCTGAAGTAGTGTTTTTATCTACTCCATTAATATAAAGATACAAATCAAAACTCATTTTTTCTTTATTATTATCATCAACAAAATTTTTAGGATCTAGTTCGCCGTTTATAAGTTTTTGAAAATTTAAATTTGATGAAAAATCTAATTCTATAGGCGATAAGAAGAAATTATTTTTATTGTGATTTTGTGCTTTAATATCATTGTAAATGTAATTTAACAATAATCCACTTTTAGAAACTTCTCCTTGCTTGTTGATATAAGGTTTAATGATAGGATTACTCGCAGTATTTTCAATGCTCCAAGTAAATGCAAAATCACCTATTTTATTATCAAGCATTAGGGTATTTAAGTTTTTATTGTTTTCTTTTGCTTCTTGTAATTCTTTTGTATTGGTATAAATTTTTAGAATTTTTCCTTCATAATTATAGCTATAACCTTGATTTAACTCTGAAATTTGAGCTTTACTTAAAAAATCATTATCATTGTTTTGAAATTGTGGATTTATAGTTTTTAATGTGTTGTGATAAGTGTTTAAAAGTCTTGGTAAATCTATTTTGTTGTAATTTAAATTCTCATCAAGCTTTATAAGTTGTTTTGAAATTTCTCTTACGCTTTTTATATTAATGGCATAATCTAAAGGAATTTTAGCGCTTTTATTAAGATCTTTTTCGAAAAAACCTTGCTCATCTATTCTAAAACCAAATTCACTTGCGTAGGTTATTTTGTAATCAATATTTTGATTTTTAGTTTCTGCAAGTTCTAATTTAACATTGGTATTTTCTTTTTTTTGTTCCATATTTTCAGTTTTTGCAAAAGGATAGTTTGCAAAATTTTGATATGGATTGACATTGGAATTTATAAACATAACTCTTCTCTTTAAAAATATTGCTTAGTTTTGAAAAAGCAAAAGCTATGCCAATATTTTTAAATCGAAGAGAAAAATTATGCGTAAATGTCAAGTAATCCTGAACTATTAGCAGGAGCAGTAGTTGGAGCAGGGTTTGCATTTACGCCTTCAAGTGCTTGCATAATAGCATTTTCATTTGTTTCTATGGTTTTTTTCATCATAGTAGTTGCAATGCTAAGCATTAAACTTGCTTGATTGTTAGTAACTTCGCCCATAACTTACTCCTTTTTTTGGATTCATAATATTATCGGCAAAGTTTTGTAAATAATTAAGCTATATTATAAATTTTGGAAAAATGATTATTGTGAGTATTTTCTTTTTCTTCAAGAATATCTATGAAATTTTTAAACTCATCCATATCTTTAAATAAATTTTTTAAATGCAAAAACAATTCATTTGAGAAAAATTGAAGATTATTTTGTGATTTTAAATATCTTTCTAGCTGATATATTCTAGCCAATTCTCTTTCATATTCTTCTTGAGTTAATCTTTTAGCGTTAAATTCTATATTTAGATTTTTTTTATCATTTAAAATAAAAGATTTTTTTTGGTTATTGATTTTAAATTCAACTATAAATTCTTCTTTAGAAGAAATTATTTTCAAGTATTTTAGTTTAGTTTTGTTCTCCAAAAGCTCAAAACATATACACTCTAAAAACATTTGTGTATAAAATTCTCTTTCAAAAATATTTTGACAAATATCTGTGTATTTTAGATTAAAGCTATCTTGATGATTTAGTAAAAAATTTGTATTTGACATGACCCATCCTTTTTTCATGGCTTTTTCATGAAAAATAAAAGCAAAAAATATTCCACTTTAAGAATCAATCATTTTTAACAAATTAATGGTGTCTTCAAATTCAAAACTTTCATCTGGATTTTGTCCTAAAAATTTTTGCATATAATCTTTTTTTGCTATGGCTTCATCCAATTCCTTATCACTTCCTTTTTGATAAGCTCCTATTCTAAGCAAAACTTCATTTTCTTTTAATAAAGAATTTAAACGCTTAAATTTTCTAGCCCATAATTTATGCTCAGGACTTATTATATCACCCATAACCCTTGAAGCTGAATTTTGTATATTTATAGGTGGATAAATTCCAAAATCAGTTAATTCTCTACTTAAAACTATATGGCCATCAAGTATTGATCTGCTTTGATCAGCTATTGGATCGCTCATATCATCTCCATCAACTAAAACGGTGAAAAATGCTGTTATAGTTCCTTTGCCTTCTTCTTTGCCTGTTCTTTCCATAAGTTGTGGTAATAAGCTTAAAACACTAGGGGGATAACCTTTTGTAGTAGGTGGCTCTCCTAAAGCAAGGCCTATTTCTCTTTGTGCCATAGCAAAACGCGTAACACTATCCATTATAAAAAGCACATCTTTACCTTGCTCTTTAAAATACTCAGCCACACTCATAGCACAAAATGCACCATATTTTCTCATCAAAGCACTATCATCACTCGTAGCGACTATAATCACGGTATCATCTAACTTTCCACCCAAATTTTTTTGTATAAATTCAGGAATCTCTCTACCACGCTCACCAATTAATGCTATAACTTTTATAGGTGCTTTTGAATTTTTAACTATCATACCCATAAGAGTTGATTTTCCAACCCCACTTCCTGCAAAAATTCCAAGCTTTTGTCCCACACCGCAAGTTAAAAGCGCGTCTATTGTTTTTACTCCAACTGGAAAAACTTCCTCTATTAAACCTCGTTTCATTGCATCTATTGGAGCTCTCATTATAGGCATAAATTTACTTGCCTCAATAGGCCCTTTGCCATCTTTTGGCCGCATAAAAGGATCAACAACCCTTCCTAAAAGTTCATCACTAACTCCTATTTGCATACCCGCATCATTTATAAAAGCACGATCGCCTATTTTAAAACCTTCTACAAAACCAAAAGGACTTAAATAGCTTAAATTCTCATCCACCTCTACAACCATAGCCATAGCTTCTTTACTCTCATCTTCGCTAGAAACTATTTTAATGATATCACCTATACTAGTTTTTAAGCCACTTATCTCTATACTAGTACTTGAAATTTTAGTAATTTGTCCAAAAACACTAGCTAGATTTTGAGAAGAAATTTTATTTCTAAGTTTTGCCAAACCCATTAAAATCTAACCTGTTTAGATGAATTAATCAAAGAAAAAAATTCTTTTCGGGTTTTTTCACTTTTTAAAAAACTCCCTCTTAAAGCTGAAGTGCTTGTAGTAGAATTTGCCTTTTGCACCCCACGCATTTCAACGCACATATGTCTTGCTTCTATAACTACACCTACGCCTTTTGCGCCTACATGTTCCATTAAAGATTCTGCGATTTGTTCTGTGAGTTGTTCTTGAATTTGTAAGCGTCGTGCAAAAACTTCAACTAAACGCGGAATTTTACTAAGTCCAACTACTTTTTTATCAGGTATATAAGCTACATGAACTCTTCCAAAAAAAGGCAATAAATGATGCTCACAAAGACTATAAAATTCTATATCTCTTACTAAAACCATTTCATTGTTTGAGCTATCAAATAAAGCATCATTGAGTATTTTTTTAGGATCTTGTTTATATCCACTACTTAAAAATTCAAAAGCTTTAAAAACCCTAGCGGGTGTTTTTATAAGTCCATCTCTAGTAGGATTTTCGCCTATAATTTCTAGTATATTTATAACTGATTGTTCAAATTTTTTCTGCATTTTTTCTCCATAAAAATTAAAATTTTAACATATTTTTATTTTTATATAAAGCGATAAGGAAATTTTTGGTATATTATCAAAAAATTTTATTTAAAAAGGGAAAATATTATGGAAGTTACAGCAAAACTAATTGATTTTGCAAATGCAAATGCTACTGTGAAAATTGCTCAAGGAGCTATTAAAACAGAAGTGGAAAAATTAGCTAAAAAAGCATCTAAAACTATGAAAATGGATGGTTTTAGAGCAGGAAAAGTTCCTGTTGCCGCTATACTTAAAAGATACGAAAAAGAACTTACAAGAGATGCGGAGCAAGATCTTTTAAGAAATGCTGTAGATGCTGCTTTAAAAGAAGTAAAAAAAGAAGCTAAAGATTTAGTGGGTGAGCCATATTTTGAAAAATTCGACAGAAAAGATGGTGAAATTATTGCTGAAATGGTTTTATCTTTCAAACCAGAGGTAAAATTAGATGGATATGAAGAATTAATTCCAACTTATAATACCCCAAAAGTAACACAAAAAGAAATCGATGCAAAAAAAGAAGAATTATTAAAAAGATTTGCTACTCCTGAGGCGATTAAAGAGACAAGAGCATTAAAAGAAGGAGATTTTGCTAAATTTGATTTTGAAGGTTTTGTTGATGGTAAAGCTTTTGATGGTGGAAAAGCACAAAATTATGTTCTTGAAATAGGCTCAAAACAATTTATACCAGGCTTTGAAGAAGGTATGATTGGTTTAAAAGCAGGTGATGAAAAAGATATTAATGTTACCTTTCCAAAAGAATATGGTGCAGCACATTTAGCAGGAAAAGATGCTGTGTTTAAAGTAAAAATTCATGAAATTCAAGAATTAAAAATACCACAATTAAATGAAGATATTCTAAAAAATTTATTACCAGATGAAAAAGAACCTAGCGTTGAAAAATTAGACGCTAAATTAAAAGAACAAATTAAAAATGAGAAAATTTTTAAATTAATTAATGATGAACTTAAAAATCAATTTGCAGAAGCTTTGGTTGAAAAATTTGATTTTACTTTACCTAGAAATATTGTCGAGCAAGAAACTGATATGCAATTTAGAAATTCTTTAAGAACTCTTAGTGAAGAAGAATTAAAAGAATTCAAAGATGAAGCAAAATATAAAGAAAAAAGAGAAAGTTTTAAAGAAGATGCACAAAAAAGTGTTAAATTAACTTTTATTATAGATGAATTAGCAAAGCTTAGAAATATCGCAGTAAGCGATCAAGAATTAATCCAAGCAATATACTTTGAAGCCTATAGATATGGTTTTAATCCTCAAGAGCATTTGGATAATTATAAAAAACAAGGTGCACTTCCTGCTGTGAAAATGGCTTTAGTGGAAGAAAAACTTTTTGCTGACATATTTAAGAAAAATGAAAAAAAGAAAAATGAAAAAGAAAGTGAAAAATGATGAGTTCTTATATACCTTATGTGGTTGAAAAAACAAGCCGTGGTGAAAGAAGTTATGATATTTACTCAAGGCTTTTAAAAGATAGAATCATTATGTTAAGCGGCGAGATTAATGATGATCTTGCTGCTTCTATTGTTGCGCAGTTTTTATTTTTAGAAGCTGAAGATCCACAAAAAGATATTTATCTTTACATAAATTCTCCTGGTGGTGTTGTAACAAGTGGCTTTAGTATATATGATACTATGAATTATATAAAACCTGATGTTTGCACTATATGTATAGGACAAGCTGCTTCTATGGGTGCGTTTTTGTTAAGTTGTGGAGCACAAGGAAAGCGTTTTGCTTTACCAAATTCTAGAATAATGATACATCAACCCTTAGGTGGAGCAAGAGGTCAAGCAACGGATATTGAAATCCAAGCAAAAGAAATTTTAAGATTAAAAGCTATTTTAAATGATATTTTGGCAAAAAATACCAAGCAAAAACTTTCTAAGATAGAAAAAGACACTGATAGAGATTTCTTTATGAGTGCGGCTGAAGCTAGAGAATATGGTTTAATCGATAAGGTTTTGGAAAAAAGTTTTAAATAAGGAAAAACATAGCAATGTTAGATGATGATTTATTTGCTGAGTTAAATTTAGACAGCGAAGCCCCAATCAAAGAAGCTCCAAAAATTCAAAAAATTAGCGGAGGGGAATTTGAAAAATTTGCCAAGTCTGTATTATCAGAATTAATAAAAGATAATATTCCCCCAACTCCTATTAATTTTAGTGTTTATTTTCAAAAAATGCTAGATGATCGTCCTTTAGCATTTAAGAAAAAAGTTAGCGAAATTATGGAGTTTGAGCAAAAAGATGATGAAATAAAGCGTGCAAATATAGAGCAAGAGATTAAAAAAAGCTTTAGCTCCACTTCAGCGTTATTACAATACATTGCTATGATTTATAGACACCTTGAAACAATGAAAGATATGTTAAAAAGAAGAAATTCAGAGCTTTCAATAAGCACAGGAAATTTGGCAGTTTCAAATATCATTCATGCTTTAGAAACAGATTTATTAAGATTTTCCAATATTTTAGATAAATACTCAGATGAAATTAAAGAAAATTTTAACGAGGTAAGGCAAACTTATAAACATATAGAAGAACAAAGTGATTTTGATTCTAAATTTGGTGTATTTAATAAAAGGTATTTTATAGAAAATTTAGAAAAAAGCATTGAAAGCAGTGCAAAATACAATTATCACACTTCGATTTTATTTTTTAAAGTTAAAGAATATACCTTAGAACAAGCATATACGCAAAAAGAAAAAATAGCTTTTTTAAAAGGTATATGTAAAATTTTTAGTAAAAATATTTCATCAAGTGATATTGTAGCTCACTATGGAAATAATACTTTTGCAATGATTATGTTTCATACTAATTTAGACAAGGCACAAGAAATTTGTAATAAAATTTTACAATCTTTAGAAAATTCAAACTTTTTCTTAGCAGATAAAGAAATTGATGTTGATGTAGAAATTGCAATTAGTGCAATTAATCAAAACAACAAAAGCGAAGAATTAATAAACAAATGTATAGATTCTTTGAGTAAAACAGGCAAAGAATTAGAACCATTTATTGTCGTAGAAAGAGAGAAATGATAAGAAATATAATTACCTATCCAAATCCTAGATTGTTTTTAGAATCCAAACCGGTTGAAAATTTTGATGAGCAATTACACATTCTTTTAGATGATATGTATGAAACGATGATAGCTAACAAAGGAGTAGGGCTTGCAGCTATTCAAGTAGATGTACCAATAAGAGCTTTACTTGTGGATATTGGAGATGAAGAAGGGGAGCAAAAAGAGGATAAACAGACTTTATTGGAGATTGTTAATCCTGTTATCACTCCTTTAGATGATGAGCGTATTTCATGTAATGAAGGATGTTTAAGCATACCAGGTTTTTATGAAGATGTAATGCGTTATAAGAATATACAATTAAATTATCAAGATAGATTTGGTAATAAAAAAACACTAAATGCACATGATTTTCTAGCAGTGGCTATCCAGCATGAGGTTGATCATCTTGATGGGCATTTGTTTATTGAAAAATTATCTTTTTTAAAGCGTCAAAAATTCGATAAAGAATTTAAGAAAAAAACTAAAAAAAGCAAATGAAAAAGCTAAAATGTGCAAGTTTTTCCAATGAGCTTGATATTATCGATGTAGAATCAACTTTCACAAGAGGCTTACCAGGTTTTAATATAGTCGGCCTTGCTAATTCTACTATCAAAGAAAGCACAGAAAGAGTTAAAGCGACTTTACTCAGCCATAATTTTTCTTTTCCTGCACAAAAAATCACTATCAATCTTAGTCCATCAGATATACCTAAAAATGGCTCTCATTTTGATTTGGCTATTGCTATTTTGATTTTATTTCAAAAAGAAAATTTAGATGATTTTTTTGTATTTGGAGAGCTTGGTTTAGATGGGAGTATTAAAAGCACTGCTAGTTTATTTTCTATCTTGCTTTTTTTAAGCACAAAGGTGCAAAATGCTAAAGTTGTGGTGCCAAAAAGCATAGCCTTAAAAGCTTCAATGATTCCAAATTTAGAAATTTATGCCTTAGAAAATTTAAACGAAGCAATTGATTTTTTTAAAGAAAAAAATTATGAAAATTATAAAATCACCAACGCCCATCCTTTGTTTAAGAACGCTATAAAAATCAATCAACAAAAATACATCAAAAACACCCATTTTCCCCATGATTTTAAAGAAGTTAAAGGGCAAGAAAATGCTAAATTTGCTTGTATTGTAGCAGCACTTGGAATGCATAATATTTTATTTGAAGGCAGTCCAGGTAGTGGCAAGAGTATGTGTGCAAAAAGACTTCCTTTTATCATGCCACCACAAAGTTTGAAAGAAATTTTAGCCCAAAATGCCTATAAATCTTTAAATTCTTTAGATGATGATTTTAGTGCAAGCAGGGTTTTTAGAAGCCCACATCATACAAGCACAAGGGCAAGTATTTTTGGCGGGGGAACTAAGAGTGCTAAAATAGGCGAACTTGCCCTAGCAAATGGCGGAGTTTTGTTTTTTGATGAATTCCCTCATTTTTCAAAGCAAATCATAGAAAGCTTAAGAGAGCCTTTGGAAGATTTTAAAATCCTTATTTCAAGAGTAAATACTAAGGTAGTTTATGAAACTAAATTTTTATTTGCTTGTGCGCAAAATCCTTGTCCTTGTGGGAATTTATTCTCTAAAACCCAAGCTTGTCGTTGCCAAGAAATAGAGATTAAAAAATACAAAAACAAAATCTCTTCCCCTATTTTAGATAGGATAGATTTATATGTAGCTATGGATGAAATTTCACATGAAGATAAACCAAGCTTAAGCTCTGAACAAATGAGTGAAATGGTATTTAAGGGGTTTTTGTTTCAAAAACAAAGAAAACAAGAAGAATTTAACGCAAAATTAAATGAAGAGCAGATGAAGCAATTTTGCGTTTTAGATTCTAGCGCTGAAGAAATTTTAAACAAAGCTATAAATTCTTATAGTTTATCCCAAAGAGGGGTGAATAAAACTATAAAAGTCGCAAGGACTATTGCGGATTTAGAACAAAGTGAGTTGATTTCAAAAACACATATTTTAAAAGCCCTGAGTTTTAGGATAAGAAGTTTATAGGAGTAAAAATGGAAAATAAAAGCATAGCAATTTTCATTGATGCAGAAAATATCCCCTCAAAATATGCAAAATCAATTTTTGATATCGCTTCTGATTATGGAGAGATAGTCATAAAGCGAATTTATGGGGATTGGACTCAAAAAAATATACAAAATTGGAAAGAGCAAATCGCTCAATATTCTATCATCGCTATGCAGCAATTTAACTTCATAGCTAATAAAAATTCAAGCGATATGTATTTAATCACTGAAATTATGAGTGTTTTTTATGAAAAAGATATTGACATTTTTGTCATTGTTTCAAGCGATAGTGATTATACAAGTTTAATCCAAAAACTCAAAGAAAACAAAAAACAAGTCATAGGCATGGGTTTAAAACAGGCTGTAAAATCTTATGTGAATTCTTTTAGCGAGTTTTTTTATCTAGACAAAGATGAATCCAAAGAAAAAATTCTCATCAACAAAGAATACATCAAAGATTTAATCAACATCACAGAAGCATTAATAGAAGAAAAAGGTCGTGCTGAATATGCCCAAATTCGCACCAATATGAACAGAAAACACGCCAATTTTATCCCGCAAAATTTTGGTTTTAAAAATTTTAGAGCCTTAGTGAGAGAATTTTTGCCTAAGATGAAGCAATTTAAAGAAGCAAACGAAAAAAATATTTATTTTCTTGAAAAGGCTTGATAGTGGAAATTTTAATAGCTTTTTTGTTTGTTTTGATTTTGGCTTTTATATGGTATGTGTTTAAAAGCCAAAAGGAAAAGATGAAATTAGAATTTTTAGCGCAAAATAACGCCTCTTTGCAAGAGCAACTTCGTGCTTTAGAACTTGAAAAAACTACACTTATAGAAAAAAATTCCAAGCTTTTAGATGAAAAAATATTGTATTTATCTCAAAATGAAGCTTTAGGGGCAAAATTAGCCCAAAAAGAACAAATCCAACAAGAGCTTTTAGATACTCATTTAAAACAATATTCTCAGCTAAAAGAAGAATACAATCAAAATTTAACCAAGCTAGAAGAAAAATACAAGCAAAGTTTAACTGAGCTAAAACAAGAATTAGATCAAAATTTGCAAAAACAAAATGCAAATATTTTAAATCAAAATAAACTCATGCTCAATGAAGATGCAAAAAAAATTTTAGAAGAGGTTTTTTTGCCTATTAAAAAAAGCGTGAAAGAATACAATGAAAGATTAAATTCTAATGAAATTAGCCTTAAAACTCATATTGATAATATGTTTAAATTCAGTCAAAATATGACAGAAAATGCAGATAAATTAGCCAAGGTTTTAAAGGGTGATAAAAAAATTCGTGGTAATTTTGCAGAATTACAACTAAAATCCGTTTTGGAAAATAGCGGTTTAGTAGAAGGTGTGCAGTATAAATTACAAGAAAGATTTCAAGATGAGGGCAAAACTTACATTCCTGATGCAGTGGTGTTTTTAGACAAACAAAAAAGTATTATCATTGACGCAAAATTTTCACTTCCAAGTGATTTTAGTTTTGAAGATATGAGTAGTAGTGCTTGTTTTGATTTAGCGAGTAATTTAAAAGCAAGGATAGATGAGTTAGCCAAAAAGCCTTATATGCAGTATGATAAGCACACTTATGAGTTTGTTTTGCTTTTTATACCTTATCAAAACATTTTAGATTTGATTTTAAGCGTTGATCTTGAAATTTATCAATACGCTTATAAAAAAAAGGTTTATCTAACCACGCCAAATACGCTTTTTATGGCATTAAATACCATAAATATTTCATGGAAAAATATCCAAAGCAATGAAAATGTTTTAAAAGCTTTTGAAGAGCTTGGCAAGTTTCATGATAAATTTGCAGGGGTTTTGGAGGATTTTGAAAAAATCAAAGATAATGTTAAAAAATTAAATTCCAATTTAGACAATATGCAAACAAAACTAACTCATGGAAGTGGCAATGTAGCCTCAAGGGTTATGAAACTCAAAGAATTAGGTGCAAAAACTCAAAAATTTATAAAATATGAGATAAACAATGAAAGCGATATTTAAAGATAATATTTCTTATGAAAAACAATTGATTGAAAAAGGTTTGGATGAGTTTTTAATGATGGAAAATGCAGGCATAGAGCTTGCAAATTTCATCAAGAAAAAAAGTAAAAAATTCAAAAACGCTAAGATTTTATTTTTGCTTGGTGCTGGCGGAAATGCAGCTGATGGGCTTGTAGCTATTAGACACCTTAAAAAAGCTTATGCGTATGCTTTGGGTTATAAAAAAAGCACAATGTTTATCAAGCAAGAACAAATTTTAAAAAATATGGGTTTTAAATTTTTAAAAAAACAACCTAAATTTAAAGACTTTGACATTATAGTTGATTGCGTTTTTGGTAGTGGTTTAAACAAAGCTTTAGATGAAAATTTACAAAGAATTTTTCAAAAAATTGCCAAAAGTAAGGCTTTAAAAATAGCTTGTGATATACCTAGTGGGCTTGGAAAAGAGCTATGTTTTAAGGCTGATTACACACTTTGTATGGGTGTTTTAAAAGAAATTTTGTTAGAAGATTTTGCAAAAGATTATGTTGGTAAAATAAAACTTGCCAATCTTGGTTTAAAATTAAAAAACAAAAATTTACAAAATTTCTTACTAGAAAAAAAAGATTTAAGATGTATTGATAAAAAGGCCAACTCAAATAAAGGCGATTTTGGCCATGTTTATATCTTGGCTAACAAAAGTGCAGGAACTTTAGCAGGACTTGGAGCTTTAGAATTTGGAGCAGGGCTTGTTTCATTGGTTGCAAAGGAAAGCTTTTCGCCTTTAATCATGCTAAAACAAGACTTTAGCCAAAATGCCAGTGCTATAGCTTTGGGTATGGGGCTTGAAAATTTAGAAGTTTTAAAAGATGAGAGGTTAAAAAGCATTCCTTTGGTGCTTGATGCAAATTGTTTTTCAAGCCCTGATATAAAAGCGTATTTAAAACGCGATGATGTGGTTTTAACCCCTCATCCTAAAGAATTTTCAAGGCTTTTGAGTTTTTGCTTTAACAAAAACATTAGCGTAGAAGAAATTCAAAGCAAACGCTTTTTTTATGCAAGAGAATTTGGAGTTAATTTTCAATGTGTTTTAGTGCTAAAGGGGGCAAATACCATCATTTTACAAAAGGAAAAGCTTTTTGTAGTAAATTGTGGTAATGAGGCTTTGGCAAAAGGTGGCAGTGGTGATGTATTAAGCGGAATGATAGCAGCATTACTTGGAGCTAAATTTAGCCCTTTAAAAGCAGCAAAAAATGCTGTTTTAGCACATGCTTTGGTGGCTAAAAATTACACAAAAAATAAAAATAGCTTTGATGCTTTAAAACTAATAAAGGGGTTAAAATGCTTATAAAACTAGCAGTTTTATTTAGTGGAAATGGAAGCAATTTAGAAAATATCTTAGAAAAATTACACAAAAAAACCTTTGGAAAAAACACCTTTGAAGTGGTGCTATGTTTGTGCAATAAAGCTAATGCTTATGGCATACAAAGGGCTTTAAAATACGGCCTTGATACAAAAATCATCGAACATGAAAAATTTACTTCAAGAGAAGAATTTGACGCAGAACTTGTGAGGCTGATTAAACAAAGTCAAGCAGATTTAACTATTTTGGCAGGATTTATGCGAATTTTAAGCCCTGTTTTTACGCAAAATATAAAAGCTATCAACTTGCACCCTTCTTTGCTTCCTTTATTTAAAGGAGCCCATGCGATTAAAGAAAGCTATGAAAGCGATATGAAAGTAGCGGGTATTAGCGTGCATTGGGTAAATGAAGAGCTTGATGGTGGGAAAATCATAGCCCAAAAAGCCTTTGAAAAAGGAAAATTAAGTTTTGAAGAATTTGAAGATAAAATTCATACCTTAGAACATGAGCTTTTGCCTGCTAGTATTGTTGAAATTTTTGAAAACGATTAATTTTTTGTCATTATAATTACGCTTTTGTTTAAAGGAAATTAAATGTTTGAATGGATTTTTAGTGTTGATGCTTGGATAGTATTATTTACCTTAACGGCTTTAGAGATTGTTTTGGGGATTGATAATATTATCTTTTTAGCCATTTTAGTTAGCAAATTACCGCCTGAACATAGAGATAAAGGTAGAATTTTAGGCCTTGCTTTTGCAATGCTTACTAGGATTTTATTATTGCTTTCACTCTTTTGGGTTATGAAGCTTGTTACGCCTTTGTTTAGCATTTTGGGTAATGAAATTTCAGGAAGGGATTTGGTGCTTTTGCTAGGGGGTTTGTTTTTAATCATTAAATCCATCAAAGAAATCAAAGAAAGTATCACACACGAAGAACACGATCAAAACAACCTAAAACTTAGCAATAAACTTTGGGTAGTTGTTGCTGAAATAGCTATTATAGACATAGTATTTTCACTAGATAGTGTTATAACAGCTGTTGGCATTGCAAATGAAGTTGAGATTATGATTATTGCAGTTGTTATTGCTGTGTTAGTAATGCTTTTTGCTTCTAAAGCGATTGCAGATTTTGTAGAAAAATACCCAAGCATTAAAATTTTAGCCTTAGCATTTTTAGTGATGATAGGGGTTGTTTTAGTATGTGAAAGCTTTGATATACATATTAATAAAGCATATATTTATATCGCTATGGCTTTTTCTTTAATCGTGCAAATTTTAAATATCATCTCGGAGAAAAATCATTCTAAGTAATACTTGGTATTTTAATACTAAGTATTATTTTATTTTTATACTAAGATGATTTAAAGATAAAAATATCGCTTTTTAAGCTTAATATGCTTTAAAAAAAGATAACAAAAGCATTAGATGTTATAGATAAAATCTTGACTTTTGATGTTTTTTTATGTAAAATAACGCTTTATTTTTTCTTTTTCGGGGTGTAGCGCAGTCTGGTTAGCGCACTTGGTTTGGGACCAAGGGGCCGAAGGTTCGAATCCTTTCACCCCGACCATTTATATAAATGGTGAGTGTAGCTCAGTCGGTTAGAGCATCAGATTGTGGTCCTGAGGGTCGTGGGTTCGATTCCCATCACTCACCCCATCAGCGCTCGTAGCTCAACTGGATAGAGCAACAGACTTCGGATCTGTAGGTTATGGGTTCGATTCCTATCGGGCGCACCAAAAGCCTGATTTATACTTATTTTTATGCGCTCATAGCTCAGCTGGATAGAGCAACGGCCTTCTAAGCCGTAGGTCAGAGGTTCGAATCCTCTTGAGCGTACCACTTTAGCGGATGTGGTGAAATTGGCAGACACGCCAGACTTAGGATCTGGTGCAGCAATGCGTGAAGGTTCAAGTCCTTTCATCCGCACCACTTGTTTAAAATCATTTTTTTCATTAACTTAAGTATTTTTTTATAAATATAATATTAACATACATAAATTTTTTCAAATAAAGGATTTATTATGGCAGTATTTTCTCCACGGGGGGGGGGATCGAATAATTTTGATTTAACTCCTTCTAAAAAACTAACTAATCACATCTTACTTTCAAGTATAGTTGCTTCATTACTTTTTTCACCTGCATTTGCCTTACCAAGTGGTGGTAAATTTACTCATGGCACAAGTGGAACTATAAATGTTAGTGGTAATAATATGCATATACATGGTAATAAAGTTAATTCTGTTATCCAATGGGGTGGTGGTTTTAATATAAATAAAGGTGAAAGTGTAAATTTTGGTGGTAATAGTAAAAACTACTTAAACATAGCTCATGGAACAAATAAATCTACCATAGCAGGTATATTAAATGCAAGTGGTAATAATGTATTTTTAATCAATCCTAATGGAGTAATCATTACTAAAACAGGCAATATCAATGCTAATCGCTTTGTAGCTTCTACTTCATCGATGAGTAATGATGATATGAATAAATTTGCTAATATGAAAACCTTTGAACAAGGTGCTTCTTTTTCTCCTGTGTTTAAACCCAACCCTAAAGGTGGTAATGTAATCAATATGGGTAATATCAATGCAAACGATGTATTGCTTATAGGTAATAAGGTTTTAATACAAGGATACTTAAATACAAAAGATAAAACTTTTAACCAAATAAAAGCTATAGATGAGGGTAAAAAAGCAAATATACATTTAGTTGGTAATGAAATTTATGCTGATATAGCTACTTTTAAAGATATAGGAAAATTATACATAACAGCCAAAGATAAAGGTTCTCTTTATCTAAATGCTACTGGATATTACTATAATCCATCATCTTTTAAAGATTTTGATTTTATAGTAAAAAACTACAATGGAATAAATCATAATAATACGAATTTTTCTAATATGAAATATGTAGGTATAGGTTCTGATGTAGACTGGTGGCATTTTGCTAAAGGTTGGAATGAATACAACAATGATTTTAGAACCATTGCAAATGAATATAGACTAATTAATGATATAGACTTTCAAGCTAATTGTAAAAATGGAGTATGCACTGGACAAAATTATGCAAATTACTGGGTAGATTTAAACGGAGATGGTATAAAACAAGATAATGAATTTACTAGTATGATAATTAATGGCAATTATTTTACTAAAACATTTGATGGACAAGGTTATACACTTAAAAATATAAATATAGATACGACAAAATTAAAATATAATCCTAGCCATGTAGGTATTTTTGGTGCAATTACTTCGACTATAAAAAATGTTAATGTAGATTATATGGGTGGAGGTATTAAAGCAAAAAGTGTCGGCTATCTAGGTGGTTTTGTTGGTCTTTCATACGCTGGAGCTTTATTAAATATTTCTTTAAGTAATATGGGATATTTTAGTTTTACTGGTGGAAGTTTTATAGGTGGTTTTGCTGGTTCTCTTCAAGATGGAATACATTCAAATATATCATTAAATAATATAGGAGATATTAGTGTTAATAATGTAACTTTTATGGGCGGTTTTGCTGGTTATCTCCAAGATGGAATATATTCAAATATATCATTAAATAATATAGGAGATATTAGTGTTAATAATGTAGATTCTACAGGTGGTTTTGCTGGATACGCTGGAATAGTAAAAATTTGCAATATCTCTTTAGAAAAAATAGGAAATATAAATAGGATTGCTTACAATGGCTATGAAGAAAATAGTCATGTAGGTGCTTTTATTGCACGAGTATCCAAAGTTGATTTTTCAAATATTTATTTAAAAAATATAGGAAATATTTTTAACGAGGCAAAAAAGAATGATTTTCTTCATGCTACTGCTGGAGGTTTTATTGGGTATTTAATGGAAGGTGATACAAAATTTGAAAATATTTTTATATTTTTTAATCCTAATATAAAAATAATCAACGAAACTGGCTTATCTGGTAAATTTTTTGGCGCATTAAACGATAAAGCAACATATACTTTCAACAACATCCACATCTACCATCATGAAAAAGATTTAGCTAATGCAACAGCTGACAAAAACTATTGGGGAAGCACTAATGATAAAATTCAAATTCACACTTACGCAGATAAAACCCAAGAAAGTGTATATAAAGACTTTTTATCTAAAGCAAACACTATAGAAAAACCAACTATCCCAAATAAACCAAGCGATAATGATGTTATCTTAGCAAGTGATGATTTATATAAAGATATAGTAGATAAAATCATTACTGATTTGTATAATAGCAATACAGATAAAAAAATCTATAATCTTTATTTAGTAAATTTGCTAGATATGCTTAAAGATAAAGCAAATTATTCTAATATGAGTGAAAACCAAAAGGTTGAATTTGTAGCTAAATACTTTTTAAGTGGCGATAAAACAAAAGCTTTAGAAGTAGTTCAAAGTTTAGATTTTCTTTTAGCTTATGAAAAAAATGGTTTAAGCACTGCTTCAAAAGATAAATTTGATGCAGAAGCCTTGAATTTAAAAAATACCTTACTAGCAAATACAAATAAAGTTATAAAAAATAAAAATGATTTATCTAATTTTCTTGAAAATGATTTAAAAAATTTATTGATTAATTCTAATCAAGCTTTAGCTAGTTTAAAATTAAGCCAAGAACAACTTAAAATAGCCATAACTAAATATAATGATTATGTTAAAAAAATCAATGAAAATCCAAGTATAAAAAATGAAGCAACTTTAGCTTCTTTAAAAGCTGAAGTAGATAGATTAAGCAATCTTAGTGGAGAATTAGCCACTACTATAGCTAATAATCAAATAAAACTAGAAACTTGGCAAAAACAAGCTAGCGATAAATCAAATCAACAATTTAACATAATAGGTAAATTTGATAATATAGCTTTAACAATACCTAATTTAGAAAAATTAAACAATTCTAGTGGTATTGAAAATGATGATTATCAAAAACTATCACGCCAAATAGCTAGCTCACAAAAACAAACACCTACTTTTAAATACGAAGAAGAAGAAACCCAAGAGATAGACGAAGCAGCACTAACTCAAAGAGCTAGAACTTGTATAGTAAGTGATAATTTTAAAACTATGAATCCTTGCGTGGTAGAAAGTTATTAAAACTCTACACTGCTAATTTAGCAGTGTAGATTATACAAAGTGTTTTTCTTATTAATTTATTAAAATAAATACAAAAACTATCAACTAACCCAATTAATTCTAATACAATCTTTGCTTAATATAAAAACATACAAAAACATAAAAGAATATAAAAGAATATAAAAGAATATAAAAGAATATAAAAGAATATAAAAGAATATTAATAATACTTTAAGCTTATATAGCTATAATTTCATTTCCTTTTTTATTGAAAGGAAATTAAAAATAAAACTTTTTGTTTTAATTTTTTATGTTCTTTAAAATATTAATATTGTTAATCAAATCTTATTAGTCAATC
This sequence comes from Campylobacter peloridis LMG 23910, assembly GCF_000816785.1. Lineage (NCBI taxonomy): Bacteria > Pseudomonadati > Campylobacterota > Epsilonproteobacteria > Campylobacterales > Campylobacteraceae > Campylobacter > Campylobacter peloridis. Next base: position 1,605,138 of record NZ_CP007766.1, on the reverse strand, counting down.
TTTGAAATCTAAATAAGTGATCGATTGAGCCAGATAGTTAAAGCTTAATTGTCTTTAACTATAAAAACAAATATAAACTTTTTTCTTTGATGAAAAAGATTAAACTTTTCAATCAATATAATTTTTAATTATTATGGAGAGTTTGATCCTGGCTCAGAGTGAACGCTGGCGGCGTGCCTAATACATGCAAGTCGAACGATGAAGCAACTAGCTTGCTAGTTGTGGATTAGTGGCGCACGGGTGAGTAAGGTATAGTTAATCTGCCCTACACAAGAGGACAACAGCTAGAAATGGCTGCTAATACTCTATACTCCTGCTTAACACAAGTTAAGTAGGGAAAGTTTTTCGGTGTAGGATGAGACTATATAGTATCAGCTAGTTGGTGAGGTAATGGCTCACCAAGGCTATGACGCTTAACTGGTCTGAGAGGATGATCAGTCACACTGGAACTGAGACACGGTCCAGACTCCTACGGGAGGCAGCAGTAGGGAATATTGCGCAATGGGGGAAACCCTGACGCAGCAACGCCGCGTGGAGGATGACACTTTTCGGAGCGTAAACTCCTTTTCTTAGGGAAGAATTCTGACGGTACCTAAGGAATAAGCACCGGCTAACTCCGTGCCAGCAGCCGCGGTAATACGGAGGGTGCAAGCGTTACTCGGAATCACTGGGCGTAAAGGGCGCGTAGGCGGATTATCAAGTCTCTTGTGAAATCTAATGGCTTAACCATTAAACTGCTTGGGAAACTGGTAATCTAGAGTGAGGGAGAGGCAGATGGAATTGGTGGTGTAGGGGTAAAATCCGTAGATATCACCAAGAATACCCATTGCGAAGGCGATCTGCTGGAACTCAACTGACGCTAAGGCGCGAAAGCGTGGGGAGCAAACAGGATTAGATACCCTGGTAGTCCACGCCCTAAACGATGTATGCTAGTTGTTGGGGTGCTAGTCATCTCAGTAATGCAGCTAACGCATTAAGCATACCGCCTGGGGAGTACGGTCGCAAGATTAAAACTCAAAGGAATAGACGGGGACCCGCACAAGCGGTGGAGCATGTGGTTTAATTCGAAGATACGCGAAGAACCTTACCTGGGCTTGATATCCTAAGAACCTTATAGAGATATGAGGGTGCTAGCTTGCTAGAACTTAGAGACAGGTGCTGCACGGCTGTCGTCAGCTCGTGTCGTGAGATGTTGGGTTAAGTCCCGCAACGAGCGCAACCCACGTATTTAGTTGCTAACACTTCGGGTGAGCACTCTAAATAGACTGCCTTCGTAAGGAGGAGGAAGGTGTGGACGACGTCAAGTCATCATGGCCCTTATGCCCAGGGCGACACACGTGCTACAATGGCATATACAATGAGACGCAATATCGCAAGATGGAGCAAATCTATAAAATATGTCCCAGTTCGGATTGTTCTCTGCAACTCGAGAGCATGAAGCCGGAATCGCTAGTAATCGTAGATCAGCCATGCTACGGTGAATACGTTCCCGGGTCTTGTACTCACCGCCCGTCACACCATGGGAGTTGATTTCACTCGAAGTGGAAATACTAAACTAGTTATCCCCCACAGTGGAATCAGCGACTGGGGTGAAGTCGTAACAAGGTAACCGTAGGAGAACCTGCGGTTGGATCACCTCCTTTCTAGAGTACAAACTTTAAGTCTCACAACTTAAAGTTATAAATTCAATCATCCTTGTTTAGATTTCAAAGATTGACAAAAAGCTAGTTTTTGGGGAATTAGCTCAGCTGGGAGAGCGCCTGCTTTGCACGCAGGAGGTCAGCGGTTCGATCCCGCTATTCTCCACCATAAAGGGCCTATAGCTCAGCTGGTTAGAGTGCACCCCTGATAAGGGTGAGGTCACAAGTTCAAGTCTTGTTAGGCCCACCATGTAAAAAAGATTTGAAAAACATATAAGCATTTATAAGTTTTAAAACTTAAAGCAAGTATATAAAAACATATAAATTAAAGACTTACTACTTTATTTATATTTTTAAATTATTTAAACTCTTTATATATACTTGCTTTAGGTTTTAAGACCTAAGCTAAATAAAATAATAAAATTGATTAATTTAAAACAAGATTTGTAAAAGTTTTTTCATATGCTTTTATAAAACTTATACTTTATAGATTTTATTGCTTTATTTAATGTTATTTAAATTATCATTGTTAAGAGTCACAAGCAAGTTTAATAAAAACAATTTTACAGGACTTGTTAAAGGATAAAACCTAACTATCTTTTCTTTAACCTCTAGTTGAAGATAAGTTTTAAACTCACGACTTAATAAAACTAATATTTTAGTTTGCCTTAAGTGTTTAAATGCTTTCCGTCTTAAGATAGTAAAGTCTTATCATTAAAAACTTTAACAAGGAAGTGATGCGTTTTAGAATAAAAGGTAAAAAAGGTAAGCTACTAAGAGCGAATGGTGGATGCCTTGACTGGTAAAGGCGATGAAGGACGTACTAGACTGCGATAAGCTACGGGGAGCTGTCAAGAAGCTTTGATCCGTAGATTTCCGAATGGGGCAACCCAGTATATAGAGATATATACTACCATAATGGAGCGAACGTAGGGAATTGAAACATCTTAGTACCTACAGGAAAAGAAATCAATAGAGATTGCGTCAGTAGCGGCGAGCGAAAGCGTAAGAGGGCAAACCCAGTGCTTGCACTGGGGGTTGTAGGACTGCAATGTGCAATAAGTAAGGTTAGTAGAACACTCTGGAAAGTGTAGCCATAGAGGGTGATAGTCCCGTATACGAAAACCAAACTTTAGCTAGCAGTATCCTGAGTAGGGCGAAACACGTGGAATTTTGTCTGAAGCTGGGTCGACCACGATCCAACCCTAAATACTAATACCAGATCGATAGTGCACAAGTACCGTGAGGGAAAGGTGAAAAGAACTGAGGTGATCAGAGTGAAATAGAACCTGAAACCATTTGCTTACAATCATTCAGAGCCCTATGTAGCAATACAGGGTGATGGACTGCCTTTTGCATAATGAGCCTGCGAGTTGTGGTGTCTGGCAAGGTTAAGCACACGCGAAGCCGTAGCGAAAGCGAGTCTGAATAGGGCGCTTAAGTCAGATGCTGCAGACCCGAAACGAAGTGATCTATCCATGAGCAAGTTGAAGCTAGTGTAAGAACTAGTGGAGGACTGAACCCGCTAGCGTTGAAAAGCTATGGGATGACTTGTGGATAGGGGTGAAAGGCCAATCAAACTTCGTGATAGCTGGTTCTCTCCGAAATATATTTAGGTATAGCGTTGTGTCGTAATATAAGGGGGTAGAGCACTGAATGGGCTAGGGCATACACCAATGTACCAAACCCTATCAAACTCCGAATACCTTATATGTAATCACAGCAGTCAGGCGGCGAGTGATAAAATCCGTCGTCAAGAGGGAAACAACCCAGACTATCAGCTAAGGTCCCCAAGTCTTACTTAAGTGGAAAACGATGTGAAGTTACTTAAACAACCAGGAGGTTGGCTTAGAAGCAGCCATCCTTTAAAGAAAGCGTAATAGCTCACTGGTCTAGTGATTTTGCGCGGAAAATATAACGGGGCTAAAGTAAGCACCGAAGCTATAGACTTAGTTTTACTAAGTGGTAGGAGAGCGTTCTATTTGCGTCGAAGGTATACCGGTAAGGAGTGCTGGAGCGAATAGAAGTGAGCATGCAGGCATGAGTAGCGATAATTAATGTGAGAATCATTAACGCCGTAAACCCAAGGTTTCCTACGCGATGCTCGTCATCGTAGGGTTAGTCGGGTCCTAAGCCGAGTCCGAAAGGGGTAGGTGATGGCAAATTGGTTAATATTCCAATACCAACATTAGTGTGCGATGGAAGGACGCTTAGGGCTAAGCAAGCTAGCGGATGGAAGTGCTAGTCTAAGGATGTAGGAGCTTATATAGGCAAATCCGTATAAGAATACTCCGAGATCTTAAAGGCTCTTTGAAGTCTTCGGATGGATAGGAGAATTGCTGATGCCGTCGAGCCAAGAAAAGTTTCTAAGTTTAGCTAATGTTGCCCGTACCGTAAACCGACACAGGTGGGTGGGATGAGTATTCTAAGGCGCGTGGAAGAACTCTCTTTAAGGAACTCTGCAAAATAGCACCGTATCTTCGGTATAAGGTGTGGTTCGCTTTGTATTAGAATTTACTTCGAAAGCAAAGAAACTTACAACAAAGAGTCCCTCCCGACTGTTTACCAAAAACACAGCACTCTGCTAACTCGTAAGAGGATGTATAGGGTGTGACGCCTGCCCGGTGCTCGAAGGTTAATTGATGGGGTTAGCATTAGCGAAGCTCTTGATCGAAGCCCGAGTAAACGGCGGCCGTAACTATAACGGTCCTAAGGTAGCGAAATTCCTTGTCGGTTAAATACCGACCTGCATGAATGGCGTAACGAGATGGGAGCTGTCTCAAAGAGGGATCCAGTGAAATTGTAGTGGAGGTGAAAATTCCTCCTACCCGCGGCAAGACGGAAAGACCCCGTGGACCTTTACTACAGCTTGACACTGCTATTTGGATAAGAATGTGCAGGATAGGTGGGAGGCTTTGAGTAATAGACGCCAGTTTATTATGAGCCATTGTTGAGATACCACTCTTTCTTATTTGGGTAGCTAACTAGCTTGAGTTATCCTCAAGTAGGACAATGTCTGGTGGGTAGTTTGACTGGGGCGGTCGCCTCCCAAATAATAACGGAGGCTTACAAAGGTTGGCTCAGAACGGTTGGAAATCGTTCGTAGAGTATAAAGGTATAAGCCAGCTTAACTGCAAGACATACAAGTCAAGCAGAGACGAAAGTCGGTCTTAGTGATCCGGTGGTTCTGTGTGGAAGGGCCATCGCTCAAAGGATAAAAGGTACCCCGGGGATAACAGGCTGATCTCCCCCAAGAGCTCACATCGACGGGGAGGTTTGGCACCTCGATGTCGGCTCATCGCATCCTGGGGCTGGAGCAGGTCCCAAGGGTATGGCTGTTCGCCATTTAAAGCGGTACGCGAGCTGGGTTCAGAACGTCGTGAGACAGTTCGGTCCCTATCTGCCGTGGGCGTAAGAAGATTGAAGAGATTTGACCCTAGTACGAGAGGACCGGGTTGAACAAACCACTGGTGTAGCTGTTGTTCTGCCAAGAGCATCGCAGCGTAGCTAAGTTTGGAAAGGATAAACGCTGAAAGCATCTAAGCGTGAAGCCAACTCTAAGATGAATCTTCTCTAAGCTCTCTAGAAGACTACTAGTTTGATAGGCTGGGTGTGTAATGGATGAAAGTCTTTTAGCTGACCAGTACTAATAGAGCGTTTGGCTTATCTTTTTTTATAAGCATCACTTCCTTGTTAAGGTTTTTAAAATCTTAAAAGGTAAAAAAGTTTTTTAAACTTGCTCTTAACATTGTTTTTTAAGTATTCTTAATAAAGAATATTTAAATAACAATGTCCGTGATTATACAGATGTGGAGACGCCTTGTCCCATCCCGAACCAAGAAGCTAAGCACATCGTGGGTGATGATACTACGCCTTACTGGCAGGGGGAAAGTAGCTCATTGCGGACTTGTTAATTCTTATTATTCTTACTTTATATATAATCCTATGTTTATTTTTATTGTTAGTTATTAAAATTATTTAGTTATTTATTGGTTTAACTTTTAAATTAGTTTATTTTTTAATTGATTGTTTTATTTTTTTAAATTTTTATGGTTTTTAATTTATTCTGTTTTTTATTTTTTTAGTTTTATTATTTTATTTCTTCTGGTTGTTTTAATTTTTCGGTTTTAAAATACTTATAATAAATTTGCTAAATTTGGTTTTTTATTTTTTAGTTGGGATGATTTTTAGGTTTTATTATTTTATTTTTTTTATTTAATTATATTCTTTTTTAGTTTTTAATTTATTTTTATTCTTTATTTTTTATGGATTGTGTTGAGAGATTTTTATAGTTTATTTAATAAAAAGCTAGCTTAGAGTATTTAGCTAGCAATATTATGTTTGTGTATGATTTAAGGTATGATAGTATGTATATCTTTAAGATATTCAAAATGCTTAAGTTTAATGTATTTTTCTTTGTTTCCTATTATAAAAATAGCTATTTTTGCTCGAGTTAATGCAACATTGATTAAATTTGGTTTAGCTGCTACCCAATTTCTTGCACCATCACTACTTCCGCCTAAAATAAGTATAATCACATCTACTTCTTTTCCTTGCATTGTATGTATAGTGCCAATTTTATCGTAATCTAAAATTTTATATTTTTTATGTATATTTTGAAGTTTTTGTTTGATATCTATAAAAGGGGTTATAATTCCAATTTTTATATTATTATAATTGAGTGTAATTTCATCTAAAAGTGTGTTTAAATATTCTATTTCTTTTTCATTACAATTACCATTAAACTCTTCCTCTTTTATGTTATACCAAGTGTTTTCTAACTCTGGAGTGTTTTCTTTTTGTTTTCCATATATCATCATGTTGTCATAAGCTATTTGATTTGATAGTTTAAATATAGGCATATTGCAACGATTATGCACCCGTAGCGGAGATCCTACCCATATTTTTTCAGCGATATTTATGCCATATTTTTGAAAAAAATCGCATCTAGTTTGTAAAGATACCTCTTTTATATTGAAATTTTGATTTATATTAAATTTGCTCATAAGAAAATTATTTATATTGTTTGGAATATTTATTATGGGTTCAAGTTGAAGTGGATCTCCTATTATAATAGCTTTTTTCACTCTATATATGGCACCAATAGCACTTGTTATAGTGCTTTGTCCTGATTCATCACTAATTAAATATCCAAATTCATTGTGCTCTATGTCTTTAAAACATGTGCTAAAAGATGCGTAAGTGGAGCTAACTGATGGTATAACAAAAAATAAACTTTTCCATATCTCAAGAATATTATTCCTTGAGAGTTTTTTGAAGTCGTTGTTTTCTAAGATACTGCTAAATTTTTCTAAATTATGTTTAAATTTATCATTATTACATAATATAGCAGCTTTATGTAGATTCAGCGCTTTGATAAATAAGTTGTTTCGTGCTTCAAAAAGTTCAGTTTTTATACCATTTTCTATCATAAAAAAAGAAGACTTTTCTCTGTTTTCCGTATCGTTTAAATAAAATATTTCATTAATTAATGCAATATTTTTTTCTATATCTTTTTTATAATCTTTTCCTATGATTTTATATCTTAATACTTTATATAAATAGATGATATTATAAAACAAATTTTTTCTTTGTTTTAGTTTGTAAAAAGTTTTAATTTCATGAATTATATTTTTATATTTTTTATTATTATTATTTAATAACTTCCTTACCTTGTACAATGCTTCGTTAAATTCATATTTGGCTTTATCAAAATTTTCTTTAGTGAATTTATTATTGTTTATATAGTTTATAAGACCAATAAACTCACCTTCTTTTGTTTTGAAATCTTTTAAGGCATAATTTATAAAAGAATTTTTATTAGATTTGTTACCTAGTATACCACAGATTAACCCCCAAGCTTTGGCTTTATTTTTTGTAGAATTAGTTGGAAAATTTAAATAGTTAGTGGCTATTTCACTAAAATAGTCAAGTTTTTCAATATAATCATTATTAATACTATTGTTATTAGGAATTTCTTTACTTATGTTTTCTACTGCTTTATTGTTGCTTGAAGCTAGTATGATTTCATAACCTTGTAGTTTTTTATTTAGTTTGTATATTTCACCTTCTTTTTTTAAAATCTCATTACAATTAAGCTTGGAAATCTCTATAGCTCTTTGAGTAATAATACCTGCTATAATATCTTTTATAAGCGTTGTTTTGCCAGTTCCTGGAGGGCCATTGATTGAGTAAATTTGATTATGTTCTTTATGCATTTTGAGTATTTTATTTACTGCAAATTGCTGAGAGTACATTAGTGCAAATTTGCTAGCAAAAGAACTAAGGGCTAGTTCATTGATATAACTTTCTAAAACATCTAATAAATTTTTATTTAGATCTATACGATGTGTTGGATTGTTGTTTAAATACTTGTCTATCATAGCAAGCTTATTTTTATCATAGTTGTTTATAATATTAGTCAAGTCTTGTATATAAAAGCTATTTAAAAATACATTTTCGCTTGTGTCTTTGATGAAATTAATAGATATTCTAAGCTTCTCTCCAAATAATGGAAATTTATGTTTTATAATTTCTAGTGTTTGAGAGTAAAATTCCTCAATAGAAATATTTTTAGGTAGCCAAAATAAATCTCTGGCAATTTCTTGACTTAAATTGGTAAAGCAACAATCTATATTATCAATATTGTATGCTATCCATGGTGCTGTTGATAAATAGAATTTTGCGCTATTAAAGCAAAATTTATCGTCTATTATAGGTGTAAAATTTTTATGACTTTTTAGATTAAATTCGTCAAATTTTATAATGTTATCTTGATGTTTAAAATTTAATTTTCCATTAAATGTTAAAACAAAAGAAGCATATTCTTGGTTTTGTTCATTGTAGTTTTCTGATTTCTCTAAAATGTTAAAATTTTCTATGATTTTTTCGTATAAAATTTTATTTTCATAAATTGCACCTTGTATAATAATTTCTAGGCTATATTCTTCTATGTTTTTATGTTTTTCTTTAAATTCTTTATAAATATTTTCAATATTATTTTTAATACAATCATTAATATTAAAAGGTGTGGTAGTTATATCATAGCTGTTTGGTATTTTTTTTACACTTTGAGGCGTTAAGTATTCTACAAATAGCAAATATTTTAAAATATTATTATTCATTTGTTTCCTTAAAATAAAAAATAAAATTATAGCTTACAAATAGGAGTTTTATATCTTTTCAATCCTTTAAAGTAAATTTTAGTAAAATACAAAATATTTTTTATAAAGGTTAAAAATGCACTTTACTTTGTTAAACGAAAAAGATTTTTTCAACCCCTACTACCGCAAAAAGCAAATCACGCAAAATGAATTTGACATTTTTAGCAAGGCTTTAATGCAGTATTTAGAAAAACTTGAAAGCTCACAAAGTGAAAATGAAGACTACCTAGTAGCTAACGCACTTAGTCCATTTTTAACCACGCTAAATTTCAAAACCCACATCAAAACCAAACAAAAAGGCAAAAGCGAAATTGATTTAGCCATCGCTAAAGACGAGCTTAGTAAAGATTTAGAAGTTATCATCGAAGCTAAAAAGCCCAACTCAAAAGAATTCATCACCCACACAAAACCAAATTCCAAAGCCTTACATGAGGCTATTTTGTATTATTTTAGAAACAGAGAGCATAGCTTTAGTTTGAAATTTATCATCATCACAGATTTTTATAAATTTTACATTTTCAAAGCTAGTGAATTTGAAGAGCTTTTTTATAAAAGCACAAGTTTTAAAAAGCTTTTTGAAGAATTTCAAAATCCAAATTCACTTTTTAAAGGCAACACCGATGAATTTTATAAAGAAGCTAGCAAACTCATAGAAAATTCCAAAGAAAATTTAAAAGGCTTTTTCATCGACTTAGCCTTTTTAAAAGACAAGCAAAAGTCAAATTTCAAAAATCTAGCAAGCGTTTTTAAAACCTTCCATAAAGACTTTTTGCTAAATGAATTTAGCCCAAATGATGCAAATTCGCTAAACAACGCATTTTATAAAGAGCTTTTATACATCTTAGGTTTAGAAGAGCTTAAGCAAAACTCAAAAGCCATCATCGCACAAAGCGAGCAAAGCAAACAAGCCCAAGGCACGCTTTATCATCTCATAGCTTGCAAACTCCCAAAGCATGATTTTGAAGAAGTGTTAAAATTCATCATACTTTGGCTAAATCGCATTTTATTTTTAAAGCTCATTGAGTCAAATTTAGTTAGATTTAACGATGATAAAACCTTGAAATTTTTAAATTTTGAAAAAATTCCAAATTTCAACACCCTTTCACACCTTTTCTTTGAGATTTTGGCTAAAGAAAAACACACAAGAGTGCAGAGTAAATTTGGTTATTTGCCGTATTTAAATTCATCGCTTTTTGAAAAACAAACTATAGAAAAAACCACGATAGAAATCACCGCTTTAGAAAACGATGTTTTGCTAGAATACCACCCGCACACACAATTAAAAGATGATAAAGGCAAAAGCAAAAAAGGCAAAGTAAGCTTGCTTGAGTATTTGTTTGAATTTTTAGATAGTTTTGATTTTGGAGCTGATGAGCAAAGCGAAGAACTCATCAAGCAAAAAGAACTCATCAACTCAAGTGTTTTGGGAAATGTCTTTGAAAAACTAAATGGCTACAAAGAAGGCAGTTTTTATACGCCAAGCTTTATCACTTCATACATGTGTAAAGCAAGTGTGGAAAAAGTTGTGCTAGATAAATTCAACCAAACTTTTAAGCTAAATGCCACAAATTTAAGCGAGCTAAGAACCCAGCTACGCCATGAGAAAATCTCTAAAGAGCAAAAACTAGCCTTGCTAAATTCCATACGCATTTGCGATCCTGCCGTGGGGAGCGGGCATTTTTTGGTTTCTGCTTTAAATGCCATGCTTATGGTGCATTATGAGCTTGGCTTGTTTGAAGAGGACTTTTACTTAAGCGTGCAAAATGATGAAATTTTAGTGCAAAATCACAAAGGCCAGTTTTTAGAGTATAAACGCCCCGATTTTGACAAAGATAAAATTCATCTTTGCCAAATAGAGCTTTTTGAGCGTAAAAAAGACATCATAGAAAACAACCTTTTTGGAGTAGATATCAACCCAAATTCATGCGAAATCACTAAACTAAGGCTTTGGATAGAGCTTTTAAAACACAGCTTTTATGAAAGCTTTGATGATACAAACTATCATGATCTTAAAACCCTACCAAACATCGATATAAACATAAAATGCGGGAATTCTTTAATAAGCTATTTTGAAATTCACAAAAGCCTTTCTCACTACCCAAACATCAAAGAACGCATGGATAAATACAAACGCATAGTAAAAGATTATAAAGAAGGCTTTTACACCGATAAATCTCTCATCGCCAAAGAAATCAAAAATCTAAAAATTTCTTTTAAAAATTTCTGCTTAAAAGACAAATTTGCTAAAGAGATCAAGCAACTTACTAACGGGACTAATGAATACTCTAAAAAATACGGCGATTTTTTAGCACAAGATGAAAAAGATGAGAATTTTAGAGCGTTTTTTTCTAAAAATATGTTTGAATTTGACTTTGATGAAAATGAGGCTAAAAAAGAATTTGCAAAGCTTAAAAAGCTTTATGAGAGTATATTTGACTTAGAAAGTGCAAATCCTTTTGAATGGCGTTTTGAATTTCCTGAAATTTTAGATGAAAATGGTAATTTCAAAGGTTTTGATCTTATCATTGGTAATCCACCTTATATCAGACAAGAAGACATCAAAGAGTTAAAGCCAAATTTAGCAAAAAATTATAAAGTTTATAAAGGCACAAGCGACATTTATACTTATTTTTATGAGCTTGGTTTTAACACTCTAAGAGACGGGGGGGGGGTATTGAGTTTCATCACTTCAAATAAATACACAAGGGCAGGTTATGGAGAGCCTTTGCGTGAATTTTTGCTTAAAAATACTACGCTTTTAGAATACATAGACTTAAATAGCATAAAAGTCTTTGAAAGTGCTACGGTAGATACTTCTATACTAAGTTTTCAAAAAGCCAAAACTAAAGATAATAAATTCAAATACCTAGCCCCAAGCACCGAGCTTTTAAAAGAAAATGATTTTAATATAGAAAGCATTTTAAAATTTAATAAAATCGCACAAAGTTCTTTAAGCAAAGAAAGCTTTACTTTTAACGATGAAAGCACAAACGCACTAAAAGCAAAGATAGAAAAGCACGGCACTCCGCTTAAAGACTGGCATGGGCTTAATATAAACTATGGCATAAAAACAGGCTATAATGAAGCCTTTATCATCACTACTGAGAAAAAAGACGAGATTTTAGCTAAATGTAAAGATAAAGATGAAAAAGAACGCACCGCCAAACTCATACGCAAAATGCTACGCGGACGCGATATAAAAAGATATAGTTATGAGTGGGCGGGACTTTGGATAATAGCTTTTGAATTTGGAAGTTATAAAATTTTAGAAAAAGATTATCCTGCTATATATAATCATTTAAAACAATATAAAGAAAAACTTCAAGCTAGAGGACAATGCACTAATAAGCCTATAACAGATCAAAAACCATATTTAGGACAACATCATTGGCTTGAATTAGATAACAATCCAAGCAAAGATTATTTATCGCAATTTGAAAAGGAAAAAATAGTATATCCAGAAACAACACAAGGAGCTTATTTTATTTATGATAATCAAAAATTCTTTATAGAAAAAACAGCTTTTATACTAATATGTGAAAATTTAAAATATTTACAAGCATTGTTATCTTCAAATTTAGTTACTTATTATTATAAAAATTTTTCTCAAGGTTGTAAATTAGGAATGAAAGGTTATCAATATAATAAACACGCTTTAGAAAATTTACCTATACCAAAAATAAATTCTAAAAATGAAAAACTAGCAAATGAGTTAATAAGTCTAGTCGATGAGATTTTAAATTTAAAAGAACAAGACAAAAACGCAAACACTCAAGAATTAGAAAATAAAATAAACTCTATCGTTTATAAGCTTTACAACCTAAACGAAGAAGAAATAAAAATCATTGAAGGCAAATAATGGAAGATAAAATTATAAACTCTATAGAGATTGCTTTTGATGAAATTAAATACCAAACAAACGCGGAATATGTTGCCTTGTATTATATTTTTGATAATGAAAAATTACAATTAATTTTCTCAACATTGCATGAAAAAATTATGTCTTGTTTTCAAAAAATGAACACGCGTCTTCCTAGTACTGAAGAAGATAATTACTATTGGGCTGGTGAAAGTGGAACATTAAAACACAGCATAGAGTTAGCATTAGAATTGCAAAAAAAACTTAAAAACAGCAGTTTGTCTTTCGAAATAGATGAATATTACGCTGATGTTTTTACTGAATGTATTAAATTTTTAAAAAGTAGTGGAGGTAGTATAATTCCTATTGGAATGGAAAAAATAGAAATTTATAAAACTATTCCTATATTTAAAAAATCAGATTTTATTAAAAATTCAAAAACTAATATAGAGCATCAATTAAAAAATATTGGTTGCGGTTCTTATGCGAAAGTATTTAAATATTATGATGAATTTTATCAATGTGATTTTGCTTTAAAAAGATTAAATGAAAAAGCAAATGCTAAAGAAATTGAAAGATTTTTAAAAGAATTTGAAACAATGAAAAGCATAAACAATCCTTATATTTTAAAAGTATATTCTTTAAATAAAGATAGAAATGAATATATTATGGAATATGCTGATTTTACTTTAGAAAAATATATAAATCAAAATAATTCCAAACTTTTGATTGATGAAAAAATTAGTTTAGGTTGTCAAATAATTAGAGGTATTGAAATTTTATGGAATAAAAAAATATTACATAGAGATATAAGCTTTAAAAATATTTTATTAAAGATATACGATGATATTTATCCTGTAGTAAAAATTTCAGATTTTGGGCTTATAAAAGAGATTGATAGTCAATTAACAAGTGAAAATACAGAAGTAAAAGGAAGTTTAAATGAAATTTCTAGATTACAAAAAAAGGGTTTTAAAAACTATGATACAAGTGATGAAATTTATGCTTTAAGTAGAGTTTTGTATTTTGTGGCTACTGGAAAAACAAATATGGAAAAAGCTAAATGCAACTTTTTACAAAAAGCAACTGATGAAAATATAGAGAATAGATATAAAAATTTAAATGATTTAAGAAAAGATTTTGTTTCTTTTTTAAAAAACCGCACATAAAAATTCCATAGTGCCAAGTTAAAAGGATAAAAAATGTATTCTAAATTTTTAACTTTATCAGAAAATGATGTTGAAAAAATCAAAGAAAATTTAAAGGAAGTTATAAAATGTTCTTATGAATATAATATAAAAGAAATAAATGAAGATGATATAGATGATTTTCAAATTAGCAATGAAGAGTATATAAAAAAACATAAAAATTTATTTATCATAAAAAATAATAAAGAAAATATTTTAGACTTAACAATAGATTTAACAATGTTATCTAAATTATCTCATATGGATTTTCAAATAAAATTTGAAAGTTTTAATATAAAATTTAAAAACGAAAGCAAAGAAAAAATACATATTAAACAAAATTTGTATTTTAGTAATTGCTATTTTAAGCAAATGGATTTAAAAAATATTTGCTTTAAAGATTTTGCAATAAGTAACTATAAGCCTATAGATGATTATAAAGCAATGATTGAATTTAATAATTGCGAATTTAAAAATTTACATTTTAATTATAATAATTTTTTAGAAAGTGTTAAATTTACAAATAATACTAAAATATGTAATTTGCATTTAAGTTTTAATACATTTGAAAAATATTTTTATGTAAAAAATTGTTTTATTAAAGAGGTTGATTGGTATGAAAATACATTTAATGATAAATGTTATTTTTATAGTATTTTTTTTAAAAACAATGCGTATTTTATTAATTCTCATTTTAAAGATAGTGTTGATTTTTATAAGTGCGAATTTGAAAAGACAGCTAGTTTTTATGGAGCTAGATTTGATAAAACTCCAAATTTTTCTCAGGTAATTTTCAAAGGAAATTTAAATGTTGTAAATACAAATTTAAATTTTACTTTTGATGATTTGCAAGATAGAATTAAACAAGAATATGAAGATTTTAATAAAGATAAAAATGAAAAAAATAAAAAATCTTTAGATAAATTTGCAAATGATTTTAGAGATTCTTTTAGAAATTTTAAAAGTGCTTTGATAAAAGATAACAATCTTTTAGAAGCTTCAAGTTTTCATAAATACGAGCTTTATTGTAAAGAGATAGAACTAGAAGAGAAAAAGCCCAAGATATTTTCTAAAGAGTGGATAGACAAATGGCAACTTATTTTTTATCGTAAACTTTGTGATCATCATACAGACTTGCTAAAGGTATTTCATAATCTACTTATCATCATCATGCTTTTTAGTGTTTTTTCTTTTGTGTTTGATAAATTTAAACAACCTAGCATAGAAAATAATGCAAAATATCACATCGTTCAAGTAGATACTAACGAAAGCTATATCTTTAAAGAACACAATAAAACGACTTATAATATCTTTGGTTTAAATATAAACAAAGAAAGTGGCAAGCTAGATGAATTTATAAAAAACAATTTTGTTTATATATTGATTTTGTTATTTATAGTTTTACCGATACTTTCTTTTAATATTTTTACTAATTTATATATTTTTGGTAGCTTTTTTTATGTGATTTTTAATTTTTTAGATTTAGTAGCTTTGTATACACATATTGCTATTATAAGTCTTTTTGTATTTTTTGCATTGAAATTTATTTTATTTGATGATAAGCAAGAAATTATAAGAAAAATCATCATTGGTGTTTCTTATATAGTTTGCATTTTTGCACTACTTGTAAAACCTAGTCTAATGCTTCCTGTGTTTGGAAGCTTTTTAGAAAAAGACAGCAACGCTACTTATCCTTTACTGTTTAGTTTATCTGTGGTGTATTTTATACTTGTAGCTTTAGTTCTTTTCTCACTCCAAAAAACCGCACGCAAAAACTCCATAATGCCAAGCTAAATAAAAAGGCTTATTAAAGCCTTTTTATTTTTTTGTTTTTTAAATTTTGCTTATTTTTAGCTTATGGTATAATGAAAATTATCCAAAAAGGAGCACCATGCTAAAGACAAGTTTTAAAAAATCAGTTTTTATTCCAAGCATTAGCATTATAATCATCTTAAGTCTTAGTTGTATTTTCTTACCTAAGCTTACAAATGATTTTATAAATCATATCAAAAGCGGGATTTTTGCAAATTTTTCATGGTTTTATATATTAAGCGTGAGTTTTTTTGTGTGTTTTATGCTAGCACTTGCACTTTCAAAATTTGGCGATATCAAGCTCGGCGATGATGATGAAAAACCTCACTTTAAATTCACTTCATGGCTTGCTATGCTTTTTGCTACGGGCATGGGCGTGGGGCTTATGTATTTTGGTGTGGCTGAACCTCTCATACATAAAAAAGCCTTACAAGCAAGTGATGAAGAAGCTATGCTACATACTATCTTTCACTGGGGAATTCACCCATGGGCTATTTATGGGGTGTGTGCTTTGGCTATGGCGTATTTTGGTTTTAGATATAAAATGCCTCTTAGTTTGCGTAGTGCTTTTTACCCTTTGCTTAAAGAAAAAATTTATGGTTTTTGGGGAAATTTAGTTGATATACTAGCTTTAATTGTCACGGTTTTTGGCATTAGCACTACGCTTGGTTATAGTGCTTCTCAGCTTAATGCTGGCTTTTTAAATTTAGGCATTTTAAACGAACAAAGCTTTTTAGAGCAAAGCGTGATTATAATCATCATCATTTCTTTAGCTACGCTTTCATCGATTAGTGGTTTGACAAAGGGTTTAAAAATTTTAAGCGAGGCAAATTTGGTTTTTGCAGTGTGTTTAATGCTTTTTGTGCTTTTTTCAACCAACACCATTCAAATTCTTTCACAATTTAGCTCTAATATTGGCAATTATTTGCAAAATTTAATTTCTTTGAGTTTTAAGACTTATTATTATGAAAAAGAACACATAGAGTGGTTTAATAACTGGACTATTTATTATTGGGCTTGGTGGCTTAGTTGGTCACCTTTTGTGGGCTTTTTCATCGCTAAGATTTCTCGCGGTAGAACTATAAGAGAATTTATCTTTGGTGTACTTGTAGTGCCTACTAGTTTTAATATACTTTGGTTTAGCATTTTTGGTAATAGTGCTTTAAATTTTAATGATATCTTAAGTCCTTTTACTTCAGCACCTGAAAGTTTGCTTTTTTATTTTTTACAAAATTTTTCTTTTTCTTATTTTAGCTCTTTGCTTGCACTTTTGGTTTTAGCTTTGTTTTTCATCACTTCAGCAGATAGTGGGATATTTGTGTTAAATTCTTTAAGTAGTGGCGGGGCTCATGAGCCATTCAAATGGCAAAATATCCTTTGGGGTTTTGTGCTTGCACTTTTAGCTACTTCTTTGCTGTATTCAGGTGGTTTGGGGGCGATTTTAAGTATCACTATGATAGTGGCTTTACCTTTTGCATTTTTGCTTTGTTTGATGTGTTTTTCACTGCTTAAAGGTTTAATCGTAGATGTAAATTACTCTTTAACTAAACTTAGTCAAAGTAGCGTGTATTTTTCAGGGGAATTTTGGCAAGAAAGTTTAAAACAAAGCAAAGAACAAGACATACAAAATTTCTTAAATACTAAAGTTAAAAATGCTATGGAATCACTCAGCCAAAGCCTAAAAAACTATGGCTTAAAAACACAAATTGTTCAAGAAAAATCAAGCATAAGTTTGATTATAAAAAAAGAATTTGCAAAAGACTTTATCTATGGAGTGCAAGTGGTAAAAAAACAAGCAAGCCAAAGCATAATCGATGATAAATTTATGCCAACTTATTCTAAAGAATTTATTTTTGAACCACAAACTTTCTTTGCTGATTCGCGTAATGGTTATAATATAGAGTATTTAAACGAGCAAGAAATCATCGTAGATATATTAAAGCAGTATGAGAGATATTTACAACTTTTATTTGATGATAAAAATGAAATTTTTACCAAAGCTTATGATTAAAAAGCGTTATAATTTCACTTTATTTTATAAGAAAGGCCTTTTATGTTGAGATTTTTTATCATACTTTTTTGTGCTTTAAATCTTTTTGCTACTACGCCAAAAGATACCATCATCATAGCAGTAGAAAATGAACCAGAGCGTGTAAATCCGCTTTTTAGTGAAGATCATGATGTGGCAATTGCTCTTGTGTTTTCAGGGCTTACGCGTTTTGATGAAAATATGAGCTTAGCACCTGATCTTGCTAGTTCTTGGAAGGTTAGTAAAGATGGTTTGGTATATGAGTTTGAGCTAAGAAAGGATGTATTGTGGCATGATGGAGCTAAATTTAGTGCTAAAGATGTAGAATTTAGCATAAATGCTTTAAAAGATGAGAAATTAAACTCACCTTCAAAGGTAAATTTTGACGCGGTTAAAGAAGTAAAAATCATTGATGATTATCATTTAATCATCACGCTTTCAAAGCCTTTTCCTGCATTTTTAGATGC
Source organism: Campylobacter peloridis LMG 23910 (assembly GCF_000816785.1). Taxonomy (NCBI): domain Bacteria; kingdom Pseudomonadati; phylum Campylobacterota; class Epsilonproteobacteria; order Campylobacterales; family Campylobacteraceae; genus Campylobacter; species Campylobacter peloridis. The sequence goes on along the minus strand of NZ_CP007766.1, from coordinate 1,586,981 downwards.
TTTGAGTGTGGGAATTTTACCAAAGCACTTGCTTGAAAAAGAAAATTTAAATACTACTAAATTTAACCAAATGCCTATAGGAACAGGTGCTTATAAACTAAAGCAATGGAAAAAAGGCCAATACATGATTTTAGAGGCAAATGAAAATTATCATTTAGCTAAGGTAAAAACACCAAAACTTATACTAAAACATATTAAAGATCCAAGCATTAGTGCAATCGAGCTTAAAAATGGTTCTATTGATGTAGCTTTAATTGATTTTGCACTAGCTTCAAATTTTGAAAATGATAAAAATTTCAAAATGCTTATAGAGCCTTCGGCTGATTATCGTGCTTTGATGTTTAATTTTAATCATGAGTTTTTAAAAGATCAAAATGTGCGCTTAGCGTTAAATTATGCTATTGATAAACAAGCTATTATCAATTCACTTTTGCATTCTTTTGGAAAGGTAGCAAATCATCCTTTAGAAAAATCATGGGCAAATCCTAAAGAATTTGCAAGCTATGCTTATGATGTGAAAAAAGCAAATAAGCTTTTAGCAAAAGCAGGTTTTGTAAAAAATAAAAACGGCATTTTAGAAAAAAATGGCAAAGAATTTAGCTTTGAAATGTATGCTATGAGTGAAGATCCATTAAGAGTAGCTTTAGTAAATATCTTACAAAGTGAGTTTTTAAAGCTTGGTATAAAAGCAAAAGCAGTTGCTAGGCCAAGTGGAAGTTTTGATTATACGAAAATTGATAGCTTTTTGGTGGGTTGGGGTAGTCCTTATGATCCTGATTTTCATACTTTTAGAGTGTTTGCAAGCTCTCAAGATAGTGCTTTAAACTCAAGTGGATGGAATTTTGGCCATTATCAAAATGCTAAAGTTGATGAGGCTTTAACAAAAGCTAGAAATTCGCTTGATATAAATGAAAGAAAAAAATACTATAAAGAATTTATTGATGCTTTGCAAGATGATCCTGCGTTTTTATTTATAGCTTATATTGATTATCCTTTAGTTTTTGCTAAAAATATCCAAGGTATAAAAGCTCACATTTTAGGACATCATGGAGTAGGTTTTACTTGGAATGCTTATGAGTGGAGCAAAAATTAGTGCTAAAACTCATTTTTAAACGCCTTTTGTGGGCGTTTTTTTTGATAATTTTTGCAAGTTTTTTATGCTTTGTGATGATGTATCATGCTAAAACAAGTGTGGTTTTTGCTAGCATACCTCAAGGAACTAGCCTTAAAATAAAAGAAGAAATTGAGCGTAATTTAAATTTAGATAAACCTTTATTAAAGCAGTATGAAAATTGGGCTTTTAGTGCTTTAAAGGGTGATTTTTCTTACTCTTTAATCAGCGGAGAAAAAGTTAGTGAAATTTTAAAAGAAAAACTTCCCTACACTCTTATACTTGGAAGTTTAGCTTTTTTGGTGCTTTTTGTGCTATCTTTAGTTTTAGCGCTTTTGTGTGTTTTTTATAAAGATAGCTTTTTAGATAAATTTATTACTTTTTTAACGATGGGTTTTTTTGCATTGCCTGCTTTTTCTTTATCGCTAATGCTTATTTTGGTTTTTGCTGTATTTTTTAAGCTTTTTCCAAGTTCGGCTATTGCAGATATTGGCTTTGAAGATGATGTGTTTAATCGTTTGTGGCATTTGTTTTTACCTGTGTGTGCTTTAGTGCTTTCGCATTTAGCTATTTTTGTGCGTTTTATAAGGACAAGTTTGATTGATAGTTTAAACCAAAATTTTATAGAAAGTGCTTTTGCAAGAGGACTTAGTAAAAAAAGAATTTATTTGCACTTTGTGTTAAAAGATGCTTTTGGTTCTATACTTGCATATTTTGGTGCTTCTTTTGTGAGTTTTTTAATGGGAACTTATATAGTAGAAAGCGTGTTTTCTTATGAGGGTGTGGGGAATTTGGTGATTAAAAGCATATTGTTTAAAGATTATCCTGTGGTGCTAGCTGTGGTGATTTTTAGCATTTTGGTGGTAGTGTTTGTCAATTTGCTTGTAGAATTAATTTGCAAAATGATTAATCCAAGGTTTGCCAATGCGTAAGTTTTGCGTGATGATGATTTTGCTAAGCTTTATTTTGGCACTTTTTGCACCTTTAATAAGCCCTTATGATCCTAATTTAGTGGATTTAAGCAAGGCTAAAATAGCTCCAAATTTAAGCCATATTTTTGGCACAGATTTACTTGGTAGAGATGTTTTTACGCGTATTTTATATGCCTTGCGTGTTTCTTTGTTTGTTGGGGTAATGGCAGCATTTTTTAGTGTGCTTTTTGCCTGTATTTATGTGTTTTTAACAAGATTTTTTGCTTATGCTTTTTTTGCTAGGGTGCTTGATATGCTTTTGGCATTGCCTTCTTTGTTAATGATTATGTTTTTTCAAAGCTTTTTGGCAGGATCTTTGTGGAGTATGATTTTTATCATTGCTTTGGGGCATTTTGCTTTTGTGGCAAAAGTGCTTGATACTCAGCTGAATAAATTCCAAAAGCTTGAATTTTATCAAAATGCTATCATTTTAGGCTCTAGCAAGATGAAAGCTTTGTTTAGCGAGCTTTTGCCTGCTTGTTGGAATTTGCTTTTTGTGCTTTTTGTTTTAAATATCGCTCATGCTATTACAAGCGAAGCAACTTTAAGCTTTTTTGGCTTGGGTGTAGAGCTTTGGACTCCAAGTTTAGGAAATATGCTAAATGAAGCAAGTAAAGCTGTGTTTTTAGGTTTTTGGTGGATGATAGTTTTTCCAGTAGCCTTTATACTTATGCTTATTTTACCTTTGCTTGCTTTGGGTAATGATTTGCAAGAAGAGATTAAAACATGATAGAGATTGCAAATTTAAACCTTAGCTTTAAAGGTAAAATTTTATTAAAGGATATAAATCTTAATTTAGAAAGCGGTAAAGCTTTGGCTATCATGGGTAAGAGTGGAGCGGGAAAAAGTTTGCTTTTAAAAAGTATGATTAAGCTTTTTGACAAACACTATAAACTAAACGCACAAAAATTTCACATTGATGAAAAAGATGTTTTAACTTTAAAAGAAAAAGAACTAAATGCCTTAAGAGCTAAGGTAAATTTGCTTTTTCAAGATGTTTATGGGAGCTTTTATCCTCTTGTTGATATAGGGAGTTATTTTAATATAGTTTTAAAAACTCATACTAATTTAAGTACGAAAGAAATCAAAGAAAAAGCTTTTTATTATTTTGAGTGTTTAGGGCTTAAAAATCATGATTTATTGTGGCATTCTTTTATATATCAGCTAAGTGGCGGTATGGCAAGACGCATTCAAATAGCTTTAGCTTTGCTAAGTGGGGCTAAGTATTTATTGTGTGATGAAATTACAAGCTCGCTTGATAAGGCTAATGAAGAAAAAATCATTGCTATTTTAAAAGAGCTAAAAGCACAATTTAAAAATTTTATTTTTATTACTCATGATGTAAATTTAGCTAAAGAACTTTGCGATGAGGTGGCTATTATAGAAGAAAAAACCTTGATTTATCAAATGCCTATGAAAGAATTTTTAAACAAGCCAAAAGGTGCTTTTGCTAAAGAATTGTTAAATTTTTTTGAGAGTGAAGATGTTTTTAGAAGTTAAAAATTTAAGCAAATCTTATAAATTTAAAAAACATTGGTATTTAAAAGAAGAAGAAATTTTCGTTTTTAAAAATGTGAGTTTTTCTTTAAATCAAAATGAAAATTTATTGCTTTGTGGGGAAAGTGGTAGCGGTAAAAGCACCTTAGCTAAAATTCTTTGCATGCTTGAATGCCCAAATACTGGGGAGGTTTTGTTTGAAAATGAAAGTATTTTGAATTTAGATTTTAACACTCAAAGAAATTTACGCCAAAAAATTCAATACATTTTTCAAGATCAAAAGTTAGCTTTAAATCCTTATAAAAATACTAAAAAACTTTTGCTTGATGTATATGAAAATTTCAAACTTAAGCCCGATTTTGAAGAGCTTTTTAAGCTTTTTGATGCTTTTGAGCTTCAAAAGGATATTTTAAAATTAAAACCCTCTAAATTAAGCGGTGGCCAAAGTCAAAGACTAGGTTTAATTAGAGCTTTGCTTTTAAAGCCAAAATTACTTATTTTAGATGAAATCACAGCAGCGCTTGATTTAGTGACTGCTTATAAAATTTTAAACTACTTGTATGCTTTTCAAAAAACGCATGATATTACTTATATATTTATTTCTCATCAAGAAAAAATCTTACAAGATATATGCCATAAAAAAATCATTTTATAAAAGATAAAAATTGTTTCATTTTGAAATATTAAAAAAATTATTTTTTTAATAATAAGTTTTTATATAGCTAAGTTAAAGTAAAATAAATTTTAATTATGCTTTAAAAAGGTTTATTATGACTCATGCAACTATAGAGCATCAATACTTTGGTATATTTGCAATGCTTATTATAGCAAGCGTTATATTTTTTACATTAGTGTATATATCATCAAAAATAGGTTCTAAACTAGCCTCTCATAATAGAAAAAAACTCGGACTTGGAATTTATGAGTGTGGGCCTATGGCTTCTAAGCAAGCAAATAAAATTAATTCTCAATTTTTCGTTTTTGCTTTGATATTTATCTTACTTGATATTGAAGTGGTGTTTTTATTTCCTTGGGCTGTTATTTTGAAGGATTTAAGTGTAGAACTTTCTAAATATGGCTTATCTTTTTTCGCTTTAATAGAGGTATTTATATTTATTTTTCTTCTCGCGATAGGCTTTTTATACGCTTATAAAAAAGGAGCATTTGCATGGCAGAGTATCAAAAAATGAGCAATGCACCAGTTGTTTTAACCACGGTGGATAAATTAGTGCAGTGGGGTAGAAGTAATTCTTTGTGGGCATTATCTTATGGGCTTGCTTGCTGTGCGATTGAAATGATGGCAGCAGGTGGTGCAAGATATGATTTTGATAGATTTGGAACGATTTTTAGAGCAAGTCCAAGACAAGCTGAAGTGATGATTATAGCAGGAACTTTAAGTAAAAAGCATGCAGAATTTACAAGAAGGCTTTATGATCAAATGCCTGATCCTAAATGGGTGATTTCTATGGGTTCTTGTGCAAATACTGGTGGTATGTTTAATACCTATTCTACTGTTCAAGGGGTTGATAGAATAATTCCTGTAGATATTTATGTGCCAGGTTGTGCCCCACGCCCTGAAACCTTTCAATTTGCTTTGATGATTTTACAAAAAAGAATTCGCAGAGAAAAAGCAAGTAGAAAAATCGCTCCAAAAAGGCTGATATAATGAGAAAATATAGCGATAAAAAAAATGCGCAGTTAAAAAATTATTATGAAGATAGGTTTTATCATGCACCTACAACTAAAAAGCTAAGTATAGAAGGTAGTGTTTTTGAGAGTGATCATCAAATTTTAAGCCAAGAATTTGAGTTAAAAAAATCTTTTATAGAGCTTGATTTTTGGGTGATTGAAATAAATAAAGATGATAATATTGCTATACTTAGTAAGCTTAAAAGCTTGGGTTATGAAGCTTTTAATGATATTAGTGCGATTGATTTTGTTGCTCAAAAGCAAGGTTTTAAGGTGTATTATCAGCTTTTAAATATGGAGAAAAATTTAAGAGTAAGGGTAAAAACTTTTGTGGGTTTAAAAGAAAGACTCCAAAGTGTTGTGAGTGTGTTTAAGGGTGCTAATTGGTGTGAGAGAGAAATATATGATATGTTTGGAATTTTTATCATTAATCATCCGAATTTAAAAAGATTATTAATGCCTGATGATTGGTATGATCATCCTTTTTTAAAGACTTATCCTTTAGAAGGAGATGAATTTGCTAAATGGTATGAAATAGATAAAATTTTTGGCAAAGAATACCGCGAAGTAGTAGGCGAAGAAAATAGAGATCCAGGCTTTGTTGATGAAAAAGATACGCTAAATTTTAGCAGAATTTATCATGAGGTTGGTAAAGGCGAAGCTCCAAGAGAAGATAAATACTTGCAAGAGTATCAAGAAGAAGGTGGCGTAGCTTTTGTAAAAAAAGCCAAAAGAACGCAAGCAAAAATTTTAGACAAGAGAAGATAAAATGCAAATTTCTACTAAATTAAAACCTTATTATGAAAATATAAGCTTTGAACGTGAAGATGGCACTATGATAGTTAATCTTGGCCCCCAGCACCCAAGCGCTCATGGAAATTTACGCCTTATTTTAGAACTTGATGGAGAAGAAATCGTTAAAGCCGCACCTTGCATTGGCTATATGCACCGAGGCATGGAAAAAATGGCTGAAAATATGATTTATCAAGAGTTTATCCCAACTACTGATAGAATGGATTATATCGCAGCTAGTGCAAATAACTATGCTTATGTGGCTGCTGTTGAAAAACTTTGTGGCTTAGAAATTCCACGCAGAGCAAGTGTGATAAGGATGATTTTGCTTGAGTTAAACCGCATTGCTTCGCATTTGTTATGGCTTGCTACGCATGCACTTGATATTGGTGCAATGACGGTGTTTTTATACTGCTTTAGAGAGCGTGAATATGTGCTTGATTTGATAGAAAAATATTGCGGGGCAAGACTTACGCATTCTTCTATGAGAATAGGTGGGGTAATGCTTGATTTGCCTGAGGGCTTTTTAGATGAGCTTTTAGCATTTTGCAATAAATTTCCAAATGATATAAAAGACTATGAAGCCTTGCTTGATGATAATAGAATTTGGCGTATGCGTACTGAAAATGTAGGAGTTGTTAGCAAAGAGCAAGCTTTAAGTTGGGGTTGTAGTGGGGTTATGTTAAGAGGAAGTGGCATTGCTTATGATATTAGAAAAGAAGAGCCGTATTTGCTTTATGATGAGGTAGATTTTGGTGTGCCTGTAGCTAAAATGGGTGATTCTTATGCAAGATATAAAGTTTATATGCAAGAATTTAGAGAAAGTTTGAAAATTTTAACTCAATGCGCTAAGCTTTATCAAGATACTCCGCCTGAAATTTTATGCAATCATCCTGAATATGTAAGTGCTTCAAAAGAGCAAATCATGACGCAAAATTATTCACTTATGCAGCATTTTGTTCTAATAACTCAAGGCTTAAAACCTCCAAAAGGAGAAGTATATGTGCCAACTGAAAGTCCAAAAGGCGAACTAGGCTTTTTTATCCACTCAGATGGAAGTGGTAGGCCATATAGATTAAGAGCTAGAACCCCAAGCTTTTTTCATTGTGCATTTTTAGAAGAAATGCTTGTTGGATCATATTTAGCTGATGCGGTAGCGATTTTAGGAAGCATTAATATAGTTTTAGGCGAGATAGACCGATGAGACGCGTGGATTTAAGAAAAAGTCAAGATTTATTTAAAGATTTAGAGCAAATCATTCAAAATGCTTATATGGGCGAGGTTTTAGTAGTTTTGTTTGAAATAGGAGATTTTTCTAATGTAGAAAAAAGTTTTGCTTTCATAAAAGAGCAAAATTGTGAATTATTGAATTCTTTAAAATTTAATCAAGTAGATTGGACTATAGTTTTTAAAAAGGTAGGGCAATGAAATTAAAAAAATACCAAGAAGGATTAAATGCTTTGTGTTTTGTGGATTTGCTTTCTTTAAAAAATCCCTTACTTTGTGCTAAGCTTGATAAAAGCAAAAATTATAATATTTCCTGTTTGGAAGATAAAAATTTAAATGCGAGTTTTTATAAATGTGAAATTGCAAGTGTGCCTTTTGTGCTTGCTTTACTTTGTAAAATGGCTTTAGAAGAAGAATTTAGTATGCTTGATGAGGGTTATTTGAGTGCTGAATCTTGTTTTGGAGAAGAAGAAGCTTTAGAAATTTTGGAATTTTTAAAACAAGCAAAGTGTATTATTTTTGATGAAAATTTATATCAACATAAAGATTTTGAAAATATCAAATATTTTTTAGCAAAACTTTGTCAAAAATTTGATCTTTTTTTGGTATGTTCTGATGAAAATGAAGAAAATTTATTGATACAAAATTCCTTTAATGTGCTTTTAGAGCTTGATAATTTTGATGGAACTATCATTATGCAAACACCTTTAAAAGATACAAAATTACACTGCTCAGCTTCTTTTGCTTTGATTGCTAAAATAAAACAAGATCAAAAAATCCAACTAAGCATTAAAGAGCAAAATTTTACAAGTGTAGTGCAAATAGATGAGGGTTTAAAAGGGACAATAGCTTTGTTTGATTATCCTAGTAAAGATTTTGCTTTTTCAAAAGCTCAAGTTAAGGTTATAAAATGAAAGTTATCATTAATGGTATAGAATGTGAGGCAAATGAGGGCGAGTATATTTTAAATGTAGCTAGAAAAAATGATATTTTTATCCCTGCAATTTGTTATCTAAATGGCTGTTCTCCAACACTTGCCTGTCGTATGTGTATGGTTGAGGCTGATGGTAAAAAGGTTTATTCTTGCAATACCAAAGTTAAAGAAGGTATGGTAGTAGAGAGTGATTTGCCAAATTTATGGGATGAGCGTAATGCCATCATGCAAGCATATTGTATTAATCATCCTTTGCAATGTGGAGTTTGTGATAAATCAGGCGAATGTGAGCTTCAAAACTTTACACATAAGGCAAGAGTAAATGTGCAAAATTATTGGATTAAAGACACACATAAAGAGCATAAAAAATGGGGCGAGATTAATTATGATCCTGCTTTATGTATAGTGTGTGAAAGATGTATCACCGTTTGTAAAGACAAAATAGGAGAGAGCGCTTTAAAAACTACTCCAAGAGGAGCAAATGCACCCGATGCAAGCTTTAAAGAAAGTATGAGTAAAGATGCGCTTGCAATTTGGACTAAATTTCAAAAAAGCTTGATTGCACCAAGTAGTGGTGATATGCTTGATTGTTCTTTTTGTGGGGAATGCACAAGTGTATGCCCAACGGGAGCTTTGGTGAGCTCAGCCTTTCAATACACTTCTAATGCTTGGGAGTTAAAGAAAATTCCAGCTAGTAATCCCCATTCTAGTGATTGTGAGTTGATGTATTATGATATTAAACAAACTAGTATTAATAATCAAAAAGAAAAAATTTATAGAGTGAGCAATGATTTTGCCTTTGCTACGCTAAATAAAGCCGCAAGATATGGTTTTAACACTCAAAACGAAGTTCAAGGCAAAGATGAAAAAGCCTTTGAAAAATTAGTAAATATGATAAAAAATGATGAAATAAAAAATATTTTATTTAATAGCTTTATTACTAACGAAGAAGCTTTAATCTTACAAAATTTAAGCCAAAAATTTAATCTTAATCTTATAAACCACGAAGCTAAAAAATTCCAAGATTTTCTAGCTTGTTTTTACCAAAATGCAAACACAATGTATAATGCAAATACAAACGATATTAGCCAAAGTGATTTTTTAATCATCATAGGTTCATTTTTGCGTTATGATGCACCAACTCTAGGCTATAAAGTCAATAATGCTTTAGTGATGAATAAGGGTGCAGGAATTTATTTTCACCCTATAAAAGATAAAGGCATAGATAAATACTCTAAGAATTTATTACAAATTAATCATGATATTAAAGATAATGAAAATATTTTATTATTTATCTTGCAAAAATTTGCCAAAGAGCTTCCACAAGATTTTAAAAACACATTAGAAAACGCGTACTATCAAGGCACTAAAGAAATAGAAGAAACTATCAATGAAGAAGTCATTGAAAAAATAGAAAAACAAAATGAAAATGGTGAGATTATTATAGAAGAGCTTAAAAAACTTGTGCCTAAAAAGATTAAAAAAAGCATAGAGGTGCAAAGATCAAATTATGCGAAAAATCTTGGCATAGATGAGGATATTTTAGAAACTTTACTTGCAAAAAAGCAAAAATTTACTCTTATTGTGGGGAGTGATATTTATTATGATGAGCAAAGTGCTAAATTAGCAAAACTTTGTGCTTTAGTGCAAAAACATACTGAATTTAAAGTCTTTTTAAATCCAACTTGCACCAATACTTTAGGCGTGAGTTTAATTTGTGATTTAAGTCAAGATTTTAAAGCAGGAAAAACACTAGCTTATAATGAAAAAGGTGATTTTAGCTTTTCTTATGATGGAGATCTTGCAAGTTCTAGTTTAAATCAACAAGAAGGTAGCTTTGTAAATTATGATAAAAGATTAGTGCCTACAAATGCGGCTTTAGAATTTAAAGGTTATTTTTTAAATGATTTAGCAAATGCTTTGGGTTTTGATGAAGAATTTACGATTAATTACACTAAATTTTTACCGCAAAATAAAGGCTTTAGAGCAATTGATTTTGATGAGTTAGAAAATTATTATGATAATGGCGGGGAAAATCATAGGGGTTATGAGCTTGATTTTTCTCATTTTGAATTTGAAAAAAACTTAAGCACTCAAGAAGCTAAAGTGCAAAATGAAGGAAATTTAAGCTTATATCATGCAAATACTATTCATCAGTTTTCAAAGCTTAGCAATAGGGCTTTTAATGAAGTTGGAGCTTTATTTTTATCGCCTGATTTAATGCAAAAATTTGATTTAAACCAAGATGATAGTGTTATTTTAAAAAATGAAAAAACTCAAATTGCTATTAGTGTAAAGTGTGATGAATCTTTAGAAAATGGTGCATATTTGGGGGATTATGATAGCAAGATTGATTATAAGTCTTTATTTGATAATACTCGATATGTAAAAGTTTGGCTTGAAAAAGTAGGAGCAAAAAATGAGTGATATCACTTTTTTTATCATAGAAACTATTATTAAATGTGTGCTTGTTATAGCTATTTTTGCTACTTTAGCAGGCTTAGCAACTTATGCAGAAAGAAAAGCTTTAGCTTTATTTCATCGTCGTTTAGGGCCTGATATGGTAGGGCCTTTTGGTTTGCTTCAAGTGGTTGCTGATATGATTAAACTTTTCACTAAAGAAGATATAGTGCCAACTTATGCCCAAAAGGTGGTGTTTTTAGTTGCTCCATTAATTGCAGCAATTTGTGCTTTTGTAGCAATTGCAGCTATACCTATTTTTCCTGAATTTACTTTATTTGGTAGGGTAATTCGCCCTATTATTGCTGATATTAATGTGGCTTTGCTTTTTGTTATAGGTATGGGTGGAGTTAGTTTTTATGCGATTTTTTTAGGTGGTTTAGCTAGTAATAATAAATGGTCGTTGCTAGGAGGAGCAAGAGGACTTGTTTCTATAATATCTTATGAAAGCGTTGCGGGACTTTCTTTGGTGTGTGTTGTGATGCTTGTTGGTTCTTTATCTTTGGTAGATATTAATAACTATCAAAGCGATGGCATACTTTCTTGGCTTATTTTTAAACAACCTTTAGCTTTTATTTTATTTGTTATAGCAATTTTTATAGAAACTAATAGAACTCCACTTTGTTTAAGTGAAAATGAAACTGAACTTGTTTCAGGTTATGGCACTGAATATAGCGGGCTTAGATGGGGTATGTTTTTTATCGGTGAATATACTGCTATGATTACTGGAGCGATTATGATATCGCTTTTGTTTTTAGGCGGATTTAATGATTTTTGGATTATACCAGGAGCAATTATGATGCTTTTGAAAGTTTCTTTTGTGTTTTTTTGGTATTTTTGGGCTAGAGGAGCTTTTCCTCAATTACGCCCTGATCAAGTTATGAGAATGTGTTATTTGATTTTAATACCTTTAGCGGTTTTAAATTTATTAATCAGTGCTTTAGTGGTTGTGATATAGGAAAAAACAATGAAAAAAGGTTATTTTAAAATAGATTTTGAGCGTAAAAATCCTCAAGGTGCTTATGAAAAACTAACACAAGTAATTAAGCGTTCTTTAAATACAGAACTTTTTGTGGGTTTATTTGTAGTTTTAAGAGAAATGTTTAAAAAAAATAATAGCGCAACTATTAAATACCCATTAGAAAAGGTTTCACTAGACAATCGTTACCGCGCAGTGCATCGTTTAATGCGTTTTATTGAAAGTGAAAATGAATGTTGTATTGGTTGTGGATTGTGTGAAAAAATTTGCATTAGTAATTGTATAAGAATGGAAACGAGTTTAAGCGAAGATGGGCGTAAAAAAGTTGAAAATTATAGTATTAATTTAGGGCGTTGTATTTATTGTGGATTTTGTGCTGATGTATGTCCTGAGCTTGCTATTGTACATGGTAAAGAGTATGAAAATGCAGCAGAACAAAGATCTTATTTTGGTCAAAAACAAAATTTTTTAACCCCAATTGATGAGCTTAAAAATCAAGTTGTTTTTGAAGGCAGTGGTAGTTTAAGAAAAGATGCTGATGCTTTGGTAAAGAAAACTCCAAATTATTATGAGATAGATTTACAAAGACAACAAGATGCTCCAAAGGAAGAAAATGTTTGAAACAATAGCTTTTTGCATATTAAGTATTTTGGTATTAGGATTTTTTCTAATTAGTGTTTTGAGTAAAAGCGTGCTTAATGCTATTAGCTCCTTAGCTGCTGCTATGGTTTTTTTGAGTGGATTTTATTTTTTATTAAATGCTGAATTTATCGGAGCTATACAAATCATAGTTTATAGTGGTGCCATTTTAGGACTTTATAGTTTTGCGATGATGTTTTTTGATGCTTCTATTAAGGTTAAAGAAACTTTAAGAGGAAAAAGAATGTTTATCTTTGCTGTGATTTTTGGTGCTGTATTGCTAGTGAGTATTATCATGGGTTACAATTTTAAAATGAATGATAATTTTACTTATGATCTTAGCTCCACCGAACAAATAGGCTTTATTTTATTTACCAAATACATGCTCGCTTTTGAATTAATGGCTATTTTACTTTTGATAGCTTTGGTGTGTGCTATTGTATTAACTCAAAAAAATATAAAAAAGGATGAACAATGATGTTAGAAAAATACTACATTGTGGCTATTTTAATGTTTATCATTGGTCTAATAGGAATCATAAAACGACAAAATTTAATAATGCTTTTTATATCAAGTGAAATTTTACTCAATAGTGCAAATCTAGCTTTAGTTACTGCAGGTGCTTCACATGGAGATATTGAAGGGCAGGTTTTTGCTTTATTTGTTATGGGGGTAGCAGCTTGTGAAGTGGCCGTTGGGATAGCACTTTGTGTATTATGGTATAGAAAAACAGGAACGCTAGAACTTGATTCTTTAGTAGAAAAAGGAGAAACAAAATGCAAAATTTAGCTTTAGTTGCACTTTTTTCTCCTTTGTTTTCAGCACTTATTTTAGGTGCTTTTGCTTTTAATGCCAAAAAAAATATTTTAGGATATCTTGCGTTTTTGTTGGTTGCATGTTCAGCTGTTGCTTCGGTAATCTTGCTTTATAATGGCGTTCATTTTAGTTTTGAACTTGGAACTTGGATTTCTTTAGTAGGTGTAAATTTTGGTTTTAAGATTGATTCTATTACGCTTATTATGATGTGTGTTGTTGGTATTGTCGCAAGTTTTGTGCATTTATATAGTATATTTTATATGGAGCATGATGAAGGCTTTAATCGCTATTTTAGTTATTTAGGACTTTTTGTTTTTTCTATGATGTTTTTAATTATGAGTGATAACTTCTTAGGACTTTTTATAGGATGGGAAGGTGTTGGACTTTGTTCATGGCTTTTGATAGGCTTTTGGTATCATAATGAAAAATACACTTTTGCAGCTAATGAAGCATTTATTATGAATAGAATTGCAGATTTAGCTTTGCTTTTAGGAATTTTTTTAATTTATATGGAATTTAATACTTTAAAATACGATGAATTTTTTACACTTTTGTCTTTAGGGCATGAAGATGATAGTATTTTAATATTAATAGCAATTTTATTATTTGTTGGTGCTATGGGTAAATCAGCTCAGTTTCCTTTTCATACTTGGCTTGCTGATGCTATGGCTGGGCCTACTCCAGTTTCAGCGCTAATTCATGCTGCAACTATGGTTACAGCTGGAGTTTATTTAGTAATTCGTGCAGGAGAGCTTTATTTACAAGTTCCTGAAGTTGGTTATTTTATTGCAACACTTGGAGCTTTTGTAGCGTTTTTTGCTGCTTCTATGGCTATGGTAGCTAAAGATTTAAAAAGAATTATTGCTTATTCTACTTTATCACAACTTGGATACATGTTTGTTGCAGCTGGACTTGGAGCTTATGCAATCGCATTGTTTCACTTGGCTACACATGCATTTTTTAAATCTTTATTATTTTTAGGTGCTGGTAATGTTATGCATGCAATGAATGATAAGCTTGATATTGGTAAAATGGGCGGTCTTTATAAAAACATGAAATTCAGTGCTATTTTAATGGTAGTTGGGTCTTTAGCCTTAGCTGGAATTTACCCATTTGCTGGTTTTTTCTCTAAAGATTTGATTTTGGGATTTTCTTTTATTTCTCATCATCATGGTATTTTTTTAATTTTGCTAATTTCAGCTTTTATGACGGCTTTTTATAGTTTTAGACTTTTAATGCTTGTATTTTTTACTCCAAAAAGACATGAAGAACATCCTCATGAAGCAAGTAAAATAGCTTTATTAGCAATGAGTCCTTTAGCCTTACTTGCTATTATAGCAGGATTTTTCGAGCATGATTTTATGGAATTTGTAAGTAGAAATTTAGCTATTATTGATGGACAAAATTTTTTAGTTGTGATATTAGCAAGTATAGCAGCTTTATTGGGTATATGTTTGGCTGTTATTGCTTATTGGCGAAATTGGTTTAAACCTTCGCTTTCTAAAACAAGACTATATAAAATATTATTTAATGAGTATTATATTCCAAATTTATATCATAAATACATTGTCGAAAAATATGCAATATTGTGTGAGTTTTTAAGAAGAGGTGATAGAGAGATTTTAGATGCTCTTGTAAATAGTATCGTTTATTTTCTAAAAACTTTTGCTAGGGTAATTAGCGTAAGAAAAGATTTTTCTTTGGTTTTAAGAATTTCTATTTTGGCTTTTGTGTGTTTATTTTCTTTAGCATTGGCGGTGTGATATGTTAGGTATGTTGATATTGTTTCCATTTTTTGCAACTATTGTTTCTTTATTTTTGCGTAAGAATGAAAGTAAATTTTTTGCAATTTTAGTTAGTTTTTTTATTTTAGTTTTTAATATTTTTTTAATTGCTAATTATCAAGGTGGAATTGATTATGAATTTGTAATTAGCACTTTGATTGTAAATTTTCATATAGGTGTTGATATTATAGCGCTTTATTTGATGTTACTTTGTTCTTTAATGATTTTTTTATCTTTTATTTGCTTAGATATTAAAAGCAAAGATGTTGTTATAAGCATTTTTATACTGCAATTTTGTATTATAGGGTTATTCTCATCTTTAGACGCTTTGTTATTTTATGTTTTTTGGGAATTTTCTTTAATCCCTCTAATTTATCTTATAGGACGATATTCTAACAATTATAAAGCAGGAATCAAATTTTTCATTTATGCTTTTTGTGGTTCTATGCTTATGCTATTGGCTATTCTTTATACTGGATTTTTATATTATCAAACCTTTGGTTATTGGAGTTTTGATTTACTTGCTTGGTATAAGAGCGAATTTTTCTTATCAGAGTATTCTCAAAATTTGATTTTTCTTGGTTTTTTCATAGCTTTTGCTATTAAAAGCCCATTGTTTCCTTTCCATACTTGGGCACCAAATGTATATGCTAAAAGTCCAACTTTAGTATCTGTAATGCTTGTTAGTTTCAAAATGGCACCTTTTGGTATGATACGCTTTGTTTTGCCATTGAGTCCTGATACGATTAATCATTATTATTCTTTACTTGCTATTTTGTGTATAATTGGTATTTTATACACTGCTTTAATTGCATTTAAAACAAAAGATTTAAAAGAGTTAATTGCCTATAGTTCTATTTCGCATTTAGGTGTTGTGATATTAGGTATTGTGACTTTTACTTCTAATGGATTAAGTGGTTCTGTGTTTTATATGTTTGCTCATGGTGTGGTTACAGGTGGTTTGTTTTTGGCAGCTTGGATGTTATATAAAAGATATAACACTTTTGAAATTAGTTTTTATCAAGCTTTAGCAAAAAAATCATCTTTATTTAGCTTCTTTTTTGCCATTTTACTTTTTTCGTCTATTTCGCTACCTTTAACTATATCTTTTGTGGGAGAATTTTTAATACTTCAAGGCGTAGCTAGTGTAAATATATGGTATGCTTTGTTTGCAGGTGGGGTTATTATTTTAGGTGCTATATATATGCTAAATATATATAGAAATATGTTTTTTGCTACTAATTCTAAAGAAAATACAGATAATATAGAAAAATTTATATTAAGAAAAAGTGAAATTTTTGTTTTGACTATTTTAAGTGTTTTAGTGATATATTTGGGTATTGCTCCAAGCTCTATGCTTGATAATATTTCTCAAAATATAAATGGCATACTCGATGTAATGCAAGCTAAGAATATTGTTTTAGAAAATCAAAAAATCATAGACAATATAAGAGGTTTTTAATGAGTGGTTTTAGTTTAGAAAAATTAAATTTTGTATTATTAATGCCTGTTGTTTCTTTATTTTGCTGGGCTATTATTTTGCTTTTATTAGGTGCTTTTAAGCAATTTAGTAGAAATTTTTATATTAGCATTAGTGTTGTAGCATTAATGTCTGCTTTGTTTTTATTGAGTTTTTATAATGGAACTAGTTTAGAAGAAAGTCAAGCTTTTTTTGGTTTATTTGTGAGTGATAATTATGCTATTTTTGCACAAATTATTATCATAGTATTTTCTATACTATATTTATTAATGGATAAAGACGAAGAAAAGTCTGAATTTTATTCTTTGTTTTTATTTATGATTGCTTGTTTGATTTTGATGATATCAAGTACTAATTTAATTGTAATTTTCTTAGCTTTGGAAGGTTCTTCTTTGGCTTTATATACTTTAATAGCTTTAAGAGGAACGCATAATGCAATTAGTTCAAGTATAAAATATTTTGCATTAGCTGCTGTTGGTGCGGGATTTTTTGTGTTTGCTTGTGCTTTTGTATATTTAAAAACACAATCTTTAGATTTGGATAATTTATTACATTCTGAATACATTTCTGATCCTATTTTACTTTGTGCAGGTGTTATGTTTTTGGTTATAGTTGGTATAAAACTTTCTATAGCACCTTTTCATTTTTGGCTAAAAGATGTGTATTATGGAGTTCACACTAATTTTATAGCATTTATTTCAGTAGTTCCTAAAATAGCTATTATAATAGTAGTTTTAAGAATTTTTACCGCTTTAGGCGGAGGTGTAAAATTTGAATACATTGTTACTTTGCTTGCTATATTTTCCATGATAGCTGTGAGTATTGTTGCTTTGATACAAACTGATATTAAAAAAATGCTAGCTTATAGTTCTATAGCACATTCTTCGTTTATTTTAGCTGTGATTGTTTCTAGTATGAGTATTAGTGCTCAAGGAGATGGAACATCATATCTACTTTCTATTTTTGCATTGTTTGTGTATTGGGTTAGTTTTGCTTTTGCAAATTATGGAATTTTTTTAATTTTGAGTTTATTTCAAAAAAGTTCTTATGAAAGTTTTGCAGGTTTGTTTGATAAGAAACCTTTATTGTCTATTATTTTAGCTATATTTATTTTATCTATAGCTGGAATTCCTCCATTTGGTATTTTTTGGGGTAAGATTTTGGTTTTAACATCTATTTTAAATTCAGGTTATTATATATTAGTTTTTGCAATCGCATTAAGCTCTATGATAATGTTATATGCATATTTAAAAATTCTAATTTATGTATTTTTTAAAAAATCTGATGTTATAGAATCATGTAGTTTAAATACAAAGCAAAAAATTATTTTACTATTGTGTTTTTTAGGCAATATCTCATGTATATTTTTGCTTTTGTAAAATAATATTGATATAATCACATTTATGATCAGGATATTATTTGTATTTTTCTTTAGTATAAATTTTGCATTTGCATTTGAAATTTTAGTAAATAAAGGTGAAGAGCATAATCGCCCTTTCACGCTTTTACATCTTAAAGATGAAAAAAAATTTACTTGCGAGAGTATTCTTGAATTTGAAAAACAGCATTATGAATGTAAAATTTTAGGCCTCACTAATATGCAATTTCAAGATAAAGAATTTGAAGATTTTTCTATTTCTTTTGAAAAACAACCAACTTATTTAAAGGTAAAAATTAAACCAAAAATTATGTCTAAAATGTTTAATTATTCTCAAGAAATATTTGATTCTAAAGAAATTCAAGATCAAAGAAATATTCAAGCAAATCATTTTGTTTTTATTTTCTCCAAGGACTTAAGACAATATAAAAGTAATGATGGGTTAGATTTTAATATTTATTTTAACAAAGCTTTGATGCCATCTATTGGAGCTTTGGATTTAAATTCAAACCCCATAGATGTCTCAAAGAGTGCAGATGTAAATGCGTATTTAAACATTAAAAAAGAGTATGATGCAAAAAAATATGATCAGGTTTTAAGAGATAGTCAAAATGCTATAAATCGCTATCAAGGTAGTGTTTTTATGGGAGAATTTGAACTTTATAAGCTTAGAGCGCAAAATCAAATTTATACTTATGCTTTAGATAAAGATCAGCAAGTATTAGAACAAATGCTTGATGATGCAAAGAAATGGACAAGAACTTATGTAAATGACAAAGATTTCACTGAAGTAATGTATATAATGATGAGAATATATATAGGTTTATCACAAAGATCAAATGTTGAGTATATTATTCAAACGCTTAGCAATGAACACAAAGGTGATAAATTTAGCACCATGGCTTTGTTAGATTATGCAGATTATTTATATAATTTAGGTAAAAAAAATACAGCAACAAATATTTATCAAGAGGTTTATTATTCTACTGATAATACAAATTTAGCAAGTAGGGCAGCTTTGTTTTTAGCAAAAAATTATTTAGAGCAAAAAAATCCAAAACAAGCAAAAGAACTAATAAATAAAATTTTATCATCAAATCCTGATTTTTTTATGCATGATTTAGATAACTCATTGCTTTTAGCTAAAGCTTTAGATTATAATAAAATCTATGACTTAAGTGCAAAAATTTATGAGTATATTTTTTCAAAATTAACAAAAGTTGATAAAGAATATGAAAAAGTTTTAAAAGATTTAGCATTTTCGTTAATCAATGCTAAAGAGTATATTAAAGCACAAAAATATTTAGATCTTTATACTGAAGAATTTCCTTTAGGAGAGTATGTAAGTTTAATCAAAGAAGCTCAAGATAAAAACTTTTTATATTTAAAAAATGCTGATGCTAATACCTTACATCAAAAATATGAAGAGATAATGAATAAATATGCTGGAGAAATTTCAAGTAAAGCTTTATTTGATAATGTTAAGTTGTATTTTAAGGAAAAAAACTATGATAAAGTAGTTTCTTATAAAAATGATATAGAAAAATATTCTAATAAAGAAATAAAAAATATTTTAGAACAATCTGCCATTTATGTATTAAGTGATAAATTAAAAAAAGATGAATGTATAGATGCTGTAAAACTTTATGATGAATTTAAAAATTATAGTATTGGAAATAAAATCACAAACAAAAAACAAATGCTACAATGCTTTAAAAGAACTACGCGTATAGAAGAAGCAAAAAACTATATCGCAGAAAATGAAAAAGATGATCTTATTTTTTATAAACTACAAAGAGCGGATTTGGCATTAAAAGATAAACAATATAATGTAGTGCTTAAAATGGTTAATGATATTTTAAATACGCGTGCAATCATTACTAATGAAGAAAAATTTGAGGCAAATTATCTTAAATTTTTTGCACAATTAAAACTGCAAGATTATAATGCCATGATACAAACTTTACAAAGACTAGAGCGATTTGATATGAATTATCGCATGGTTGAACTTTATTATGAATTTTTGCGTTATTGTGAGCAAAATAATTTATTAACAAATATTTTAACTTATGCACCAAAGGCTATTGATTATCAAAATTTAAAGGGTGTGAATCTTTTTACGCCTGATTTGGAATTTATATATATAAAAGCATTGCAACAAGCTAAGCAATTAGATA
This sequence comes from Campylobacter peloridis LMG 23910, assembly GCF_000816785.1. Lineage (NCBI taxonomy): Bacteria > Pseudomonadati > Campylobacterota > Epsilonproteobacteria > Campylobacterales > Campylobacteraceae > Campylobacter > Campylobacter peloridis. Next base: position 1,567,047 of record NZ_CP007766.1, on the reverse strand, counting down.
AGGCATTGGCTTTATTTAAAGATTTATTAGCCAATCCTTTAAAAAATGATGAAAGAGCAAGAGTTTTTTATACACAAAGTAGTATTTATGAAGATTTAAATCAAACACAAAATCAAAAGCAAAGTTTACAAAAATGTTTAGATCTTAATGCGACAAGTAGCTGGCAAAATTTATGTAAAGAAAAAATGCAAATTTTAGATACTCAACCTTGAATTTGATGATTAATGTATATTTTTAATTTTTCAAATGCATTTGAAAAATTTAATTTTTCTTTTTCAAATTTTTTATTAAAAGTTCTTTGTCTTTTGGCTAATTGTCTTGTGTGGATTATGATTAATTCTTCAAGTTCTTTTAGGTTGATTTTTTGTTCTAAAAATGCTTTGCATTCTTTTAAGCCTATTGAATTGAGTGCTTTTAAATTGTTATCATAATTTTGAAAAAGTGTTTTAGCTTCTTGTATTAATCCTAGTTCAATCATACTTTTTGTGCGTTTAATAATGCGTTGCTCTAAAAGTGCTTTGTCCCAACAAATTTCAAAAATTTTTAAATTCTGTATAAGGGGTGCTTTTTTGGTATTTTTTAAGATTTCACTTGGAATTTGCTGACTTTGCTCATAAATTCCAAGCCATTTTCTTAAGCGATAAGTGTCGTTTTTTTCTATTTTTGCTTCTTTATCAATTTTTTTCATTAAAGCATAAATTGCATCATTACTTAAAGGGCTATTGCTTTCTTTAAAATTTGCACTCAAGCCATCCATTAAAGCTTTTAGGTAAAAGCTAGTTCCACCTGTAATAATTAGCATTTGATTGTTTTTTTGTGCAAAAGCTTTTGCTTTTTGGTATTCTTTAAAAAACAAAGCAATATTAAAATGCTCGTCAACATTTAATAAATTTACTCCAAAATAATTTAACTCATCTAAGGTTTTTTTATCAGTTTTTGCTGAAGCGATGTTAATTTGCTTATACACACAAAGGCTATCAAGGCTTAATATGCTTGCATTAAATTCATACGCAAGTTTATTGGCAAGCTCTGTTTTTCCGCTTGCTGTGGTTCCAATAAGAGCAAATTCAAAAAACATCGTAAAAATATCCTAAATTTAAAATTATTTTAGTAAAATCATAACAAAAATATATTATAAAGAGAAAAAATGCCTACATTAAAAGAAAAATTGAAAGATATTTTAGATTTGATTGTTTTTAAGCATTCCATTTTTGCTTTGCCGTTTTTATTTACTTCAATGATTGTGGCTTCTGTCATTTTAAATGATAGCACTTGGTTTGGTTTTAAAGCTTTGATTTTGGGTGTTATATGTGCTATTAGTGCTAGAAATTTTGCAATGGCGATTAATCGTTTAATGGATGAGGATATTGATAAAAACAATCCTCGTTGTGCAAATAGACCTAACATCGATGGGCGTATAGGTAAAACTAGCATTTTGCTTTTTATTATTTTAAATGCTATTGTTTTTGTTTTAACAACTTATTTTATCAACAAACTTGCTTTTGCTTTATCTTTGCCGGTTTTGTTTGTTTTGGCTATTTATTCTGCTTTTAAGCGTTTTTCGTCTTTAGCACATTTAGTTCTTGGTTTTTGTTTGGGACTTGCGCCTATTGCTGGTAGTATTGTGGTTTTGGGAAGTATTGAAATTTATAGTGTTATTTTGTGTTTGGGTGTTACTTTTTGGACAGCTGGTTTTGATTTGCTTTATGCTTTGCAAGATATGGAGTATGATAAAAAAACAGGTTTGCATTCTATACCCGCTAAATTTGGACTTGAAGCAACTTTGTTTATCTCAGCATTTTGTCATATTTTAGCGGTACTTTTTTGGCTTTTATTTGTTTGGGTGGCTCCAACTGGAAATATTGCCTTTTTTGGTGTGATAATTAGCGCGGTGATTTTATTTTTTGAGCACCGCATTGTTAGAAAAAATTTTGCAAAAATTGATAAAGCATTTTTTACTTTAAATGGGTATTTAAGCGTGGTGTTTTTTATTTTTATATGGGTTGATCTTTTATGGAAATAAGTTTTTTTAAAAGCTCTTTAGAGTTAGAATTTGAAGAATGTGGTTTAAGATATGATGAGTTTTTGCAAGAGTATTTAGTATGTAATAATTATGTAAATTTAAGTAAATGGAAAAAACTAGCTTCAAGAATTGAATTTAGCGAGGGTGAGCAATTAATTTTTGATTTATTATTAGATTTAAAACAAGAATTATTTTTAATTAAAAATGATATTAATAAAAATAATACTTTTATACCACTGCAAAATAAAGCTATATTAGATGGTGTGCATTTTACACATATTAAATTTAAAGATAATTGTTTGAAAAATGATATGGAATATTATGCTAGGTTTGAACTAAACGGACATAAAATTAGTATTTTTTTTAAAGCATTAAGCACTCAAAATGCAAGAATTACACAAATAAAAAACGAAGATGAAAATATTTACAATAATTTTGTTGTAGATATGCAAAGGGCTATGATTAAATTTTTAAAGGAGAAGACAAATGAACACTGATGTATTATTATGGTTGGTGGTTATACTTTTAATTTTTGCTATGTTTGCATATATGGTAATAAGAGAAAAAGAAAATGTCGCAAAATTTAATGAACTTGGAAAAATTATTGAAGATTTAAACAAACAATATCATTATTTAAAAAAAGAAAGCGGAGCTTTGCTAGAAAATGATGAAGAAAAAGAAGAAATTGACATAGAGTTAATAAAAGAAGAATTAAAAGAAGAATTTTTACAGATTATAGATCAAAAAATCAATCAAAATATCATTCCTATTTTAAATGCATTAAAAGAAGTAGAAGAGGTAATTGAAGAATTTCAAAGCGAGCAAAAAAATCGTCTTTTAAATTTGGAGCAAAAAACACAAAGTATTACAAAATTAAGTCCAAGCTATGATAATGAAGAGCAAAAAGTCATAGAGCTTTTTAATCAAAAAAAATCCATAGAACAAATTGCAAAAGATTTGCGTATGGGTATGGGTAGGGTTGAGCTTATCTTGAAATTTAATAAATTAATATAAAGGCCTTTAATGTTAGTAGATAGCTATGGAAGAGTGATTGATTATTTGAGAATTTCAGTAACACAAAGATGTAATTTTCGTTGTCTTTATTGTATGCCAAAGACTCCATTTGAATGGAGTGCTAAAGAAAATCTTTTAACATTTGAAGAGCTTTTTATGTTTGTTAAAGTTTGTATTGATGAAGGAGTTAAAAAAATTCGTATTACAGGCGGAGAACCTTTGGTGCGTAAAGATTTGTATAAATTTATTACTATGATTAGTGAGTATAAAAATGATTTAGATTTGGCTTTGACAACAAATGCTTCTTTATTAAAACAACAGGCAAAAGATTTAAAACAAGCTGGATTAAAAAGAATTAATATTTCATTAGATACTTTAAAAGAAGAAGTGGCTTATAAACTTGCACAAAAAAATATACTAAAAGATGTTTTAAATGGTATAGAAGAAGCTTTAAAATTAAATTTTAAAATAAAATTTAATACCGTAGCACTTAGAGGAATTAATGATGATGAATTTATTAATCTTTTAGAATTCGCCAAAGAAAGAAATTCCCAAATTCGTTTTATAGAATTTATGGAAAATTATCATGCTTATGGAGATTTAAAAGGATTAAAATCAGCAGAAATTTTAAATATACTTGCTCAAAAATATACCTTTAAAGAAGGACAAAAAACACCTAATGCACCTGCGACTATTTATGAATTAGAAGATGGGTATAAATTTGGTATTATAGATCCTCATAGCCATGATTTTTGTGATAGTTGCAATCGTATAAGACTTTCAGCAGAAGGCCTTTTAATACCTTGTTTGTATTATGATGAGGCTTTGAGTATTAAAAAAGCTATACGCAATAAAGATATAGCAGGGGCTTGTGAAGTTTTAAAAAATGTTATAAAAAATAAATCAGAAAAAAACAGATGGTCAGAAAATGAAAGCAACCAAACTTCCACAAGAGCCTTTTATCAAACGGGTGGATGATGGAAGTTGTTGAAACTTTTTTAAGCTTGCAAGGTGAGGGAAAATACAGCGGAAATTTAGCTGTTTTTGTAAGATTTGCAGGGTGTAATTTTAATTGTGCGGGTTTTGGGGTAAAAAAACAAAAAAATTCTAAAGAATTCTTAGGTTGTGATACCATTAGAGCGGTTTTTACTAAAGAATTTAAAAATACTTATAAATTTTATGAAGCAAAAGAGCTTTTTAAAGAGCTTTTAAAACTTGCTAAAGATTTTAAACCTATTGTAGTGATTACAGGTGGAGAACCTTTGTTAAATTATAAAAACGCAGATTTTTTAGAATTCATTAGTCTGCTTTTAGAAAATGACTTTATAGTGCATTTTGAGACTAATGCAAGCATTGAAATTGATTTTGAAAAATATCCTTTATATAAACAATGTTATTTTGCCTTGGGTATTAAGCTTAGCAATAGTGGGGTAAAAAAAGAAAAAAGAATCAATGAAAAAGCCTTGAAAGCTTTTAAAAAAAATGCAAAGGATAGTTTTTATAAATTTGTTTTGGATGAAAAATTCATTCAAGAAAATAAAGCTTTAGAGGAAATTAATGAAATTTTACAACTTTGCGAAAATGAAGTCTTTTGCATGCCTATGGGGGCAAAGGAAGAAGAAATTTCTAAAAATAGCTTAAGCGTTGCTGAATTTTGTATAAAAAATGGATATAATTACTCTGATAGATTGCACATTAGAATTTGGGGAGATAAAGAAGGCGTATGATTATTAGAAAATTGTTTGAATTTGAAAATGCTCATATTGTTAGATTTTGTAGTTCTAAGCGATGCAAAACTAGTTTACATGGCCATTCTTACAAGGTGGAAATTTTGCTTGAGAGTAAATACCTTGATAATGCAGGAATGGTATATGATTTTGGTTTGTTAAAAGATGAGATTAAACAAATTATTGATAGCTTTGATCATGCTATTACGCTCTTTAAAGATGATGATAAAACTTATTTAGAAGATATGAAAAAACACTCACAAAGGTGGGTGAGTTTGCCTGTAAATGTTAGTGCAGAAAATTTTGTAAGGATTTTTTTTGTATTAATTGATGCTTTGCTTTTAAAAACTAAAATGGTAAATGGTGAGCGTGGTGTGCGATTAAAAAGTGTTATAGTACATGAAACTAGAACAGGTTATGCACAGGGTTTTGAAGAAGATGCTTATAGTGAGTTTTTACCAAAAATAAATTTGATAGATATTGAATTTTCAAAAGCCATACAAGATGAATGGAAAGATAAGGATTTTTTTAAAAAATTACAGGATAAAGATTTTATCTTTGTCAATCAAAAGGAAGTATGATGAAAAAAATATTAGCAATTTTGCCATTTTTGTTTTTTATAGCTTGTTCTAACAATGAGCATAAAAATATAAAAAAAGAATTAGAAACTGAAAATATTCAAATTGAACAAAGTGATTCCAATGTTCAAATTAATGATGATACTCTTCCTATACCAGTGGATGATGAAATTAAAGATGAAAATACTACTCAAGGAAAATAATGGAACAAAGTTATGAATTTTTTTTGGCATTGCATGTTTATAGTTTGTATGCAAATGGTTTTTTGATGTTATTTTATTTATATTTAACTCAAAGTAGCTTTTCTCAAGAATTTATTTTTATAAAAAAAATTCGTTTATTTTTACCAATTTATTATTTGTTCTTGGCTATAACTCTTTTTACAGGAAGTTTGCTATGGGCTTTAAAACATTTTGAATTTAGTTTGTATATGTTTTTAATGTGGCTTTCTTGGTTTTTGATTTTTGCTTTGGCTATTTATCAATTTATTTTATTTAAAAAGGCAAGAATGTATAAATGTTATTCTAAATTTAGATTGCTTTCGTTTTTTATTTTATGTTTAGATATATTTTTACTTTTTATTCCTTATATATTTAAGAGTTTTTATCTTTAATGCAGTTTTTATATCACTTAAAAAGCGGCGATGAGATTATAGAAGTAAATAATGAGTCGTTTTTACATTTAAAAGCTAGAAGAATTAAGATTGGCGATAATGTTATTTTTAGAAATTTTAATGATTCTTATGCATATACATACGAATGTATAGAAATTCTTAGGCGATCTTGTATTTTAAAACTAAAAGAAAAAAAAGAACAAAAATCTCAAAAACAAACTAATCTTCATTTAGCTTTGGCTGTAATTGATCCAAAAAATATAGAAAAAATACTACCATTTTTAAATGAATTAGGTGTTTTTAAGTTATCTTTTGTGTATATGGATTTTTCACAAAAAAATTTTAAACTAGATTTTACAAGAATGGAAAAAATACTCATAGAATCATCCCAGCAATGTGGAAGAGATTCTTTGTTGAAATTAGAATTATTTGAAAATTTTCAATTATTCCAAAAAGCATATAAAAATATAGTTCTTATTGATTTTGAAGGAGAAGATTTATCTTTATTTGAACCTAAAGAGCATGTATTTTTAGTAGGAGCTGAGGGTGGATTTTCTGAAAGTGAAAGAAAAAAATGCACAAAAAAAGCTAGATTGCAAGCCTCTTATATACTTAAAGCACAAACAGCTATTATAGGGGTTGCCTCTAAATTTATAATTTAAAATAATGCTTAAATTTAGCTATTTTTTATATAAAAATTTATATAATTACGCCTTAATGTTTATACAAAGGATAAATAATGAAAAAAGAAATTCATCCAGAATATGTAGAATGTAAAGTAAGTTGTGCTTGTGGAAATTCTTTTACTACTAAATCAAATAAAGCAGAAATTAAAGTCGATATTTGCTCAAATTGCCATCCATTTTTCACAGGTAGTGAAAAAATAGTCGATGCTGCAGGTCGTGTAGAGAAATTTAAGAAAAAATACGCAATGCAATAATGTTATATTTTATTCCTACACCTATAGGAAATTTAAGCGATATATCTTTTCACTCTTTAGAAATTTTACAAAAATGCAAACTCTTTTTGTGCGAAGATACAAGAGTTTGCAAATCTTTAATTCATCTTCTTAATGAAAAATTTAATTTAGAAATAAAACCTCATAAATTCATAGCACTGCATACGCATAATGAAAAAGATTTTTTAGCAAAAATAGATGAAAATTTTTTTCATCAAGATGTTGTATATTTAAGTGATGCAGGTATGCCAGGTATTAGCGATCCAGGGCAATTTTTAATCGAGTATGCTATTAAAAATGATATTGATTATGAAGTTTTAGCAGGTGCAAATGCTGCTTTGTTAGCTTTAGTTTCAAGTGCTTTTTGTAAAAAAGAATTTATTTTTATGGGTTTTTTGGCTAATAAAAATCCTCAAAGACAAAAAGATATTGAAAATTTAATGCTTAATCCTTATCCTAGTATAATTTATGAAGCACCTACTAGAATACTTAGTTTAATAGAAGAAATTAATAAAATAGACCCTTTACGCGAAATTTTTATAATTAAAGAAGCTACAAAAAAATTTGAAAGTAAATTTAGAGCAAATGCTTTAAAGGTTTTAGAAAAGTTAAAAACAATGGATTTGCGTGGTGAATGGTGTGTAGTAGTAGATGCTAAAAAAACGCAATTTCGTCAAAACACCTTATGTGAGCAAGATATTTATGAGCTTGATTTACCTTTAAAAGTAAAAGCAAAATTGCTTTCAAAAATTAATGCAAAATCTCCAAAAGAAAATTATCAAAAACTGCTTTTAAGTTGAATTTGGTTATTATTTAAAAATGATAGTATATGGTAAGCAGGTATTTTTTTACATTTTAGAAAAACATAAAGAAAAAATTAATGAAATTTATTTGGCAAAAGAATGCCAAAAGGCTGATTTTACAAAAATTATCAAAAGTTCTAAAAAGATCAAAAAGCTTGATTTTAAAACTGCACAAAGCCTTGCAAGAGGGGGTAATCATCAAGGATTTTTGATGGATATTAAAGAATTTGAATTTAGTGCTTTTGAGGATTTAAAGGAAAAAGATTTTATTGTAATTTTGTATAATATCAGCGATGTTGGAAATATCGGAGCTATTGTGCGTAGTGCTTATGCACTTGGAGTTGATGGGGTGATTTTGGCTGCAAAAAGTGTGGCTATTGATGGAGTGATACGCTCAAGCAGCGGCGCGGCTTTAGATATGAAAATCGTTTTAAATGATGATATTTTAACCATGATAAATGAGCTAAAACAAAAAGGTTTTTATATTTATGCTAGTGCAAGTGGAGGAGATGATATACATACTATAAAAGTTAAAGAAAAAAAAGTTTTGATTATGGGTAGTGAGGGTTTTGGTATAGCCCCTAAGATTTTAAAAAAAAGTGATAAATGTGTGGGTATAAAAATGCATAATGATTTTGATAGCTTAAATGTAAGTGCAGCTTTTGCAATACTTTGTGATAGGATGAAAAATGGATAATTGGACAAAATTACAAGATTTAAATTTAGTAGAAGTTCAAAGACGAACGCAAATTGAATTAGCATGTCTTGAGCTTATTGTAAAAAAAGATTTTAAAACTTTATCTCGTTTTAATGTAAATGGCTATATTAAAATTTTACAAAGAGAATATGATCTTGATTTCACAAGCTTTTTAGAAGAATATCATGCTTATTTAGAAGAAAATGGTATAGAGAAAAAAAACCATGTTCATATTTCTCCAAGAGTTAATTCTTATACAAAAGAAGGTTCTAATTTATGGTATTTTGTAATTATAATTGCAGTGGTTTTAATTATACTTATAGCTTTTGGTGCATCAAGATTTTTTCAAAATTTTACTGATGAAAATACTACAAATATTTTAGAGCAAGAACAAGTTGTTTTAGAAGATAAAAACGATGATAATAAAAGCGAAGAAGTAGTTAATTTTTTTGCTAGCGAAGAAAAAAATCCTATTATAGAAGAAAACAAAAGCGATGTAAATGTAGAAAATAATATTACATTAGAGCAAAATCAAGATGAAAATATAACAAATGAAGACATTGATAATAATAAAACAATATTATTAAAAGAAAGTGTTATTAAACCTAGTGCTGAACTTTGGATAGGAATGATTGACTTAAAAGATCATAAAAAAAGCTCCATGATTATAAAGAAAGATTATGTACTTTCTTTACAAAAAGATATGTTAATTACTACAGGACATGCAGCTTTTACCATGAATGATGAAAACAACAATACCTTAGAATTTAAAAATGGATTATCTAAATTTTTAATTATCAAAGATGGTCAAATTAAGCAAATTACTAAGGCTGAATTTATGAAAGAAAACAAAGGAAAGTTATGGTAAAAATTGCAATCATTGCTATAATTTTTAGTATAAATGCTTATGCATTAAGTGCTTTAGAGGTTGCAAAACATATCGTTAATGATAGCTCTAAAGATGCAAAATTAGAGCTTTTGTTTGCAAACAACAATTACATAGATGTAAATAAAAATGTGAATATATATGAAATCTCGCAAATTTTAAAAACAAATTCTTTAGCTAACTTTATATTTAATGAGCCAAAAACATTGATTTTTAGTTTCAAAGCACAAGCTGATTCTGTAATTTTTTTCAAAATTATTAATGATACTTTAAATGAATTAGGTTATGTTTATTTTATACCTATTGAGCTAACATTAAGAGAAAATTATATTACATATAAATTAGCTGTTGATTCTCAATATATGCTAGATCCTGGTTTATTTTATAAAGCATTACTTTTAAATTCAGTTTTTATTAAGGATATTTCTAAAATTTCAGAATTAAACTATGAATACGAACTTGATTTTTCAAAAGCTATGCCAAAAATTAACACCCAAGTTTCACTTAATGTCCTTACTCAACTAAACAAACCTTTAAGGGAATATATTCTTGATCTACAAGGGGCAAAGTCTATAGAATTAAGCGCACATAATTTAGATTCTTGGTTTTGCAAAATCCAATTTTTGGATAAAAATTTAAATTTTATCCAAGGAGTAGAAAAAATACATAAGCAAAATGATATAACTTTGCCTATTCCTTTGGGTGCAAAATATGCTATTATAGGAGATATGTTTAGCCTTGATAATATTAAAAGGGGTTTAAAAATTTACTTAAGACGCTAAAAAAGGACGGAAAATGTTTGAAGAAATTCATTTTAATACCATAGAAAGACTTCCAAATTATGTTTTTGCAGAAGTAAATGCGATAAAAATGGCAGCAAGAAGAGCTGGAGAGGATATTATAGATTTTTCTATGGGAAATCCTGATGGCAAAACCCCACAGCACATTATAGATAAGCTTTGTGAAAGTGCTAATAAAGACAAAACTTCGGGGTATTCTGCATCTAGTGGAATTTATAAGTTAAGACTTGCAATTTGTAATTGGTATAAAAGAAAATATAATGTTGATTTAGATGCTGAAAGCGAAGTTGTTGCTACTATGGGTTCAAAAGAAGGTTTTGTGAATTTAGCAAGAGCTGTGATTAATCCTGGTGATGTGGCCATTGTACCAACCCCTGCTTATCCAATACACACTCAAGCTTTTATTATAGCAGGTGGTAATGTAGTTTCAATGCCTTTTGACTTTAATGATAAATTTGAACTTGATGAAAATATCTTTTTTGAAAATTTGCAAAAAACCTTGCGTGAGAGTTTGCCACGCCCAAAATATGTAGTGGTAAATTTTCCTCACAATCCTACAACGGTTATCGTAGAAAAAAGTTTTTATGAAAGATTGGTTGCTATGGCAAAAAAAGAAAGATTTTATATTATTTCTGATATTGCTTATGCGGATTTGACTTTTGGAGCTTATAAAACCCCTTCTATTTTAGAAGTTGAAGGTGCTAAAGATGTTGCAGTAGAAACTTATACACTTTCAAAATCTTATAATATGGCAGGTTGGCGTGTGGGTTTTGTTGTAGGTAATAAACGCTTAATTGGAGCTTTAAAAAAAATAAAATCTTGGTTTGATTATGGCATGTATACTCCTGTGCAAGTTGCAGCTACTATAGCTTTAGATGGTGATCAAAGTTGTGTAGAAGAGATTAAAGCAATTTATGCTAAAAGATTGGATGTTTTAGTTGAATCCTTTCATCAAGCAGGATGGAGTCTTAAAAAGCCTCAAGCAAGTATGTTTGTGTGGGCAAAATTGCCTAAGAATAAAGCTCATCTTGGAAGTATGGAATTTGCTAAACAGCTTTTGCAAAAGGCCAATGTAGCTGTTAGCCCTGGGGTAGGTTTTGGTGAAGCAGGTAATGAGTATGTGCGTATAGCTTTAATTGAAAATGAAAATCGCATACGCCAAGGGGCAAGAAATATCAAAAAATATTTAAGAGAATAAAATGAAAGTTGCAATTTTAGGCTATGGCACTGTAGGAAGTGCTGTTGTAGAAATTTTATTAAAAAATAAAGATTTGATTAAAGCAAGATGTGATGAAGAAATTATTCCAGTAATTGCTTTAGCAAAAACTCCAAAGCCAAATGCGTTAATTCCTGTGGTAAATGATATTGATGCGATTTTAAAACGCGATGATATTGATGTATTTGTAGAATTAATGGGTGGTATAGATTTGCCTTTTGAGTTAATTTCTAAAATACTAAAACAAAAAAAAGCGGTGATAACAGCAAACAAAGCTTTGCTTGCTTATCATCGTTATGAACTTGAAAAATTAGCTAAAAATTCAGCTTTTGGTTATGAGGCTAGTGTTGCAGGTGGAATTCCTATCATTAAAATTTTAAAAGAAGGCTTGAGTGCAAATAATATTCTTTCTATAAAAGGTATATTAAATGGTACAAGTAATTTTATTTTAAGTAAGATGGCAGAAGATAATGCCAAATTTCAAGAAGTATTAAAAAAAGCACAAGATTTAGGATATGCTGAAGCTGATCCTACTTTTGATATAGAAGGATTTGATGCTGCACATAAGCTTTTAATTTTAGCTAATATTGCTTATGGTTTAAGAGTAAAACCTGAAGATATTTTGATTGAGGGTATTAGTAAAGTAAGCGATGAGGATATTTATTTTGCTAAAGAATTTGATTATGTTATTAAACATTTGGGTATTGCTAAAATAAAAGATGAAAAAATAGAACTAAGGGTTCATCCTGCTATGCTTAGTAAAGACAAAATGCTTGCAAAAGTTGATGGGGTTATGAATGCTATTAGTGTATATGGTGATGTTTTAGGAGAAAGTTTATATTATGGAGCAGGTGCTGGAGGAAGAGCAACTGCAAGTGCTGTTATAGCGGATTTAATCGATATAGCAAGAAAAGAAAAAAATAGTGCTATTTTTGGATATTTAAGTGATACTTCTTATGAACTTTTAGATAAAGATAAAATTTATACAAGATACTATTTGAGATTGAAGGTATTGGATAAAATAGGTGTTTTGTCAAAAATTACTCAGCTAATGAGCGAGCATGAAATTTCTATTGATATTTTTCTTCAAAAGCCTAAAAAAGAACAGGAAAACTATAGTACTTTATTTTTTATAACCCATGAAACTTATGAAGAAAATATACAAATTTTAATACAAAAATTAAAACAACAAGAATTTATCAAAGAAGAAATTTTTATGATGAGAATAGAAGATTAATGGGCTTAAAAGAATATCTTTTTGGTAAAAAAGGTGAAAATGATGCTTGTGAATTTTTAAAATCACAAGGCTTTGAAATCATAGAAAGAAATTTTCATTCTAAATTTGGAGAAATTGATATTATTGCTGTAAAAAATAATATTTTACATTTTATTGAGGTTAAAAGCACTCAAGGAAATTATGAAGTAGCGTATCGACTGGATTTTAAAAAATACAATAAAATTATAAAAGCTATAGAATATTACTTTATGAAACATAGTAATGAAAAAAATTTTCAATTAGATTTACTTTGTGTGTATAAAGATGATATAAAGCTTGTAGAAAATATTAGTTATTAAGACAATGTTTATTCTATTTCAATAAAATTTAAAAAAATAAAGGAGAAAAAATGGGAAAATATATTGATTTAACTGCAGAAAATTTTGCACAAGCAAAAGAAGGTGTAGCTTTAGTTGATTTTTGGGCTCCATGGTGTGGACCTTGTAGAATGCTTGCTCCAGTTATTGATGAGCTTGCTAATGATTTTGATGGCAAGGCTAAAATTTGTAAAGTAAATACAGACGAACAAGGTGATTTAGCAGCGCAATTTGGTGTTAGATCTATACCAACTATTATCTTTTTTAAAGATGGTGAAGTAGTTGATCAATTAGTTGGTGCTCAATCTAAACAAGCTTTATCAGATAAATTAAACTCACTTTTATAATTTAAAGCCACTTAAGTGGCTTTCTACTATATTTTTTACTATTTAATAATTTTTATTATTTATAATTAAAGAAAAATTTGTATAATACTTCAAAATAAAAATCACAAGGAAAATATGATGTTAGATTTAGCTATTATAGGTGGTGGTCCTGCAGGATTGAGTGCGGGTTTGTATGCTACTAGAGGCGGATTAAAAAATGTTGTAATGTTTGAAAAAGGTATGCCAGGTGGGCAAATTACTTCAAGTTCTGAAATAGAAAATTATCCAGGCGTAGCACAAATTTTAGATGGAATTTCTTTTATGGCACCTTGGAATGAACAATGCATGCGTTTTGGCTTAAAGCATGAAATGATAGGTGTAGAGCAAGTAAGTAAAAATGCTGATGGTAGTTTTAATATAAAGCTTGAAGGCGGAAAAAACGCGCAAGCTAAGGCTGTGATTGTTTGTACAGGTTCTACTCCGCGTCGTGCAGGTTTTAAAGGCGAGGATGAATTTTTTGGAAAAGGAGTTAGCACTTGTGCAACTTGTGATGGCTTTTTTTATAAAAATAAAGAAGTAGCAGTTTTGGGTGGAGGCGATACTGCATTAGAAGAGGCTTTATATCTTGCAAATATATGCTCAAAAGTTTATCTTATCCACAGACGCGATGAATTTAGAGCAGCTCCTTCAACGGTTGAAAAAGTTAAAAATAATGAAAAAATAGAATTAATCACCAATGCTATTATAGATGAGGTTTGTGGTGATAATATGGGTGTGAATAAAATCAAAATAGGCCTTAATGATGGTTCTAAAAGAGAACTTGATGTGCCAGGAATTTTTACCTTTGTAGGTTTAGATGTAAGAAATGAGATTTTAAAGCAAGATAATGGGGAATTTTTATGTGCTATGGAAGATGGTGGTCAGGTAAGCGTTGATCTTAAAATGCAAACTAATGTAGCAGGTTTATTTGCTGCAGGAGATTTAAGAAAAGATGCTCCAAAACAAGTTGTATGTGCTGCAGCAGATGGAGCAGTTGCTGCACTTAGTGCTTTAGCTTATGTAGAAAGTCTGCACTAATATTCACATAAATTTCACACAAACTTTATAAGATTCTTCTATTAATTATTATCAAGGAGAATCTTATGAAAAAAATACTAATTTTAGGTGTAACTTTAGTGGCAATAGCTAGTGCAAATATTACACAGCAAAATATTAACCCATATCAAGAAAATATACCACAACATTATCCTTATACACAAAATTATTATGGACTTTCAAAGCCTATAATGGATAAAATTCAAAATTCCTTTCCTGGTGCTTTTATTGTAGATGTGGACTGGGAAGAATACGGATATGAAGTAAAACTAAGCAACAATATGGAGATGTTTTTTGATAGAAATGGAAATTTTTTAGGCCAAAAATGGGATGATTAAAAAAAGTGTTATTTGCTTTTAAATAAATAAACGCTACAATTTTCCAAATTCTAAAAAGGTAGATTTAAAATGATAAATATTGGAATTCATGGAAGTAATGGGCGTATGGGAACTCAAATAAGACTTTGTTTGCAAGAGGATGATCAAGCAAAGGAAAGTGCTTTGTTTGATCAAGGTTCAAATTATGAAGAATTTTTTGCAAAATGTGATGTAATTATAGACTTTTCTACTCCTAAAGGATGCGAAGATTTGCTTTTGTATGCAAGAAGCAATCCAAAACCTTTGGTAATAGGAACTACAGGTTTGAATAATAAGCAACAAGAATTAATGCAAAGTGCGAGTATTATTATGCCTATTCTTTATGCAACTAATATGTCTTTAGGTGTGGCCATATTAAAAAAACTTTCATATTTAGCAAGTGAAGCTTTAAAAGATTTTGATATAGAAATATTAGAAATGCATCATAATAAGAAAAAAGATGCACCAAGTGGCACCGCAATGACTTTAGCGCAAAATGTTGCTAAAGCTAGAAATTTGGACTTAGAAAAAGTAAGAATTAGCGGAAGAGATGGGATAATTGGTCAAAGAAGTAAAGATGAAATTGCGGTTATGAGTTTAAGAGGTGGTGATATAGTAGGTTCTCATAGAGTTGGCTTTTATAATGAAGGTGAATTTATAGAATTAAATCATACAGCCACTTCAAGAGCAACTTTTGCAAAGGGTGCTATAAAGTGTGCAAAATGGTTAGTTTCTCAAGAAAATGGCTTGTATGATATAGATGATTGTTTAGGAATTTAAATGTGTGCAGTAGTTGGAGTAATTAATTCAAAAAATGCAAGTACGATTGCTTATTATGCTTTGTTTGCTATGCAACATCGTGGGCAAGAAGCAAGTGGAATTAGTGTAAGCGATGGTTTAAATATAAAAACACATAAAGCCAAAGGTGAAGTAGGACAAATTTTTAATACTCAAATTTTAGCAGATTTAAAAGGCGAGATAGCCATTGGGCATAATCGTTATTCTACAGCAGGAAATTCTTCTTTACATGATGCACAGCCTGTTGCAGCAACTTGTTCTTTAGGTGATATTTCTTTAGTGCATAATGGAAATTTGATTAATAAAGAAGAAATTAGAAAAGAACTTATTGAAAATGGTGCAATTTTTCATTCTAATATGGACACAGAAAATGTAGTGCATTTGATAGCTAAAAGTAAAAAAGGAACTTTAAAAGATAGATTTATAGAAAGCCTAAGCCAAAGCAAGGGTGCGTATTGTTTTATGCTTGCTAGTAAAAACCAGCTTTTTGTTGTAAGAGATCCTTACGGGGTTAGACCTTTATCTTTAGGAAGATTGAAAGATGGAGGGTATATTATTGCAAGTGAAACTTGTGCTTTTGATTTAATAGAAGCTGAATTTATCCGTGATGTAAAACCAGGTGAAATGCTAATTTTTACACAAGGTAATGATGAATTTGAAAGTGTTCAAGTCTTTGATAAAACAGATCCAAGAATTTGTGCATTTGAATATATATATTTTGCTAGACCTGATAGTATTTTAGAGGGTAAAAGTGTATATGAAGTGCGTAAAAAAATGGGAGAAACCTTGGCTAAAAAATTTAAAGAAAAGGTAGATTTTGTAGTACCAGTTCCTGATAGTGGAGTAAGTGCTGCAATAGGTTTTGCACAATATTTAAAAATTCCACTTGAAATGGCAATAGTTAGAAACCACTATGTAGGTAGAACCTTTATAGAGCCAACTCAAGAAATGAGAAATTTAAAAGTAAAACTTAAACTAAATCCTATGAAAAAAGTTTTAGAAGGTAAAGATATAGTTGTAATTGATGATAGTGTTGTAAGAGGAACAACTTCTAAAAAAATAATTTCTCTTTTAAAACAAGCAGGTGCAAGAAAAATTCATTTAGCTATAGCTTGTCCTGAAATAAAATTTCCTGATATTTATGGTATAGATACACCTACTTTTGAAGAACTAATCTCAGCTAACAAAAGCGTTGAAGAGGTTAGAGAATACACAGGTGCAGATAGTTTGACTTTTTTGGATATTAATGAGCTAGTTTCAAGTATAGGCGATGAAAGAAAATACTCTTTAATAAGTTTTGATGGAGATTATTTTATAAAATAAAATTATTTGCATTTTAATTGCTTGAAAATTTTATAACTTTGATAATGAGGTGGTAAAGCCACCTCAAATGAAAAATCTTTATATGTATGACCTAAAAGGTTATTTGCTATGTTGATATTGTAAGATACATCTCTTTGTTGTTTATTGGCTTGTTTTATACTATCGAAATTGTTTTGATTGAAAATTTCGCCACTGATTTCATGTTTTTTATTATCATCGATTATTCTTAGCTCTAAAAAACATTTGGAAATTTTAAAATTTGTATCATTGGTTACTCTTCCTTTAATGATAATGCTTTCAGTTGCTAATCTTCTATAAGTTGAAAAATTACTTAGACTTGCTTTTTTAGTGTATTGATCAATTGTTTGTAATAATGATATAGTTAAAATAATAGCTAGAACTAAACTAATACCACAAAAAATAAACATATTTTTTTTATTAGATATTTTTAAAAAAAGTAAAAGCCAAATTAATGCCGTAGATATTAGCATTATAATGATTATTAAAATATGAAAAAGAGTAAAATATCCCATTAAAAACACTTTGAATTTATTTTAATCTCAAATTTTTCTTCACTTTTAAAATCGGAAATTTTTGTCCTAAGATTTATAGTTTGATCAGGTTTTATAGTTTTTTCTAAAATAATTGATTTGCTTCTTATGGGTTTTATGCTATATAAAAATTTTTGAATTTTACTATCGTCTGTTGGTTTTTTATGAACGCTAATAGAAATTTTGCAATATTGAAAATTATTTTTAGAAGTATTTTTTAGACTATATTCAATGCTTAAAGAGTTATCATAAGTGAAATATTTGTAATAATCAATATTAACAATTCTTGATCTTACTACAGTATCTATTAAAAAATATCCAAGATATGCCATAGAAATGGAACATAAAATTCCTAGAAAAATCACAATAAAGGCAAAATTTGCCTTATGTCTTATAAAAAGTGCTATAAATAAAGTAGCAACGAAAAAAAACACAACTAATACAATGACTAAAAAGTCAATCAGCTGCAAATGAGAAATATAAAAAAGTATTTGCTCTCGTATTTTTTGTGCATCCATTGCTACTCTTTGTTTTTAATTTGTTATTGATGAAGCTCTTTTGTTGTCTTTACTATCAACCCAAATATTTGGTACAGCTCCTCCTGGAGTTAAAAATATTTTTGCATCTTTATTAACTTTCAAGGCTTCATTAAATTGTTTTTGAGTTTCTATTTGTTTTAAATCAAGCAAAGGATTATTTAAGCTTTTTGCTATTTCTCTATTTGAATAAGCTTGTGCATCAGCTTCTATTTTAACTGCACTTGCTCTACCTTTGGCACTAATAATAGTCGCATTTGCTTCCCCTTCAGCTAAAGCTGCTTTTTTTAATGCTTCTTGATTAGCTCTTTCAACTTCATATTTTGTTCTTTCTGCTTCTTGTTTTGCTATTTGAACCCTTTCTATTTGTTCTTTTACTTTTGAAGGCAAGATGATTTCTCTAAGCTGAACAGCTTGCAGTTCCGCTGGTTCGTTTGGTTGACTCTCTATCGTTTTTCTAATGCCTTGATCAATTTGAACTGCTATAGTGTTACGATTAGTTGGAAGTTCTTCTGCTGTATATTGTCCTACAACATTTCTTACAACATCTCTTACAACTGGATCTATGATTTTATTTTCCCAGTTTAATCCCCAAGTTGCTATGGTTTGTGGAACTTGTAAAGGATTTAGTCTGTATTGAACAGTTACATCAATAGAAACAGGCAATCCTCTTGAATCAAGCACTGAAATGCTATTTTTATTAACTACACCTGATCCTATATGTAAATTTTCATTTACACCTTCGACAGAAGCATAGTTAATTTGCCTTACTCTTGTATCTACTATGGTAATTTTTTGCAATACTGGCATAAAAAAATGAAGTCCTGGTTCTAAAGGAGTTGGGCTATATTTACCTGTGGTGGATTTAATTCCCATTTCCCCTGAGTTAACAATAGCAAAAGGTTTAAATAATGCAAAAACCAAAATAATAGCAATTGCACTATAAATTAGTGGAGAAAATTTCCCAAAACCTTTAAAATTAAATTCCGGAGTTTTGAAATTCAAATTTTGTTTGTTATTGTTTTGATTGTTTTTTTTATTAAAATAATCATTTAAGTCAGCTGGCATTTATTTCCTTTAAATATAAGTTAGCATAGAAGCGTATTTTTCGTTACGCCCATAAACTATATCAAAATAAGCATTTTGAAGCTTTTTAGTAAGCTCACCTCTTTTTCCATTTCCTATAATTCTTGCATCTATATTATTTATAGGAGTTATTTCTGCAGCAGTTCCTGTAAAAAATGCTTCATCTGCTACATAAACTTCATCTCTTGAAATTCTTTGACGCACAACGCTTATGCCTAAATCATGAGCGATTTTTAAAACCGTATCTTGAGTAATGCTTTTTAATGAAAAATCATTTGGAGGTGTGATTAATTTATCATCTTTAACCATAAAAAAACACTCTCCCGTTCCCTCAGCGATAAATCCTTCCTCATCAAGCATTAATGCTTCTTCATATCCTGCTTCAATAGCTTCAAATTTAGCCATTTGGGAGTTTAAATAATTCGCACTTGCTTTTGCCTTGCCTAGGCTTGATTTTACACTATTTCTTGCAAAAGATGCGATTTTTACTTTTATGCCTTTTTCTAAACCCTCATCACCCAAATACGCACCCCATTCCCAAGCAGCAATAGCTACTCTAACTGGTGCTTTAGCATGATAAAGCCCCATAATGCCATCACCTAAAAAGATAATAGGACGAATGTAAGTGTTATTTTGAAAATCATTTACTCTTAAAAGTTCTATTTGTGCTTTTTCAAGCTCTTCTTGAGAAAAAGATGGATTGATTAAAGTAATTTTAGCTGATTCTAAAAGTCTTTTAGTATGCTCTTTTAATCTAAAAATAGCTAAACCATTTTGTGTTTTATAAGCTCTTGTACCTTCAAATACAGCATTTGCATAATGCAAAGAATGTGTTAAAACATGAATTTTTGCATCATCAAAATCAACAATTTTTCCATCCATCCAAATTTTTTTTGCCCTAATCATAAACAAACCTTTTTAAAATAAGGGTAATTTTATCAAAAATATGTTTAATAATTAGCGAAACTTTAAAAAATGTTTGTATCTTGGTATTTTTTTGGTAATTTTTTGATAGTATTTTATTTTTGGAGGGAATTATGCCTATAGTAAATATTAAATTAGCAAAGCCAGAATTTAGCAAAGAACAAAAGCAAAATTTAATACACGATATAACCAAGCTTTTGCATGAAAAATATAATAAACCAAAGCAAAATATAGTAGTTATTTTAGAAGATATAGAACCATTTAATATAGGTTTTAGTGGTGAAAGTGTAGAAAATTTAAGATTAAAGGCAAAAAAATGAAAGAATTGCAAATAGGCGATAAAGCTCCTGTTTTTGAGCTTTTAAATCAAGATGGAATTAATGTATCTTTAAAAGATTTTTTTGGTAAAAAAATAATTTTGTATTTTTATCCAAAAGATAATACTCCAGGTTGCACTTTAGAAGCTTGTGATTTTACTAAATTTTATGATGATTTTTTAGATAAAAATGCTGTTATAATAGGTATTAGTCCAGATAGTGTTAAATCTCATGTAAATTTTATTCAAAAGCATAATTTAAAACATATATTATTAAGCGATAGTCAAAAAGAAGTTTGCAAGCTTTATGGAGCTTGGGGAATTAAAAAAAATTATGGTAAAGAATATGAAGGCTTGATAAGATCTACTTTTGTCATAGATGAAAATGGAAAAATAGAAAAAATTTATAAAAATGTCAAAACAAAAGATCACGCACTAAAGGTTCTAAACGATTTATGTTAGTGCATATTTGCTGTAGTGTTGATTCTCACTATTTTATACAAGAATTAAAAAAAGCTTATCCAAATGAAAATATTATAGGCTTTTTTTACGATCCAAATATTCATCCATATAGCGAATATGAACTTAGATTTTTAGATGTAAAAAGAAGTTGCAAAAAAATAGGTATAAAGCTATTTAAGGGAGAATATGATTATGAAAAATGGCTAAATATAGTAAAAGGTTATGAAAATGAGCCAGAAAAAGGTGCAAGATGTCAAATTTGTTTTGATTTTAGAATGCAAAAAAGCGTAGAATTTGCTAAAAAAATTGGTGAAAACAAATTAACTACTACTCTTTTAACTTCTCCAAAAAAAGATTTAGAGCAATTAAAAAATGCCTTACAAAAAGAATGTGATAAATTTGATATAGAATTTTTAGCACCTGATTTTAGAAAAAATGGCGGCACTCAGATGCAATTTGCTTTAGCAAAAAAAGATATGCTTTATCATCAAAATTATTGCGGTTGTATTTATGCACTTGCTAAACAAAAACAAAATAAAAATTTTATAGATGAGCTAATGTGTCCTATAAATAAGCAAATTCTACCATCAAGTATAGAAGAAAAAATTAAATTTTATAAGCAAATAAAAAATTTAGAAAAAAAGGGCATTAAATTTGAAATTCAAAGAGAGAAATTTTTAAATTATCGTTTATTAAGTGCTTTAGTAAAACACAATAAAAAAGCGATAAAAGCTTATATTTTGTTTTATTCTCATTTTAAAAATTCTTATACAAAATTTAGTATAAATGAAGAGAGTTTGAAATTTTATAAAAGCTTTAAAGATGAGATAAATATATGGAGTTTTGATTATTTTAATGTTTTGCTTAAAAATAAATTTAAAAATTTTGATGATTTTTTTAAAAATCCTTTAAAAATAAATCAAGAGCTTAAAATAAGGCAAAAAAAATTTGGTTTTTATGATCTTTCACCTGTGATTATTGTAGAAAATATTACTCAAGGAAGTTATGAATTTATGGCAAAAAGCGAAATTTATTTTGATACTAAAGAAAAAATTATTAAGTTGTTAAATTAACCATTTTATTAGTAATTTTTTTGTAAAATCTGAATTTTGAATATATTTTAAGGTTTAATTTATGATAGATGTTATGCAAATTCAAAAAATTTTACCACATAGGTATCCATTTTTGCTTGTAGATAAAATCGTAGAATTAAAAAATAAAGAAATTGTTAGAGGTTATAAAAATATTAGCATAAGCGATCATGTTTTTATGGGACATTTTCCTGATCATCCTATATATCCTGGTGTTTTGATACTAGAAGGTATGGCTCAAACAGGCGGGGTTTTGGCTTTTGAAAGTATGGATGAAAAAGTAGATCCATCATCTAAGGTGGTGTATTTTACAGGTATTGATAATGCTAAATTTAGAAACCCAGTGCGTCCAGGGGATAGACTTGATTATGAAATGAGTGTGGTTAAAAATCGCGGTAATATGTGGATTTTTGAAGGTAAAGCTTTTGTTGATGGACAATTAGTCGCACAAGCAGAACTTAAAGCAATGATAGTAGATAAATAATGAAAAATATTCATCCAAGTGCAGTTATAGAAGATGGAGCTATTATCGCAGATGGTGTTGTGATAGAAGCTTATGCTTATGTTGGAAAAAATGCCAAAATAGATACAAATTGTGTTATCAAGCAGGGTGCAAGAATTTTACCAAATGTTAGCATAGGTGAAAATTCTAAAGTTTTTTCTTATGCCATAGTTGGGGATATCCCGCAAGATATTTCTTATAAAGATGAGATAAATTCAGGCGTGATAATAGGCAAAAATGCAGTTATTAGAGAATTTGTTACTATAAATTCAGGAACAGCTAAAGGCGATGGATACACTAGAATAGGTGATAATGCTTTTATTATGGCATATTCTCATATAGCACATGATTGTATTTTAGGAAATAATATTATATTAGCCAATAATGCTACTTTAGCAGGGCATGTAGAGCTTGGGGATTACACCGTTGTAGGTGGTTTAACTCCAATTCATCAATTTGTTAAAGTGGGTGAGGGTTGTATGATAGCAGGAGCTAGTGCACTTTCTCAAGATATAGTGCCTTTTTGTTTGGCTGAAGGAAATCGTGCTAGTATAAGAAGTTTAAATTTAGTAGGTATTAGAAGGCGTTTTGATAAAGAAGAAGTAGAAAATTTAAGCAAGGCTTTTAAATTTTTGTTTAGGCAAGGAAATTTAAAAGATAATGCTATAAAATTACTCCAAGAAACAAAAAGTGAAAATGTTAAAAAAATGTGTTCTTTTATCTTAGAAACAAAAAGAGGAATTCCTATTTATAAAGGAAAAAACAATGGTTAAAAGGTGTAGTTTTTGCAATGAGCTTGAAACAAGCGAAAGAAGAATTTTGGTAAATGATTATAACAATGCATTTATTTGTGAGTATTGTGCTGAAAGTGCTTGCAGTATATTCTTTGGAGAAGAAAAAGAATTAAAAAATAAAGAACTTGATACAGAAAATTTTAAAGATATTACTCCTAAGGAATTAAAAGCATATTTAGATAAATATGTTATAGGACAAGATAGAGCAAAAAAGATATTTAGTGTAGGTGTTTATAATCATTACAAAAGGCTTTTTAGAGCGGATTTAGAAGATGATGATACAGAATTAGCAAAATCAAACATTTTACTTGTAGGGCCAACTGGTAGTGGAAAAACCTTATTAGCACAAACTTTAGCAAGATTTTTAGATGTGCCAATAGCCATTTGTGATGCAACTTCTTTAACTGAAGCTGGTTATGTGGGAGAAGATGTTGAAAATATTCTTACTCGTCTTTTACAAGCTGCAGATGGAGATGTTCAAAGAGCGCAAAAAGGGATAGTTTTTATTGACGAGATTGATAAAATTGCTAGAATGAGTGAAAATAGATCAATTACAAGAGATGTAAGTGGTGAAGGCGTGCAACAAGCCTTGCTTAAAATCATAGAAGGATCTTTAGTAAATATCCCACCAAAAGGGGGTAGAAAGCATCCTAATCAAGATTTTATTCAAATAGATACAACTAATATTTTATTTGTTTGTGGTGGAGCTTTTGATGGTATTAGTGATATTATCAAAAGAAAACTGGGTGATAATGTTATGGGTTTTTTTACTGATGAAAAGCAAAATGAAAAAGAAGCATTACTTCAAAAATTAGAACCTGATGATTTAGTTCATTTTGGTTTGATACCTGAGCTTATAGGAAGATTGCATGTGATTGCATCGCTTGAAGAACTCGATGAAGAAAGCATGGTGCGAATTTTAACTGAGCCAAAAAATGCTATCATAAAGCAATATCAAAAACTTTTTGCCATTGATGATGTTGAGTTAAAATTTGAAGATGAAGCATTAAGGGAAATTGCTAAGCTTTCATTAGAACGCAAAACAGGAGCTAGGGGTTTAAGAAGTATTATTGAAGAGATGATGGTAGATTTAATGTTTGATTTACCAGAGTATAAGGGTTATAGCATAGTAATTACTAAAGAAGTAATTAAAGAAGGTGCAAAACCTTTGTTTATTAAAAATAAAAAAAATAAAGGCTGAAAATGATTTTAGATCAAATAATTGGATTTTTTTCAAGTGATATGGGTATAGATTTAGGAACTGCAAATACTTTAGTTTTAGTAAAAGATAAAGGTATAGTAATAGATGAGCCTTCAGTAGTTGCAGTGGAGCGTGAAAGATATGGAAGGGTTAAAATTTTAGCAGTTGGTAAAGAAGCTAAAGAAATGGTAGGAAAAACCCCTGGTAATATAGAAGCAATCCGTCCTATGAAAGATGGAGTTATAGCTGATTTTGATATGACTGAAAAAATGATTCGTTATTTTATAGAAAAAACCCATAGAAGAAAAACTTTTTTAAGACCTAGAATTATCATTTCTGTGCCTTATGGTTTAACTCAAGTTGAAAGAAAGGCCGTTAGAGAGAGTGCATTAAGTGCTGGAGCTAGAGAGGTATTTTTGATAGAAGAGCCTATGGCAGCAGCTATTGGTGCAAATTTGCCAATTAGAGAGCCTCAAGGAAGTTTAGTAGTTGATATAGGTGGAGGAACAACTGAAATTGGTGTTACTTCTTTGGGTGGACTTGTGATTTCAAAATCCATCCGCACAGCAGGCGATAAACTTGATACTAGTATAGTAAATTATGTAAAAGAAAAATATAATCTTGTTATAGGTGAGAGAACAGGCGAGGAAATTAAAATCGCTATAGGTTCAGCAGTGCAGCTTCCAAAAGAACTTTCTATGGTGGTTAAAGGGCGTGATCAAGTTACAGGATTATTAAACAGGATTGAACTTACAAGTGAAGATGTAAGAGAGGCTATGCGTGAACATTTAAAAGAAATTGCAGATGCATTAAAGATTGTTCTTGAAATGATGCCACCTGATCTTGCTGCAGATATAGTAGAAAATGGTGTTGTTTTAACAGGAGGCGGAGCTTTAATACGCGGGCTTGATAAGTATTTATCAGAGATTGTAAAACTTCCTGTTTATGTGGCAGATGAACCACTTTTAGCAGTGGCAAAGGGAACAGGAAAAGCCTTAGAAGAAATTGCACTATTACATCAGCTAACCAATGAAGAGTAAGATTTTTAGCATACTTGTTTTATCTTTTTTAGTCTTTGTTTCGTTTTATTATGGAGATGTAATAAAACGAAATATCTTAAATTTAAATACCATAATTATTAGTAAATTTTATTATGGTATTGATTTTTTTAAAAATAAACTTAATGAACATTTTAATCAAGTCCAAGAAATTCATAATTTACGAGAGAGAAATTTAGAGCTTGAAAAAAATACCATTTTAATGAAAAATTTTGCTAATGAGTTAAATAACATACTAAGTGATAGAAATTCTAGCTTTTATTATCCTAGTGTGAGTTTGGTTAAAGCAATTTCGTATGTTCAAATTAGTGATTATCATAAAGTGTGGCTTGATATATTAGATTATAAAGGAAAAGTTAAAGGTTTAATTTATAATGGCTATACAGCTGGAATTGTAGTGGAAAAAAATGGTAAAGCTTTAGGACTTTTGCAAGGTGATGAAGAGTGTATTTTTTCTGTATATATAGGTAAAGAACAAGCTCCAGGTATTGCTCATGGAAGAAATGATTATGTTTTGGTAAAATATATTCCAAAATGGCTTGAACTTAAAATGGGTGATAAAGTATATACAAGTGGTTTAGATGAGATATTTTTTTCAGGAATTCCTGTGGGAGAAATTTTCAAAATAGAAGAAGAAGGTGCTTATCAAAACGCTTATGTTAAACCTTATGTAAAAATGAAAGTTCCTAGTTATCTTTATATGGTAGAAAATTAAATATTTTCATTTTTCAACTTTTAAAAAACTAAACTTTGTTATAATTTGGCTTAAAATTTTAGCTTAGGAAAATTCATGCCAAAAAGAACAGATATAAAAAATATTTTATTAATAGGCAGTGGGCCTATAATTATAGGTCAAGCTTGTGAATTTGATTATTCTGGAACTCAAGCAGCAAAAACTTTAAAAGAATTAGGTTATAGAGTGGTTTTAATCAATTCAAACCCCGCTACGATAATGACAGATCCTGAATTTGCTGATGCAACTTATATAGAGCCAATTACCAAAGAAAGCATTTTAAGCATAATAAAAAAAGAAAAAATTGACGCGATTTTGCCTACTATGGGCGGACAAGTAGCGCTTAATGTGGCTATGGAAGTTTATAAAAGCAATGAGCTTAAAGATGTTAAATTCTTAGGGGCTAATCCAAAGGCTATTGAAAAAGGCGAGGATAGACAAGTTTTTAAAGAATGTATGAAAAAAATCGGTATGGATTTACCAAAGTCAATGTATGCGTATAATTACGAAGAAGCCTTAAAAGCAGTAGATGAAATAGGTTTTCCTTTGATGATTAGAGCTTCTTTTACCTTAGGGGGTGCTGGAAGTGGCGTGGTATATAATATGGATGAGTTTAGAGAACTTGCAAATTCAGCACTAGCCTTAAGTCCAATCCATGAAATTTTAATCGAAGAAAGTTTGCTTGGTTGGAAAGAATATGAAATGGAAGTTATCCGCGATAAAAACGATAATTGCATTATAGTTTGTTCTATAGAAAATGTTGATCCTATGGGCGTGCATACAGGTGATAGCATAACCATAGCACCCGCTTTAACTCTAACTGATAAAGAATACCAAGCTATGCGTAATGCTTCTTTTGCGATTTTGCGTGAAATAGGTGTGGATACTGGCGGTTCTAATGTGCAATTTGCGATTAATCCTGTTAATGGTAGAATGATAGTGATTGAAATGAATCCTAGGGTTTCAAGATCTTCAGCACTTGCTAGTAAAGCAACAGGCTATCCTATCGCTAAAGTTGCCACACTTTTGGCAGTGGGTTTTAGTTTAGATGAGATTAAAAATGATATCACAGGTACCCCTGCTTCTTTTGAGCCAGCTATTGATTATATAGTAACTAAAATTCCGCGTTTTACCTTTGAAAAATTTCCAAGCGCAAGCACTGAGCTTGGTACTGCTATGAAAAGCGTGGGTGAAGTTATGGCAATAGGACGCACTTTTAAAGAAAGTATGCAAAAGGCTTTATGCTCGCTTGAAAGAAATTTAAGTGGTTTTGATGTGATAAATTGTGATAAAAACACGCTTATAACAAAAATACGCCATGCTAATGAAAAACGCTTACTTTATATAGCACAAGCTTTTAGAGAAGGCTTTAGCACTCAAGAACTTTATGAGCTTTGTAAGATTGATACTTGGTTTTTAAATCAAATCAAAGAAATAGTTGATTTTGAAGAAAAAATTGATATGGATATTTTAAGCGATAAAAATTTACTTAGAAAAGCAAAAACTATGGGCTTTTCTGATAAAAAAATTGCCAGCTTGATTAATCAAAAAGACAATCTTGAACTCAGCCAAAATGATATTTATTATGCAAGGATTAAGCATAAAATTATCGCTCAATATAGCGAAGTTGATACTTGTGCGGGAGAATTTGAAGCATTAACGCCGTATTTATACTCAAGCATTAATGCTAGTGAATTAACCCAAATTAAAGAAAGCAAAGACAAAAAAGAAAAAAAAGTGATGATTATAGGCGGGGGGCCAAACCGCATAGGACAAGGTATAGAATTTGACTATGCTTGCGTGCATGCTTCTTTTGCGCTTAAAGATATGGGCGTAAAGACTATAATGTATAATTGCAATCCAGAAACCGTTTCTACTGATTATGATACAAGCGATGTGCTTTATTTTGAACCTATTGATTTTGAGCATTTAAGAGCAGTGATTGATAAAGAAAAACCTGATGGGGTGATAGTGCATTTTGGAGGCCAAACTCCGCTTAAATTTGCTAAACGCCTTAGTGTTTTTGGTGCAAAGATTATAGGCACAAATGCAAGGGTGATAGATTTAGCCGAGGATAGAAAGAAATTTGCTAAATTTGTTGAAGATCTAGGCATTAATCAGCCAAAAAATAGCACAGCAACGAGTGTTGAAGAAGCAGTTTTAAAGGCAAATGAGATTAATTATCCCGTGCTTGTTAGGCCAAGTTATGTTTTAGGTGGGCGTGCAATGCGTGTGGTGCATGATGAGAATGAACTTAGGCTTTATATGCAAGAAGCAGTAGATGTAAGCGATAAATCCCCAGTGCTTATAGATCAGTTTTTAGACAATGCAACCGAGCTTGATGTTGATGCAATTAGCGATGGTAAAGATGTGTATATTGGGGGTATAATGGAGCATATTGAAGAAGCAGGAATTCACTCAGGTGATAGTGCTTGTTCTTTGCCTACTATAAATATCAGTGAAAATATGCTTGAATTAATAGAGCAAAAAACTAAGGATATTGCTTTAAATTTAGGTGTTATAGGGCTTTTAAATATACAATTTGCTATACATGATAATAAACTTTATATGATAGAAGTAAATCCAAGAGCAAGTAGAACCGTACCTTTTGTGAGTAAAGCAACGGGTATTCCTTTGGCTAAGGTTGCAACGCGTGTGATGTGGCAAGGGAATTTACGCGAGAGCTTGAGTTTTTATGATAGCTTTAAAATGGTAGAAGAAAAAAACGGGATTTTAAGGGCTAAAAAGCCAAAGCATATTAGCGTAAAATCAGTGGTTTTTCCTTTTGCTAAGCTTAGTGGAAGCGATCTTGAGCTTGGGCCTGAGATGCGTTCAACGGGTGAAGTTATGGGAGTGAGTAAGGATTTTGCAAATTCATACGCAAAAAGCCAGCTTGCTTCGTCTAATTTTTTACCAGAAAGTGGCAATGTCTTTTTATCGTTAAGAGAACAAGATAAAAAATACGCAGTAGATTTAGCAAGTGAATATATCAAACTTGGCTTTAAAATCATAGCAACAAGTGGAACTTATAAGATTTTGCAAGAAGCAGGTTTAGAGTGTGAGTTTGTACATAAAATTTCAGAAGGGCGTCCAAATGTAGAGGATAAGCTTAAAAATTCACAAATTCAACTTGCTATAAATACTAGTGATGAGCATAGTTTTAAAGGCGATACGAAAAAAATAAGAGCTAATATCTTGCGTTTTAAAACACCTTATTTTACTAATTTAAGAGCAGCTTATGCAGGCGCTAAAGCCATTAAGGCTATACAAGATCAATCTTATCTTGAAGTAAAAAGCTTGCAAGAGTATTTAAAGGCATGATTTATCTAGCGCAAACTGATACAACAGCAGGGTTTTTAAGCAAGGACTTAAAAGCCCTAAATTCATTAAAACAAAGAGATATAAACAAAGCTTGTCTTATCACAACGGCTAAATTTAGTGAGCTTAAAAAACTTACAAGAGTGCCAAATAAATTCAAAAACACTATAAGAAAAGCCAAAAAAACCACTTTTTTATACCCAAATGCCAAAGCAATTCGCGTTGTAAAAGATTGTACTCATGAAAAATTTTTGAAAGAATTTGATTGGCTTTATTCTACTTCTGCAAACTTACATGAAAAAAAATTTGATGAAAAATGGGCTATACAAAGAGCTGATATAGTGGTTGATAAGGTTTTTTTTGAAAGCAGTGCCTCAAAAATTTTTAAATTAAGAGGCACTAGAAAAATTAAATTACGCTAGTTATTTCCAAGAGGCCAAAATACTTTTGGTTCTTCGCCAATTCTTGCTTGACCATGATACATTCCAAGCTTATCTTTTGTCCAAGCATAACCAACATTACCTTTTTTATCTATTGAGATAATTCCACCAGTTCCACCAAGCTCAGCAACTTGTTTGATTGTTTCTTGTGCAGCTTTAGTAATAGGAAGTTTTTTATACTCATATAAAGAAGCTACTTCATGAGCTGCTGCAACTCTTATATAAATATCACCAGTGCCTGTGCAAGATACTGCAACTGAGTCATTATTTGCATAATTTCCTGCTCCTATGATAGGAGAATCCCCTATACGACCAGTCATTTTATTAGTCGTGCCACCTGTGCTTGTTCCTGCTGCTAAATTCCCATTTTTGTCTAAAGCTATAGCACCAACAGTTCCTAAATAAGGTTCTGTGCTTACTCCAAGATGTGCTTTTGCTTTATCACTATCTAATAAAACTTCTTTGCTTTTTTTAGCTTCTTGAAGTTGTTTGTATCTGTGTTCTGTAAAGAAGTATTTTTGGCCTACTATTTCTAAGCCATGTTTTTTTGCTAGTTTATCAGCACCTTCACCTGCTATTAAAGTATGAGGTGTTTTTTCCATAACAATCCTTGCTGCTTCTATAGGATTTTTAATTGTTCTTGCCATAGCAACAGCACCTGCTTTTAAATTCTTTCCATCCATTAAAGATGCATCAAGTTCGTTGTATCCATCAGAGGTAAAAACAGCACCTTTGCCAGCATTAAATTCAGGACTATCTTCCATAACTTTAATAGCTGCAATTACTGCATCAACTGAGCTACCACCATTTTCGAGTATTTTTTGACCCGCTTTTAAAGATTCTTTCATAACCTTTTCTCTTTTGGCAAATTCCTCTTTTGTAAGTCCTAAGCCACTTGTTCCTCCATGGATTACAATCACAGGGGTGAAATCTTTTGCCAAAGTGCTTGTGCTTGATAAAAGCGCTAAACTTGCTAAAACAAGTAAAGCCTTTTTGCTACCTGCTAAAAATTTCATTTTAATTCTCCTTTTTGATTTGTTTATGAAGTATTATTCTATAAAAATAAAATTTAAATAATAATTAATTTTATTTTTGAAAATATTTTATAATTTTAGTTATAATTCCCAATTTTAAAAAGGCAAATGATGATAGAAAAAACAAGAATAAGTTCTAATTTTGGTTGGTTTATGGTTATTTTGGGTGGTTTGGTTGAGTGTTTTTGGGTGAGTGGTTTAAAATACTCTACTGAAATTTGGCATTATGCTTTAACAGCCATTGGGGTTTGTATATCTTTTACATGTTTTTTAAAAGCTTGCGAAAGACTTGAAGTAAGCATTGCTTATAGTGTTTTTGTAGGTATTGGCACGATTGGAGTGGTGCTTAATGAGATGTTTATTTTCAATGAGCCAAGTTCTATTACCAAGCTTACTTTAATAGCTATTTTACTTTTAAGTATCATAGGCCTTAAAATCATTAGCAAGGAAGCTAAGTAATGGAATGGTTTTTTTTATTCTTAGCGACTGCTTTTGAAATTTTTGGTGTGATTATCATGAAGCAACTTGTAAGCACTAAAAATAAGCTTTATCTTTTAGCTTTGATAGTGTGTTTTGGTTTTTCTTTTGGATTTTTAAGTCTTAGTATGCAAAGCATTGCTATGAGTGTGGCTTATTCTATATGGACAGGAGCTGGAACTGCAGGTGGGGTTATCGTAGGGGTGCTTTTTTATAAAGAAAGCAAAAGCTTTTTAAAGCTTTTTTTGATTGCTCTTATCATTGCTTGTACCGTGGGTTTAAAAATACTTTCATAGGTTTAAAATGAAAATATACATTAGCGGTATAGACACAGATGTTGGTAAAACTTATCTAAGTGCTAGAATTTGCAAGGAATTAGGATTTGATTATTTTAAGCTTATCCAAGCAGGCACGCCAAAAGATAGCGAGATGGTAGCTGAGTTTAGTCCAAAAACTAAGATTTTTAAAGAAGGCGTGTTTTTAAAAACCCCTGCTTCACCACACAAAGGCAGGATTTTAGAGAATTTAAACTATAAAGCTTTTGATATACAAATTCCACAAAGTGAAAAACTCATTATCGAGCTAGCTGGTGGGCTTTTTTCGCCCCTTGATGATGAAAAAACAATGATTGATTATATGAGTGCGTTTAAACATCCTACGATTTTAGTAGCAAAAGACTATCTAGGAAGTATCAATCACACGCTTTTAAGCATAGAAGCACTAAAACAAAGAGATATTAAAATCCTTGCTTTAATCTTAGAAACCCAAGATACTTTTAGCAAGGATTTTATAAGCAATTACGCTAAAATTCCCATCATAGAATTTGATGATAAAGTGTGCGAAAAACTTTCAAAAATCCTTGAAAATCTCTCTTAAAGACTGCACTACATAAGCAATCTCATCTTCATTTATAACATATGGCGGCATGAAATAAATTGTATTTCCAAGTGGTCTTAAAAGCAAGCCTTTTTCTAAGGCTCTTTGAAAGACTTCAAGTCCTGCTCTTTGGTATTTGCTTTTTTGTATATCAAATGCACTTACCATGCCTAAATTTCTAAAATTTCCTAAAAAATCAAATTCTTTTAAACTCTCCCATTGAGTTTTCATAAAAGCACTTTTGATTTTATTTTTTGCGATGATATTTTCTTTTTCAAAAATATCCAAAGTCGCATTAGCTGCTACACAAGCTAGGGCATTACCCGTGTAAGAATGAGAGTGTAAAAAGGCTTTTTGGCTCTCATAGCTATCATAAAATTTCTCATAAATTTCATCTTTAGTAAGCACCACTGAAAGTGGTAAATACCCACCCGTGATAGCTTTAGAAAGACATATATAATCAATGCTTTGTGAGCAATAATCTAGCGCAAACATTTCCCCTGTGCGTCCAAAACCTGTGGCTATTTCATCAAATATCACTTGCACGCCATAATTTTTAGCAAGTTTAACCGCTTCATTTAAATACCCAAGCTCATACATATGCATATTGCCCGCACATTGAAGTAAAGGCTCAAGTATAAAAGCACAAATTTCATGATGATGATTTTTTAAAATGCTTTCTAAAATTTCAAGTTCTTTTGTATAGTCCTTGCTTGTTGGCACAGGTGTTGTGATACTTTTTAAAAGTAAAGGCTCATAGGTTTTTTTATAAAGTGCTACATCGCCAACGCTTAATGCACCTAAGGTTTCTCCGTGGTAAGAATTGCTAAGTGATAGAAATTTATCCTTTTTAGAGCCATTGTTTAAGTGGTATTGAAAACTCATTTTTAAAGCCACTTCTATGGCTGAACTACCATTATCTGCAAAAAAGCATTTATCAAAAGGTAAAAGCTTACAAAGTCTTTGCGAAAGCTTTATGATAGGCTCATGTGAAAAACCAGCAAGTATAACATGCTCTAAATTTTGAAGTTGATCTTTGATTTTTTCATTGATATACTCATTACAATGGCCAAAGATATTTACCCACCAAGAGCTAATGCAGTCTATGTAGGATCTTTCATCAAAATCATACAAATACACTCCCTTAGCCTTTTTTATGGGTATTAAAGGTAAAAACTCATGATCGCTCATTTGTGTGCAAGGGTGCCAAATGTGTTTTAAGTCTAGTTCTTTTAAATTCATTTTTACTTCTTTGATTTTTATTACTAATGATACTACAATTTTTACTCAAATTTATGCTTTAAAATGAAAAAGGATTATTTAGAAAATATTTATATAATTAGCTTTTTTATTTTAAAATTTCAAAAGGAAAAATAATGAAAAAAATATTAGTTGTTCTAACAATTTTATTTTTAAATTTTGCATACTCACAAGAGGATTTGGTTGAAAAAGGGATTAAAGCCTATGAAAGTGGTGATTATATAAATGCTATGAAGTATTACAAACAAGCTTGTGATTTAAATATTGGAATCGGTTGTTTTGGTATTGGAGCTTTGTATGAAAGAGGGGAAGGTGTTAAAAAAAATAATTTTAAAGCAGTTGAGTTTTATAAAAAATCTTGTGATTTAAATATTGGAATCGGTTGTTTTGGTATTGGAGCTATGTATGAAAATGGAAAAGGTGTAAGAAAAGATAATTTCAAAGCAGTAGAATTATATCAAAAAGCATGTGACTTAGAAAATGGTTTAGGTTGTTCTAATCTTGGTTTCATGTATGAAAATGGACAAGGTGTAAAAAAGGATAATTTGAAAGCAGTTGAGTTTCATCAAAAAGCTTGCGATTTGAATAATGGAAGTAGTTGCAATAATCTCGGGATTATGTATGTAAATGGATCTGGTGTTAGAAAGGATCTTTCTAAAGCTTTAGAATATTTTGGCAAGGCTTGTGATTTAAAAAGCGATGAGGGTTGTGAAAACTATGCAAGGCTTAAACAATAATGCAAATTGCACAAATTTTAGATGAGTTAAAGCAACAAAATAATTTTAGAATTCTACGCTCATTAAAACATGAGGGAAAATATGTTATTTATAATGAGCAAAAATTGCTGAATTTAGCAAGCAATGATTATTTAAATTTAAGTAATGAAAAATCATTGAAGCAAGATTTTTTAACACATTTA
Organism: Campylobacter peloridis LMG 23910; assembly: GCF_000816785.1. NCBI lineage: Bacteria > Pseudomonadati > Campylobacterota > Epsilonproteobacteria > Campylobacterales > Campylobacteraceae > Campylobacter > Campylobacter peloridis. The sequence goes on along the minus strand of NZ_CP007766.1, from coordinate 1,532,663 downwards.
AAAGAATTTGAATTTTCTAGTTCAAGCTCAAGAAGCTTGAGTGGAAATTATGCGATTTTTGATGAATTTGAAAGCTTTTTAGAAGCTAAATTAGGCAGAAAAATCTTGCATTTTAACAACGGCTATGCCTTAAATGTTAGCTGTTTGCAAGCTTTAGCAAGCATTAAAAATACTTTGTTTTTAGCAGATAAGCAAGTGCATGCAAGTATTATTGATGGTTTAAGGCTTGGCGGGGCTAAATTTATAAGATTTAAGCACAATAATATAAAGCATTTGCAAAGCTTAGTGCAAAAGCATTATAAAGAATTTGAAAATATCATCATCGTAAGTGAAGCACTATTTAGTATGGATGGAGATTTTGCACCTATAAAAGAATTCATAAATTTAAAAAAAGAATTTAAAAATATCAAAATTTATATTGATGAAGCTCATAGCATAGGGTGTTTCGGAGATGATGGTTTGGGTTATGTGAAATTTTTAGGCTTAGAAAAGGAAGTGGATTTTTTAGTTTTTACCTTTGGTAAGGCTATAGCTTCCATGGGAGCTTGCATGATAAGCGATGAAAAAGATTTTTTTATCAACAAAGCAAGAGCTTTTATATACTCAACTGCTATTGCGCCTATCAATGTAGCTTGGACTTTGCATGTTTTTAAGCATTTGTATGAATTTAGCACTCAAAGAAAAAGGCTTTTAGAGTTAAGCACTTGGTTTAAAAATGCTTTAGCAAGTAAAGGTGTGGTTTTAGGTGATGCTTATGTGATATCTTTTATTTTAGGACAAAATGCACTAGCTAGTGAAATTTCTAAAAAGCTTTTAGAAAATGGTATTTTTGCACCTGCTATTAAAGAGCCAACTGTGGCTAAAAATACAGCTAGAATTCGCTTTTCTTTGCATGCTGGTTTAGTGAAAAAAGACTTAGAAAAGGTTTTGGAGGTACTTTGAAAACTCATTTTTTACATGAAAATGCAAATTCATCTGAGTTGATTTTATTTTTTTCAGGGTTTTGTTCGCATTTTAGCCATTTTACGCACTTAAAAAGCGATGTAAATGTTTTAATGGTGTATGATTATACGAGTTTTGATTGGGAAATTAATCTTCATAAATTTGAAAAAATCACTCTTGTTGGCTTTTCTATGGGAGTTTGCATAGCGAGTAAAATTTTAAAAGATATAAAATTTGATAAAAAAATAGCCATAAATGGCACAAATTTACCTATAAATGATGAATTTGGGATTAAAAAAGCCATTTTTAAACTTACGATGAAAAGATTTGCTTTAGAGGATTTTAAAGCAAATTTGCTTGAAAAAAGAATGAGTTTAAGTGATGAATTTTACTTTGAAAAAAATGAGTATTTAAAAGAAGAACTTTTAAGCTTATATGAGTTTTGCACTAAGGATTTAAATGAAAATTTCACTTGGGATAAAGCTATAATTAGCAAAGAGGATAAAATCTTTCCATCAAAGCATGCTTTAAATTTTTTCAAAGAAAAGGCAATGTTTGTTGATGAGCCACATTTTACATTTTTTAAATACCACACTTGGGAAGCACTTTGCAAACTTTCATAAGAGCAAAAAACACATATAGTGCTAACTCGCCCGTGCAAAAAGCCATGGCTAAAGAGCTTTGTAAAATGCTTAGTGAGAATGATTTGAGCGATTTTGAAGCAGTGTTTGAATTTGGCTGTGGGGTAGGGGTTTTTAGCAAGGCTTTGCAAGAGTGTATTAAATTTAAGCATTATTTTTTAAATGATATTTATGCTTTTGAAAATCCTTGTAAGTTTGATGAATTTGGTATTTTTGATATGAATGAGCTTAAAAATCATCATTTTTATACGAAAAAATTTGATCTTATAGCTTCCAATGCTTGTATGCAGTGGCTAAAGATAGATGAGCTTTTAGAAAATCTTGCAAATATGCTAAATAAAAATGGGATTTTGCTTTTTTCTACTTTTGGAGAAAAAAATTTCACTCAAATAAAACAAAGCGCTAATTTATCACTTGAGTATTTAACTTTAGAGCAAATTAAGCAAAAGCTTTCTAAAAATTTTAAGATTATCAAGGCAAAAGAAGAGTTAAAAGAGTTAAAATTTGATCATACTTTAGAGCTTTTTAGGCATTTGAAATTAAGCGGGGTAAATGCTTTGGGTGATAAATTTTTTATAAGCAAGGCATTTTTAAAAAACTATGAAAAAGAATTTCAAAATACCTTAACTTATCATCCTTTATTTTTTATGTGTCAAATTTGATTTATTTAATTTTTTCATTTTATTTCCTTTTTCATTAAAAAATTTTTCAATTCTTGTTGATTTTTTAAAACTATATTTTCTTTTATGATTTCGAAATTATTTTTTAAAAAGAAATTTTTAGCACTAAGACTAGCAAAAGTATAAATTTCATTATAAGGGTAGTTTTTAAGAGCAAATTCTAATAAAGCTTTGCCATAACCTTGATGAGCATAGTTTGCATGAGTAAAGTAAAGATCGAGAGTTTTTTCTTCTAAATTTATACTTATAAAAGATATGATTTGGCCTTTTTCTTCATAGGCAAAGCCTAGTTGATTTTGAAATTTTTCCTCCCAAGCTTTTTGGTCTATATTAATCCAAGCATGAATTTGTTCTTTTGTGTAATCATTTTTACAAAGAGTGGATACGCTTTGCTTAAAAAGCTTGATATAAGAAGCTAAGTCTTTTATATCAAGCTTTCTTATCAAGCACTTTCCTTAAAGCCAAAGAAGCTAAAGCAAGTCCAAAAGAAGCTGTCACACCCATAAATGAGCCAAGATCTTTACAATGAGCTTGCTCATCTGAAAATACCACATCAAAATCCCCTTTAAAGCCTGATTTTCTAAGCTCATAACGGAATTTTTTAGCTAGGGCATCACCATGAGTTTTAAATATACTTGTTGTTTTAATACGCGTTGGATCAAGCTTTCTAGCACCACCGGTTGATGAGATAAAAATTTGCTTTTTTAAATCAAGTAAATTAGCCAAAGCAACTTTAGCAGGTATATCATCAATCGCATCAATGATTAAATCAAATTCGCTCAAATCAAAACTTTTTAAAAACTCATCATCAATTTTACTAACTATGCCTTTAGCATTGTAAATGCGTTCAAAAACCTTAGCTTTTTCTTCGCCTATATTTTCACTATGGAGTTGGCGGTTTTGATTAGTAATTTCAAATTTATCCGCATCGATTAAGGTTAGATTGCTAAAGCCACTTCTAAAAAGCGTATCAACACAAATCCCACCAACTCCGCCTAAACCACAAACTAAAACTTTGGTATTTTGAAATTTAATAAAATTTTCTTCATTAACAAGCCATTTTATACGCGTGTATCTATCCATTTTTCATCCATTTTTTGAGATTTTTTATTTGCTTATAAGCTGTTAGATCAAGCATTATAGGGGTTATCGTGGCATAACCTTGTTTTAAAAGTGCTATGTCTGAGTTTTTTTCATTTTCATGATCAAGATTAGCAGCAGCTAGCCAGTAGTATTCTACACCTCTTGGATTTGTATTTGAATGTGCTTCATAGCTGTAAATTCTTTTACCTGCTTTGCAAATTTTTAAGCCCTGAAAGGCTGTTTTGTTAGAAGGAAAATTGATATTTAAAAATTCTTTTTCACCCAAAGGAAAACCATTTTCAAAGATATTTTTGACTATTTTTTTAGTAAGTTTTAAAGCAAGTTTGTAATCAAGCTCTTTTTGGTTATCTTTATAAAATTGTGATAAAGCTATGGCAGGAATTTTATGAAGCACTGCTTCCATAGCACCTGCACAAGTGCCTGAGTAAGTTATATCCTCGCCTACATTAGCGCCTTTATTAATCCCACTTATGACAAGATCAGGTAAACGCTTTTTATATAAAGCATGCAAAGCAAGATATACACAATCTGCAGGCGTGCCATCATCAAGTTTATAAAATCTTCTTCCAACCTTGTGAAATCTTAAAGGTTTAGTTAGGGTTATAGAGTGTGAGCATGCTGATTTTTCAGTTGCTGGAGCTACTATGGTGATTTTGGCTTTAAATTCTTTTCTTAGCATTTTTATGAGTTTTTTTAAGCCCTCGCTCTCATAACCATCATCATTAGTGATTAAAATTTCTTTCATAATTCTTCCTTTGTATGAATTTTAACACAAGTAATAAAATATTTTTTCTTTAATAAATTGTTTTTTCATTTTTTAAATATTAAAATTATAATTTTAATTCATATCCAAGGAAAAATAATGCCAAAACTTTTGCTTTTTAGTGCTTCAGGTTATAAAGATAGTGCTTATTTAAGCCATACTAGAGAATTTATGGATGATTTTTTGAAAGAAAATTCCATGATAGATGAAGAAATTCTTTTTATACCTTATGCAGGAGTTAGAAGGACTTATGATGAATATGAAGCTAGGGTGAAAGAAGGATTAAAAAAAGATAATATTAAGTCTTTGCACCATTTTCATGATAAAAAAGAAGCGATTTTAAATTCCAAAGTTTTTTTAGTGGGTGGTGGCAATAGTTTTATGCTTTTACATAAATTATATGAAAATGATTTGCTTGAAATCTTAAAGGAGCGTGTTAAAAATGGAGCTTGTTATATAGGATGGAGTGCAGGTTCAAATATAGCCGGTCTTAGTATAAAAACAACCAATGATATGCCTATAATTATGCCAAAAAGTTTTGATAGCTTGGGTGTTTTTCCTTATCAGATTAATCCTCATTTTATCAGTGGTAAAATTGCCGGACATAATGGCGAAAGTAGAGAAGAGCGTTTGGAGGAGTTTTTACTAACTAACCCAAAAGACATTGTTTATGCTATACCAGAGGGTTCAGCATTAAAAGTGCAAGATGATAACTTGAAAATAATTGGTTATCATGATGTATTAAAACTAACTTATCCTTTTAATGTTAAATATTTAAAAACTAATCAAGAATGTAAAATTTAAAGGAGAAAAATGCAAACTTTTTATCTTTTAACTGCTATTTTAGGAGTAATAGCTGTTGTTTATTTGCTTATTAAAAAGGTAGAAACAAAAACTGCTTTAATTAGTGTTGGTTTCATTTTATGTTTAGTTTCATTTAAACCTATTGAAGCTTTGAGTGCTTTTACGCATGCTATGGTGCAGCCTGCTTTGATAAAAGCAATTTGTGCTAGTATGGGTTTTGCTTTTGTTATGAAGGTTACTAAGTGTGATAAACATTTGGTTAAATTATTAACTGCTCCTTTGAAGAATGTAGGATTTTTCTTAATTCCTCTTGCTTTTATGGTAACTTTTTTCATCGCTATAGCTATACCTTCAGCTGCTGGTTGTTCAGCCGCGGTTGGTGCTACTTTGATACCACTTTTAATGGCTTCTGGAATCAAACCTGCCATGGCAGCAGCAACGGTGCTTTGTGGAACTATAGGGGGAATTTTAAGTCCAGGTGTTTCTCATACGGCTTTGATTTCAGAAATTTCAGGAAAAAATATACAAGAAATTGTCTTAACTCAAACTCCAAATGCATTAACTGCAGGGGTGATAGTAATGATTTCTTTGATGATAATGGCAGTGGTTTTTAAAGATTATCAAAAAGGACAAGTTTTTGAAGTAGCAAGTCAAGGCAAAAGTGAAGATGATATTGAAAAAGTGAATATTTTTTATGCTTTAATGCCTTTGGTTCCTTTGCTTGTACTAATTATAGGAGCAAGTCCTTTAAATGATTATGAGTTTTTAACATGGACAAAACAAGTTGGGGTTGCAGAAGCTATGCTTTTAGGAGCGATTATAGCTTTAGTGGTAACTATGAGTAGGCCTGATAGCATTTTTAAAGAATTTTTTAATGGTATGGGAAAATCTTATGCAGAGATTATAGGTATTATCATAGCTGCTAGTGTTTTTGTTGCAGGTTTAAAAGCTTGTGGAGTGATTGATATCATCATAGAGTGGCTTAAAAATGAACAGCATTATGTGCGTTTTGGTGGAACTTTTATACCATTTTTAATGGCTATGGTTACAGGTAGTGGAGATGCTGCTGCTATGGCATTTAATAAAGCCGTAACTATTCATGCACAAGATCTTGGTTTTGATCAAGTTAAACTTGGCACAGCAGTAGCAATGTCAGCAGTACTTGGAAGATATCTTTCGCCTATTTTAGGAGCTTGTATTATTGTTTCGGCTATTGCTGGAGTTAGTCCTTTAGAAATTGTTAAAAGAACTGCCTTAGGTTGTGTTGTTTCAGTAGTTGTAATTGCTTTTGTGCTATTATAAATTTAAGCCTTTTAAGGCTTAAATTTATTTTGTAGCTAAAATAATGAGTTCTTGTAAAACTTTGCTCGCTGCTTTTAAAGATTTAACAGGTAAATATTCATAAATAGAATGAAAATTATGTGCTCCTGTGAATATATTCGGGCAAGGCAAGCCTTTTTCTGAAAGCACTGCTCCGTCGTATCCGCCACGCATAGGGATGATTTTAGCTTCTATATTTAGATTTTTATATGCTTGTAAAGCAAGTTTTATAGGTAAGCAATCGGTTGTTTTTAAGGAATTAAATACATTTTTATAACGATGGCTTAATTTTATATTTATCCTTTCTTCTCCATATAATTTTTTAAAGCTATCGCACAAATTTTGCAAAAATTGCATTCTTTGAGTGTATTTTTCATCATCAAATTCTCTAACATCTATTTTTAATATAGTTTTAGCGCTATTTCCTTTTAATTCTTTGACCCAAAAATAACCTTCTTTATTTTCTGTATATTCTGGAGCTTCACCATTTGGTAACATTGATATAAATTTGTGAGCTAAGATTAAAGAATTTATCAATTTTCCTTTAGCACTCATAGGATGAGCTGATTTGCCTATAAATTCTACTTCACAATCTCCTGCATTCCAATTTTCATAAATAAACTCACCTATCTCACAACAATCTAAACAATATCCAAAATCAGCATTTATTTCTTTTATATCAAAAGCTTTAGCTCCTCTTAAGCCTTGCTCTTCATCAGGCAAAAAGCAAGCATAAATATCACCATGTTTAATATCAGGATTTTTTACAAAAAATTCTAGCATATCCATAATAGCCGCAATAGCAGCCTTATCATCAGCTCCAAGCAAACTTGTGCCATCAGTATGGATAATATCATCTCCTATGTAGTTTTTAAGTTCTTTAAATTCACTTTCTTTTAAATATATTTGTAAATTTTCATTTAAGCATATATCACCGCCTTTATAATGAGTAATTTTTGCATTTGTATCATTAGTTTGCTCCATACTTGTATCTAAATGTGCAAAAAAGGCTATGCTAGGTGCATTTTGTGTATTTGCTGGTAAAAGTGCAGTTGTGATTGAATTATCTCTTCTTGTGATATTAGTTAAACCAAGTTCTTTTAGTTCTTTTTCGAGTAAAATAGCAAGTTCGGTTTGATTTTTACTTGATGGCATTATGCCTGCAGCTCCATTTTCTCTACTTGTGGTAGTGTTTATTTTAGTGTAATTAATAAATCTTTGAATGATATCCATTTTTGCTCCTTGAAATATTTATTATATTTTACAATATATTTTTAATATGATATAAAGATAAAATTTTGAAAATAATTTTACTAGAAATTGAAAATTGAATTTTATGTTTTTAATTATGTTATCATTAGAAAAAAATAGGAGAATTTAATGAATAAAAAATACTTTTTCATGCTGTTTTTTGTTTTGAGTGTTATTTTTGCAGGATGTTCTTCAAAAGAATCTATCAATCCTTTGGGAAGATCTTTTGGAAAATTTAATGATAGCGATCCTTTAAAAATAGGCAATACGCCAACCCCACCTGCAAAGCAAGAAATTCCCGCTTTAATTTCAGGCGATAATTTAGTCCCGCAAGTTCCATTACAACCACCTATTACTAAAATAAATACTTTTAAAGGTGATAATGCTAAAAAAGGTCCATTACCGAGATTAAAAGGTGAAAATCAATTTAACGATGCTGCTGTATTTGAAAATAGAGGTTTTCCTAGCGATTTTGTAACCATAATGGGTCCAAATGGTGCTGCATTAACCGTTTGGGCTTTAGCTCCTGGTAATTGGATATGGGGATATACTTTAGCTAATAGCAAGCCTTTTGGTGATGCAAGAGTGTGGCAGCTTATAGAACTTCCTGATGATACGGTTATGATTAAAAATGCAAAGACAAATACTTGCTTAAATGCTTATGGCAATGGTATAGTGCATTATCCTTGCGATCAAAGCAATTACGCACAGCTTTGGAGGCTTTTCCCTATGGATAATGGAGCATTTCAAATTCAAAATTTTGCTACACAAAAATGCATACAAACTCCAATTACCAATGTTATGACAGATTTTAAATTCAGCTTTTTTAATATATTTTTAGCACCATGCTTAAAATCTGGAGAGAAAAATTTAGACAGACAATGGTATATTAGCCCACCTACTTTTACTGCTAAAACACCTTATATAAAGGGGATTAAATGAGAAAATTGTTTTTATTGATTTTTAGTGTGAGTTTAGTTTTTGCAAATTTGGAAGATTATAATGTAGGCACATGGAATTTACAAGGTTCATCAGCTGCTACAGAGAGTAAATGGAATGTTAGCATTAGACAATTAGTAACAGGAGATAATCCTTTTGATGTATTAGCCGTGCAAGAGGCTGGAGCTTTACCAAGCACAGCTATGATGACGCCAAGACAAGTTCAACCTGTTGGAGTTGGAATTCCTATACATGAATATACATGGAATTTGGGTTCTTTGTCACGTCCTAATTCTGTTTTTATATATTATTCTAGAGTTGATGTTGGTGCAAATAGAGTAAATATGGCTATAGTTAGTAGAAGACAAGCTGATGAGGTTATAGTTTTGCCACCACCAACCGTTGTTTCACGTCCTATAATAGGCATACGCATAGGAAATGATGTATTTTTTAGCATACATGCTTTATCAAGTGGTGGAAATGATGGTGGTGCTATAGTAAATGCTGTGGATATGCATTTTAGAAATATGCCAAATATTAATTGGATGATAATGGGAGATTTTAATAGAAACCCTGCTAGCTTACTAAATTTAATCGATGCAGGAGTTAGATCGCGAATTAATATAGTCGCTCCGCCTTCATTTACCCAAAGAAGCGGAAATACTATTGATTATGCTATAACTGGAAGCTCAGATACTTCAAGATTATACAATCCTCCCGCAATATTAGCTGTTTTAGCTTTAGCTGGACTTAGAACTTTTTTAGCATCTGATCATTTTCCGGTAAATTTTAGAAGATTTTAGGAGGGAGTTTTGAAAAAATTTATTATATCTTTGTTAGTGAGTATGAATTTTTTATATGCGATTAATCCATCGCAAGGTGATTTGCCCGATTTTACCGCTATGTTTTCTATAAGATCTTTAGAAACAGGAATTTCTTTGAGTCCTTTTAGAACAACTTCGCAAAAATTAGAAGATCAAAACTGGATTTTAAAAGAAATTATGTTAAGTGATGAATTAAAAGCTAAAGATTTATATGCTGATAAATTACCTTTTGGTTATGTTCAGTTTGTAAACCCAAGTGATAGCGATCTTTGTTTGGCTATTTTAGAGAGTGGATTTTTTGGTGGCAAGTCTTGTAGTGGGGATTTAAAAGATGGAAAATTAGAAACGGTTTTTTCTATAATGCCAACTACAACTCCTGCTGTGCAAATAAGATCTTTGGTGCAAGGTGGGGAAGAATGTATGGTGACATTTTTTAATCCAAATGTGCCTATAGAAAATCGTTTTGGCATACAACCTTGCACTTTAGATCCAGCTTTGTTTTTAGATCTTAATGAATTGATGTTTTTTAGCCCTCCTATAATACAAGCAACTCCGCTTTATTGATAATCTAGCCTGCCTTTTTGGCAGGTTTAATTTATTTGTTTTTATTAATTAATCTTTAAATCATATAATTTTGCTCTCAATTAAATTTTTAGGAGAAGTAATGAAGAAAATTCTTAGTTTATTTGGTGCTTGTGCGCTTTTTGTTAGTTTAGCTAATGCAGATATTAACCTTTATGGTCCAGGTGGCCCTCATACTGCTTTAAAAGATGCTGCAGCTAAATTTAGTGAAAAAACAGGTATAAAAGTTAATGTAAATTTTGGCCCACAAGCTACTTGGTTTGAAAAGGCTAAAAAAGATGCTGATATTTTATTTGGTGCTTCAGATCAATCAGCTTTAGCTATTGCAAGTGATTTTGATGGTAGTTTTGATGTAAATAAAATCAAGCCTTTGTATTTAAGAGAGGCTATCATTTTAACTCAAAAAGGCAATCCTTTGAAAATCAAAGGTTTAAAAGATTTGGCTAATAAAAAAGTTAGAATTGTCGTGCCTGAAGGTGCTGGAAAAAGCAATACTTCTGGAACGGGAGTTTGGGAAGATATGATAGGAAGAACTCAAGATATTCAAACTATTGCTAAATTTAGATCAAATATCGTTGCTTTTACGCCAAATAGCGGTAGTGCTAGAAAACTTTTTGCTGAAAATAAAGCTGATGCTTGGATTACTTGGATTGATTGGTCAAAAAGCAATCCTGACATAGGTACAGCAGTAGCAATAGAAAAAGATTTAGTAGTTTATAGAACTTTAAATGTGGTTGCTAAAGAAAATTCAAGCAAAGAAGTGCAAGATTTTATAAATTATTTAAGTAGCGATGAAGTAAAAGAAATTTTTGCAAAATACGGCTGGAGAAAATAGCCCTACAAACACGCTTAAATTTAAGCGTGTTTTTTCTATCCTAACATTTAATTTTTAAGCCAAAAATAGATAAAATCCCAAAAAATAATTTTGGAAAAAGTGATGAAAACCTTTTTAGTTTGTGCCTTAGAGCCATCAGCAAATTTACATTTAAAAGAAGTCTTAAAAGCTTATAAAAATGAGTATAAAGAATTTGATTTAGTAGGAATTTATGATGAGAATTTGTGTGAAGAATTTAGTCTAAATTCTAAGCCACTTTATAGCTCACATGAATTTAGTGCTATGGGCTTTATAGAGATTTTACCACTTATTTTCAAAGCAAAAAAAGCTATAAAAGAGCTTGTAAATTTAACTTTTTCTCAAAAAATAGATGCGATTTTGTGTATAGATTCTCCAGCTTTTAACATACCTTTTGCAAAAGCTTTAAAAAAAGCAAATTCTAAAATAAAAAGAATTTATTATATCTTGCCTCAAGTTTGGGCGTGGAAAAAAGGACGCATTCCTATCATAGAAAGTCATTTTGATATTTTAGCTTCTATTTTGCCTTTTGATAGTGAGTTTTTTAGCAAAAGCACTTATGTAGGCCATCCGCTTTTAGATGAGATAAAAGAATTTAAAAATCAAGATGATATAAATAATATACTTTCAAAAAAAGATGATGAAAAAACAATAGCTTTTTTACCAGGCTCAAGAAGAAGTGAAATAAAGCGTTTAATGCCTATTTTTAAAGATTTAAGCGCTAAATTTAATGGCGAAAAAATACTTTGTGTGCCTGAGTTTAATCTAAAAAAATTAGAAATTTATGGCGATATAAGTGGTTTTAAAATCCAAAGCAATACTCCTAAAGTGCTTAAAAATTCTGATTTTGCTTTTATTTGTAGTGGCACAGCTACACTTGAAGCAGCTTTAGTTGGCACTCCTTTTGTGCTTGCTTATAAGGCAAAAGCTATAGATATTTTTATAGCTAAAATTTTTGTAAAATTAAAACACATAGGACTTGCAAATATTTTTTTAGATTTTGCGGGCAAAGATGAGCTTAATCCTGAATTTTTGCAAGATGAAGTAAATGTAAAAAATTTATATCAAGCTTATGTTGATTATGATTATAAAGGTTTTTTTGATAAGATTTCTTTTTTAAAAACTTATTTGAAATTTGCAAGCGCTAAAAATCTTGCCAAAATACTTTATGAAATTTAAAGGAAAAACAATGCAAAAAGAACCTATGAGTAAATACGGCTATGAGAAGTTAGAAAAAGAATTAGAGCATTTAAAAAAGGTCGAACGCCCTAAGGTGGTAGAAGAAATAGATATAGCAAGAAGCCATGGGGATTTAAAAGAAAACGCAGAATACCACGCAGCTAGAGAAAAACAAGCTTTTATAGAAGGAAAGATAGCTGAACTTGGAGATTTAATCTCAAGAGCACAAATAATAGATCCATCAAGCTATGAGCACGATAGCGTGAAATTTGGCTCAACTGTTGTGGTGGAGGATTTAGAAAGCGAAAAACAAAGCACTTATACCTTAGTAGGGGTAAATGAAGGGAATTTAGAAAAAGGGTATATATCTATAAATTCCCCCATAGCAAGAGCTATGCTTGGTAAAAAAGAAGGAGATGATTTTAAAGTGCGTTTGCCAAAAGGCGAAAGCGAATTTGAAATCATCTCTATAGAATATAAAGCTTTGGAATTTTAATGCAAAAATGCAATTTTTTTGATTTTGTTCTTAAATTTTTTCCGTATATTTTTTTAATTTTTATTTTAGATGTAAGTATTTCGTTATGGTGGAGTTATTTAACTTTTCAAAGAGAACTTTTGGAGTGGATTGTTTTTAAAGCAATAAAAAATATTTTTATAGTATTTGTTTTAAATATTTTTATTTTACATCTTTTTTTTATTTTTTTAAATTATAGAGCAAAATTTATAGTTTATTTTTTAACAATATTCTCTGTTGTAGCTTTTATATTGCAATCGTATTTGTTGATAAATTATTCGACTAAATTCAATCCTTTGTTTGTGGATGTGTTATCGCAAATATCTCCAATAGAAACTTTAGAATTTATAGAAACTTACATTGATAAAAAATATTTATTTTTTTTATTTTTTATTTTTGCTTGTATATTTGTATATTTATATGTTTGTAAAAAGTATCAAATTCAATTTTTTATTAAAAATATAAGAATAATAAAAATAATTAAAATTGCGTATTTTTTAATTATTTTTGCTTTGATACTAGATTGTGCAAATAGGTATTTTATAAAAAAACATGGAATTGCAGCTATTGATAAAATTAATCTTACTTTTTTTATTGATATCCCAGAACAATTTTTAAGATATTATGAAAAAAATGGAATTTGGGCAGATTATAATTTTTATTTGAAAAATTATGAAAAAATAGCAAATTCTTATATGGGGGGGGGTATATCTATAAAAAATAAAATTCCATATGTGATTTTTATTATAGGTGAGAGTACCCAAAGAGATTATATGAGTTTGTATGGTTATTATCTTAAAACAACGCCAAATTTAGAAATTTTGGAAGAAAAAGGTAACTTGGTTAAATTTAGTGATGTTATAGCGCCTTTTGCTAGCACACAGGCTTCTTTAAGAAGAGTTATGAATTTTTCAAATATAGAAAATGAAGAAAATTGGTATGATAGATTAAATATAGTAGATTTATATAATTTAGCAGGTTATAAAAGTATATTTATATCTAATCATGAGCCATTATCTGGACATACAAGCATTACAACTGCAGTTGCTCATAGGGCAAATAAGACGATTTTTTTAGATAAATTTGCTACAGATGATAAAATTTTTACAAAGAAGCTAGATGGGGAAATGTTGCCTCTTATAAAAGATAATAATAAAAAACATGATTTTTTTGTTTTGCAATTAATGGGAACGCATTTTAAATATGATAGAAGATATGAAAAAAAATTTGCTAAGTTTGAAGCAGGTGATATTAATAGAAATCTTGATCTAAAAGATAAAGAAATTGTTGCTAGTTATGCTAATTCTGTTTTATATAATGATTATTTTATTAATGAAGTATTTGATTTGTTTAAGGATGGAGAGGCGATTATAATATATATTAGCGATCATGGTGAAAGCGTATTTGAGCATAGAGATAGAGCTGAACATTTTATTACTTCGCGGTTTACAGCAGAAATTCCATTCTTTTTTATTGTAAGTGATAAGTTTAAAAAAAACAATCCACATTTGTTAAAAAAAATTATTAGTGCAAAAGATAAACCATATATGATTGATGATTTAATACATACAATGGTTACTATTGGCGGTATTGAAGTTAAAGATTATGATAAAACTAGAGATGTTTTAAGTGATAATTTCAATGAAAAAAGAGCAAGAATTTTTAATGGCGAAATTGATTATGATAAATTTTTAAAATACGAGAAAGCCAAATTTTGATTTATATAAAAGAAAATGCTATTTTTATAGCAGATGCTCATGAAAATGAAAATAGACGCGGTTTTTGGGAATTTTTACAAGCTTTAAAAAATAAAAAAATTCAAACCCCACAACTTTTTTTGATGGGTGATATATTTGATTTATTGATTTATGAGATAAAAGCCACCCATCAATTTGCAATGCCATATATACAACTTTTAGAGCAATTAGCTGATGATATAGAAATTATTTATTTAGAAGGAAATCACGATTTTAATTTGGCTAAATTTTTTAACAAGGTAAAAGTTTATAGCATAAAAGAACAACCCCTGCTTTGTCAGTTTCAAAATTTAGCACAAACTAAAGCAAAAATAGCACACGGGGATATTTTTTTAAAACCATTTTTGCAGTTTGCATTAAAGAGTTTAAGAAATCATTATTTGCTTTGTTTTTTAAATTTTTTAAATACTCTTTGCAAAGGTAAAATCACTCAAAAAATCCTTCTTAATCAAAATAAAAAACAACTTATTAGAAAAATCCCTAATTTTACTTCATTAGCTAAAGAGCGTTTAAGATATTATAATACAAGCTTTGTGATAGAAGGACATTATCATCAAGATGTGTTTTTAGATTTTGAGGATATAAAATATCTAAATTTAGCTACTTTTGCATATAAGGAAAGTTTTTTTATAGTAAAATACAAGCCAGAAATCAGATTTCACAAAATAGAACTTAAGGAGGCATAATGTTTGATGAGAATGTCGTTAAAACAGGTTCAAATGAAATGGAACTTGTTGATTTTCGCATCTTTAAGCAAGGCCAAGATAAAGTCTATGAGGGAATTTATGGTGTAAATGTTTCTAAAGTTAGAGAAATTATCAAAATTCCTTTTTTGACTGAAATTCCAGGGGTGCCTGATTATGTAGAAGGTATTTTTGATCTTCGTGGCGTGGTAATTCCTGTAATAAATCTTGCTAAATGGATGCAAATTCAAGAACCAGAAATGACAAATATAAAACCTAGGGTTATTATTACAGAATTTAGTAATGTTTTGATTGGTTTTATTGTTCATGAGGCAAAAAGAATTCGTAGAATTAATTGGAAAAATATAGAACCAGCTACTTTTGCAACAAGTGCAGGTAGTTTAGACAAAGGTAAAATCACAGGTGTAACTAAGATTGAAGGAGATGAGGTTTTACTTATTTTAGACTTAGAAAGTATAGTTCAAGAATTAGGAATCTATGCTCCACAAACTGACATTGATGATGATAAAATTCAAAAAATAGAAGGTATGGCTTTAGCATTAGATGATAGCTCTACTGCAAGAAAACTTGTAAAAGATCTATTAAATAAAATAGGCTTAAAAGTGATAGAAGCTAAAGATGGTGTTGAAGGTTTACATAAACTAGAAGAACTTTATAGTACTTATGGTAGTGATTTAAGCAAGCACTTAAAAATTATTGTAAGTGATGTTGAAATGCCACAAATGGATGGTTTCCATTTTGCAGCAAAAGTAAGAGATGATGAGAGATTTAAAAATATTCCTATCGTATTTAACTCTTCTTTATCTAATGAATTTATGAGTGATAAAGGTGTTAAAGAAGCAGGAGGAGATGGATATTTAGTTAAATTTAATGCAAGTGATTTCTTTGCTGAAATTTCTCGCATCATAGCAAAACATGAAAAAGGTGAGGAGTAAAAATGGAAGATATTCAAGAAATACTTGAGGATTTTTTAGTTGAAGCCTTTGAACTTGTCGAGCAAATTGATCATGATTTAGTTGAATTGGAAGCAAATCCTGAAGATTTGGAATTATTAAATAGAATTTTCCGCGTTGCACATACTGTTAAAGGTTCATCAAGCTTTTTAAATTTTGATGTTTTAACAAAACTTACTCATCATATGGAAGATGTTTTAAATAAAGCAAGACATAATGAGCTTAAAATTACTCCTGAAGTTATGGATGTAGTTTTAGAATCAATTGACATGATGAAAACTTTATTAAATTCTATTAGAGATAATGGTAATGACACTGCGATAGGACTTGATATAGCTCCAATTTGTGCAAGATTAACAGCAATTTCAGAAGGCGAAAGCTTAGATTCAGTTGCGACAGCCCCTAAAGCACAAGAGCCTAAAGAAGAGGTTAAAAAAGAAGAACCTAAGGTAGAAGAACCAGAGGTTGATGTTAATAAATTAAGTGATGATGAAGTTGAAGCAGAGATAGAAAGACTTTTAAAGGTAAGAAAAGCAGAAGATCAAGCAAGACGCGCTGAAAAGAAAAAGCAACCAGAACCAACTCAATCTGCTAAAGCAGCTCCTGCTGCTCAAAATACTGCAGAGAAAAAAGTTCCTGCTGCAGGTGGTGGAAGCAGTGGTGCTAATATGGATCAGACTATTAGGGTTGAGGTTAAAAGACTTGATCATTTAATGAACTTAATAGGCGAGCTAGTTTTAGGTAAAAATAGATTATTAAAAATTTATGATGATGTGGAAGAAAGATATGATGGAGAGAAATTCCTAGAAGAATTAAATCAAGTTGTATCTCAGCTTAGCATTGTAACCACAGATATTCAACTTGCGGTAATGAAAACAAGAATGCAACCTATTGCTAAAGTTTTCAACAAATTCCCAAGAGTTGTGCGTGACTTGGGTCGTGAACTTGGTAAGCAAATGGAACTTGAAATTTCTGGTGAAGAAACAGAACTTGATAAATCTATAGTTGAAGAAATAGGCGATCCTATTATGCATATGATTAGAAATTCTTGTGATCATGGTATAGAAGATCCTGCTACGCGTGTGGCAAATGGCAAACCAGAAAAAGGAACGGTTAATCTTAAAGCATACAATGAAGGAAATCATATTGTTGTTGAGATTGCAGATGATGGTAAAGGTCTGGATGCAGATGCATTAAAATCTAAAGCTATAGAAAAGAATTTGATCACTGAAAGAGAAGCTGATCAAATGACAGATAAAGAAGCTTTTGCATTAATCTTTAAACCAGGTTTTTCAACTGCAGCAAAAATTACCAATGTTTCAGGACGCGGCGTTGGAATGGATGTTGTTAAAACTAATATTGAAAAATTAAATGGTGTTATAGAAATTGATAGTGAGCTTGGAAAAGGCACTGTTATGAAGCTTAAAATTCCACTTACTTTGGCTATTATCCAGTCATTGCTTGTTGGAACACAAGAAGAATTTTATGCTATTCCACTTGCATCAGTTCTTGAAACGGTTAGAGTGCCAATTGATGATATTTATACTATCGAAGGTAAAAATGTATTAAGATTAAGAGATGAGGTTTTATCTTTAGTAAGACTATCAGATGTATTTGGTGTAAAACAAGTGCTTGAAAACACTGATCAAACTTATGTGGTTGTTATTGGTGTAGCAGAAAGTAAACTTGGTATTATAGTAGATACTTTGGTAGGTCAAGAAGAAATTGTTATTAAATCAATGGGTGAGTATTTACAAAACATCCAAGGTATAGCAGGTGCTACTATTAGAGGTGATGGTAGGGTTACTTTGATTATTGATGTAGCTGCAATGATGGATATTGCAAAAGAAATTAAAGTAGATATTAAAGCTCAAATAGAATCACAGGCTAAAAAAGTAACAAAAGAAAAACCAAGTGATTATACCGTGCTTATAGTGGATGATTCTAAAATGGATAGAAACATTATGCAAAAATCTCTTGAACCGCTAGGTGTGAGTGTAATTGAAGCTACCAATGGGGTCGAAGCTTTAAATACTATCAAATCAGGGGAGCATGATATTGATGCAGTGTTGATAGATATTGAAATGCCAAGAATGGATGGTTATACTTTAGCAGGTGAGATTAGAAAGTATTCTAAATATAAAAATCTCCCACTTGTTGCAGTAACTTCAAGAACTAGTAAATCAGACCGCTTAAGAGGTGTGGAAGTAGGAATGACTGAGTATATTACTAAGCCTTACTCTCCAGAGTACTTAGAAAATGTAGTTAGAAAAAATTTAAAACTAGGATAAGAAGATGAATGATAAATTAAACCAGGTTTTGCAAAAACAACAAGCACAAATTGCAGAACCTGATGTAGATAAAGAAGAGGATATTATTCAGCTTGTTGGATTTGTGGTTGGAGATGAGGAATATGCTATTCCAATTCTTAATATCCAAGAGATAATTAAACCTATAGAATACACTAGGGTTCCTAGTGTGCCTGATTATGTTTTAGGTGTATTTAATATGAGGGGTAATGTTATGCCTTTGATTGATCTTGCTAAAAGATTTAATCAAGGTAGTTCAAAAATGTCTCCTCAAACTAGATATATAGTCTTAAAGGGCATAGCAAATGGTAATCAAACTCCTGCGGGTAATGCTGGATTTGTGATTGATAGACTTACTGAGGCTATTAAAATTCACAGAAGCAGGATAGATCCACCACCTGAAACTTTACTTAAAGAAAAGGGTATGATTTTTGGTATAGGAAAAAGAGAAGAAAATATTTTAACTATATTAAAAGCTGAAGCTCTTTTAAAGCGTGAATTTTAATGATCAAACTTTGTGCTTTTGATTTTGATTCTACGCTAATGGATGGTGAAACCATCGATATTTTAGCACAAGAATATGATGTAGGTGATGCTGTTAAAAGCATCACCAATAAAGCAATGAATGGTGAACTTGATTTTTTTGAAAGTTTGAGTGCTAGAGTGGCTTTACTTAAAGGTATGCCTGTTGAACAAGTAAAAAAATGCTGTGAAAATTTACCCTTGATGAAAGGCGCTAAAGAGCTTTGTGATTATTTAAAAGCTAAGGATATTAAAATCATTGTTTTTAGTGGCGGTTTTCATGAAGGTATTGATTTAATGCAAAATAGACTTCATTTTGATTTTGGCTTTGCCAATTTTTTACATAGTAAAGATGGTTTTTTAACCGGAAAAGTTGGCGGAGAAATTATGTTTAATAACTCAAAAGGTATTATTTTACAAAGGCTTAAAAAATTCCTAAATTTAAAAACAGATGAAATTATGTGCGTTGGCGATGGGGCTAATGATATTTCAATGTTTAAAGAGTGTGGCTTAAAAATAGCCTTTTGTGCCAAAGAAATTTTAAAATCTCATGCAGATATTTGTATTGATGAAAAAGATTTAACACAGATAATAAAGGTTATACAATGAAAAAATTTTCCCTATGGTGTGATTTTATTGAAAATGATTTTTTAGATCATGGTTTTTTGGAGTTGATTAATGCAAAAACGATTAACGGAGCTACTTCAAATCCTGCTATATTTAAAAATGCGATTTTAAATTCACCTATTTATAAAGAAAAAATTAAAAAATCAAATCTTAAAGATAAAAAAGCTTTATATGAGTATTTGGCAGTAGAAGATATAGCTAAAGCTGCAGATAAACTTGCTTTAAATTATTATGAAAACAATGATGGTTTTATTAGTATTGAAATTGATCCAAGATTAAAAGATAGCACAAGTTTGTCTTTAGCTGAGGCAAAAAGATTATACACACAGATTGCAAAAGAAAATGTTATGATGAAAATTCCTGCTACAGAGGCTTCTTATGAAGTTATGCATGAATTAATGAAAAATGGCATAAGTGTTAATGCTACTTTGATTTTTGATTTTGAACAAAGTAAAAAGTGTTTTGAAGCACTTAATTTAGGTTTGAAAAAATTTAGAAAAAACAATATTGCAGGTAAAAAAGAGCCACAAGCTGTTATTAGCATTTTTGTAAGTCGTTTTGATAGGTTGTTAAATGATAAAGTGCTTGATAAAAATCGCATAGGAATTTTAACTGCTACTAAAGCGTATAATTATATTGTTAAACAAGATGAAGCAAATATCAGAGCTTTGTTTGCAAGTACTGGTGTTAAGGGTAATGATTTAGAAAAAGATTATTATATAAAAGAATTACTATATGATAAAGCTATAAATACCGCACCATTAGATGCTATCATGGCTTTTAAGGCTAAGCAAATTGTATTTAAAGAGCCTTTAAAAGATGAGTGTATAGAAAAAAAATTAAATGCAAATATTTCAAATCATGCTTTAATTAAAGCTTGTAAAGAACTGCTTGATGATGGTTTAGAACAATTTTGCATTGCTTATGAAGATATTTTAAAATCTTTATAAACTTATTTGGCTATAATTAGCGTTTTATTTTTTAAGAAAGGAAAAAGATGTTAGAAGGTATCGTTAGAGAGAGTATCGGTAGAAAAGCTGCTAAGGCTTTAAAAAGAGATGGTTATCTAATCGCAAACATCTATGGTAAAGGATTAGAAAACATCAATGCAGCTTTTAAGGTAAATGAGTTTATTAAAGAAGTGCGTAAAAAAACCACTTTAGCTTTTGATGTAAAAGTTGCAGATAAAGTTTTAAATGTAGTTGTTGTAGATTATCAAAAAGATCCAGTAACTGCTGAGTTAAAACATGTGGATTTAAAAGTAGCACAAAAAGGTGTTATTTCTAAGTATATGGTTCCTGTTAAAATCGTAGGAACGGCTATGGGTCTTAAAAACAAAGGTGTTTTAATCCAATCAAAAAGAAGATTAAAAGTAAAATGTGCGGCTGAAAATTTACCAAATTATTTTGAGTTAGATGTAACTAAACTTGATGTTGGTGATGCACTTTTAGTGCGTGATGTAGTTGTGCCTGAGGGTGTAACTATGGTTGATGCTGATAGAGTAGCTGTAGTTGGCGTAGAAAAAGCAAGATAAAATGACCTTAGTCGTAGGACTTGGTAATATAGGAGAAGAATATGAGCAAACCCGTCATAATGTAGGGTTTATGCTCATTGATTTACTCATAAAAGATTTGGAACTTACTAAAATTTCCAATGCTAAATTTAAAGGAGAGCTTTTTAAAAGCTCTTTTGCTCTTTTTTTAAAACCTTCCACTTATATGAATTTATCCGGAGAAAGCGTAAAAGCAGTTGCTAAGTATTATAAATGCGATAGAATTATCATTATCCATGATGATATAGATTTAAATTTAGGTGCTTTGAAATTTAAATTTGGAGGAAGTAGCGGGGGGCATAATGGACTAAAAAGTATAGATAGTCATTGTTCTAATGCTTATGAGAGAGTGCGTATAGGTGTGGGTAAAGAAAGTGATGTTATAACACATGTTTTGGGCAAATTTAAAGAAGATGAAAAAGAAATTTTAAGTAAGGTTTTAGAACACGCAAAAAAAGCTTTACTTGAACTTTTAGATTCTAATATCGAGCATATTGCTTCAAAATATTCTTTAAAAGCTAAATGATGAGTATATTTTTTCGTTATATTTCATCTTTATATTTAAAATCTTTTTTTATTTTATTTTTTTCTTTAACATTTTTTTTTGTTGCAATTGATTTTTTGCTTAATTTTAACAAACTTCCAAAAAGTGCAAATTTAGAATTATTATATATTTTTTTCTTAACTTGTTCAGCAGTTTCTTATATCTTACCCTTAGCTATTGTTCTTGCTTTAGTTTTGTGTATTTTTAATATGATAAGATCAAATGAATTTGTAAGTTTATATGCTTTAGGTTTGAGTAAAAATCAAGTTATTTTTTATCCATTTATTTGGGCTTTGTTTTTTTGTGGTGTTTATGTGGGATTAAATTTTACTTCTTTTGCTTATGCAGAGGAATATAAAAGCAATATAATCAAAAAAGGCGTTGTTGATAGAGAAGGTGGAGAAATTTTAATCAAATATAACGATAAATTTATTTATATAGAAAAAACTACCGCACAATCTTTATATAATGTAAAAATTTTTGATATGGATAAGCTAAATATTCAAAAAGTTACAGATGCAAAAATTGCTAATTTTAATGGAAAATCTTGGGATTTAAACGAGGCTAAAACAACTAGTATACCACAAAATTTAATTGTTGCTAAAGAAGGCTTAAAAGTACAAGATTTTCAAAATATTAAGGGATTAGAAGATTTTTCTCCAAAAATACTAGAGAGAATTTCTTTAGTTGAAAATAATCCATCATATTCTATTTTAGATGCTTTAGAAAGTATGGCAATTTTTGCAAAGCAAAACATTTCTACTAATACACTTAGAAGTAGTTTGTATTCTTTAATACTCACACCTTTTTTTGCTCCATTTTTGATGTTGATAATTTATTATTATTTTCCTATTACAGCAAGATTTTTTAATCTTGCATTGCTGGCTTTTGTTTTTTTTGTATGCATACTTTTAGTTTGGGGTTTGTTATTTTTATTAACAAGATTGAGTGAAAATGAAATTTTAACTCCAGAGCTTGGTATAATGTTGCCAGTGATTTGTTTAATGTGTATAGGAAGTTTTTATTATTTTAAACACAAATAACTGCAAGTGAGGTTTTTATGGATTATGAAAAATTAGCAAAAGAGTATCAAACCCCTTTTTATATTTATGATTTTGAAAAAATCAAAGAACGCTTTTTAATGTTAAAAGATGCTTTTAAAGCAAGAAAATCTCAAATTTTTTATGCACTTAAGGCTAATTCTAACTTAAGCGTTTTAAAATTTCTAGCTTCTTTAGATAGTGGCTTTGACTGTGTTAGTGCAGGTGAAATTTATAGAGCTTTAAAAGCAGGAGCTAAAAATTATAAGATTATTTTTAGCGGAGTGGGAAAAAGTGCAAGTGAGTTAAAATATGCTTTAGAGCAAAATATACTTTATATTAATTTAGAAAGTTATGAAGAAATGTTGCTTTTAGAGCAAATCGCTAAGGAAAATCAGCAAATTGCACGCATTAGCATAAGAGTAAATCCTAATGTAGATGCAAAAACTCATCCTTATATTTCTACAGGTTTACATGAGAATAAATTTGGCGTGGATATGCAAAATGCTAAAAAAATGTATCTTTATGCTAAAAATTCACAATTTTTAGAACCAGTTGGAGTGCATTTTCACATTGGTTCTCAAATTCTTGATATTGGCAGTATTCATGAAGCTTCAAGTATTGTAGCAAAATTAGTTAAAGAGCTTTTGGCTTTAAAAATTAATATTAAATTTTTTGATATAGGTGGGGGCTTAGGGGTTTGTTATAAAGATGAGCAAGAGCCAAATTTATATGATTATGCTCAAGGAATTTTAGCTAGCTTACAAGGGCTTGATGTTTGTGTGGGTATGGAACCAGGAAGATTTTTAGTGGCAAATGCAGGCGAGTTTGTAACCAAGGTTTTGTATGAAAAATTTAATGAGAAAAAACGCTTTGTAGTGGTTGATGGAGCAATGAATGATTTATTGCGTCCAAGTTTATATGGTGCTTATCATGAAATTGAACTTTTAAATGATAATGATGAAAAAAGTCTTTGTGATGTAGTAGGTGGAATTTGTGAAAGCGGAGATTTTTTAGCTAAAGATAGAATGTTAGCTAAAACAAAAACAGGGGATTTGATTATAGTTAAAAGTGCGGGAGCGTATGGTTTTAGTATGAGTAGCAATTATAACTCTCGTAATAGAGTATGCGAACTTGCTTATGATAAGGGCAAGGTAAGAATGATTAGAAAAAGAGAGATTTATGAGGATCAAATTGCTTTAGAGCTTGAGTATTTAAAGGATTAAAATGCTTTTTTTAGATGTGCAAGGAACTTTGATTTCAGATTATGATAAAAGTCCTATAAATGGTGCTTTAGAACTCATTAAAACTTTAAATAAAGAAAAAATTCCTTATATGATCATTACTAATAACACAAAAAAATTGGATTTTTTAGATTATCTTCAAAATTTAGGTTTTGAAATTGATAAAAAAGTTTATATTGATCCTTTTTGTGTGTTAAAAGATTATTTAAAACCTTGTAAAATAGCAGCTTTTGGTGCAAAAGAATTTTTAGATTGTGTGCAAATGTTAGGTTATGAGCTTGATTATGAAAATCCAAAAGCATTTTTAATAGCAAGTTATGATGATTTTAAATTTCAAGATTTTGCTAAAATGATTGCTTATGCTAAAGAAGGAGTGCAAGCTATTGCTATGCATGAAGGCAGTATTTATAAAAAAAATTCAATGCTTTATCCAGGAGTTGGAAGCATTATGGCTATGCTTAAAAATGCGTGTGAATTTGAATATAGTGTTATTGGAAAACCTAGCAAAGCTTTTTATGAAAGTGCCTTAAATTTATTAAAAAAACAAGATGAAAATGCAAGCTTTGAAAAAATTTTAATCATTAGTGATGATTTTAAAGGCGATTTATTAGGAGCTTATGAGCTTGGTATGCAAACAGCTTTAGTTTTAAGTGGTAAAATTTCTAGCACAAAAAATTTAGATACAACAAAACTTAATTTTGTTTATGATAGTATAAAAGACTATTATATAATGAGGTTTTTATGAAAGATTTGGAAAATTTACGCAATAAAATAGATGCAATAGATGATCAAATTCTAAATTTGCTTAATGAAAGAATGCTTTATGTAAAAGATATTGGCACTATTAAGCAAAATTTAGGAGGAAGTATTTATAGACCTGAGCGTGAAAGAGCGATTATTAATAGACTTAAATCATACAATCAAGGCATACTTGATCAAAATGCAATTGAAGCAATTTATCAAGAGATTTTTGCTGTATCAAGAAATTTAGAAATGCCTCAAAGTATTGCTTATTTAGGACCTGAAGGAAGTTACACTCACCAAGTAGCAAGAAGTCGTTTTGGAGCAATGAGTCGCTATATACCCTTAGCGACTATTGAAGATGTTTTTAAAGAACTTAACAACAAAGAAACAAAATATGCAGTTGTGCCTGTAGAGAATAATACAGCAGGTGCAGTAGGTATAACACTTGATTGTCTTGGAAAATATGAAGATGTAAAGATTTTTGCTGAAATTTACATGGATATACATCATTCTTTTGTGAGTATGAATGAGAATTTAAAAGATATTAAAAGAATTTATTCTCATCCACAAGGCTATAATCAGTGTAGGAATTTTTTAGAAAGTCATGGCTTAGAAAAGGTAGAATTTATAGCAAGTAAATCTACTGCTAATGCAGCTTATTTAGCTTCGCAAGATATTAATGGTGCTGCAATATGTTCAAAAATTGCTGCAAAACTTTATAATGTGCCTATTTTATTTGAAAAAATCGAAGATAATCTAGCAAATCGCACAAGATTTTTAATATTAAGTGATATAAAAATTCCAAAAATGCCACATTGTAAAACTTCTATTTTAGCATTAACTGCACATAAACCTGGTGGACTTAGTGATTTATTATATGAGTTTAAAAAAGAAGGTATTAATCTTACAAAATTAGAATCACGGCCTATAAAAACACGAGAATTTATCCATAGTTTTTATATAGATTTTCAAGGGCATATTGACGATGAAAATGTCCAAAGAGTATTGCAAAAAGCAGAAAATGTTAAATGGCTTGGTTCGTATTTATCAGGAGAAAATAATGAGGTTTAATCCTTTTTTAGATGCTATAAAAACTTATGAAAGCGGTAAAGATATAGATTTAATTGCTAAAGAATATGGCTTAAAAGAAGTTATTAAGCTTGCTAGCAATGAAAATCCTTATGGTACAAGTAAAAAAGCTAAAGAAGCCATTATAAATAATGCACATTTAGCTCATTTATATCCTGATGATACTATGAGTGAATTAAAACAAGCACTTGCACAAAAATATGATGTTTTAAATGAAAATATCATCATAGGAAGTGGAAGTGATCAGATTATAGAATATATAGTGCATGCAAAACTTGATCATTCTAAAGCATATTTGCAATGTGGAGTTAGTTTTGCAATGTATGAAATTTATGCAAAACAACTTGGAGTAAAAATTTATAAAACCCAAAGTAAAACACATGATTTAGAGCAATTGTATGATCTTTATCAAAAACACAAGAGCGAAATAAAAGTAATTTTTTTATGTTTACCAAATAATCCTTTGGGTGAGTGTTTAGATGCAAGTGCAGTTTTTGAGTTTTTAGAAAAAATTGATGAGGATTGTTTAGTGGCTATTGATGGAGCCTATAACGAATTTGCTTCATTTAAAGATAGTAAAAAACATATTAATCCAAAAAAATTAATCAATAAATTTTCAAATTGCGTGTATCTTGGAACTTTTTCTAAGCTTTATGGTTTAGGAGGTATGAGAGTGGGCTATGGTATAGCGTCAAAAGAGATTATTAATGCATTTTATAAAATAAGAGCTCCATTTAATGTGACAAATTTAAGTTTAAAAGCCGCTGTTGCAGCATTGGATGATGAGGAATTTATTCAAAAAACTTTGGAAAATAATTTTACACAAATGAAACTTTATGAAGATTTTGCTAAAAAATATGAAATAAATTTCATACAAAGTTATACAAATTTTATAACTTATTTTTTTAATGAAAAAAATAGCACAGATTTATCTGAAAAAATGCTTAAAAAGGGTATAATAATAAGAAATTTACAAAGTTATGGTTTAAATGCTGTGCGTATAAGCATAGGAACAGCATATGAAAATTCTAAATTCTTTAAGGAATTTTCTGAAATTTTTTAATTACAGGAATTAGATGGATTATAAAACTATACTGCACCAAGTAGGTCAACTTTATCAAAATTTAAGCTTAAGACAACGCATTATAATTGCTGCTTCTATCGTTGTTGTGGTTGGGTTTTTAGTGTTTTTAACTCTTTTTAGAAGTGGTTCTAGTGTTGCAAATGATGCTGGATATTCTGTATTGTTTGAAAATGCAAATACAACAGATTCAGCAATGATTGTTACTCAACTTGAAAAAAGTGGAGTGCCTTATATTTTACGCAATGAAGGAACAATTTTAGTTCCCAATGAACAAGTTTATAAACAGCGTTTGGCTATAGCTTCGGCTGGATTACTTCCAAAAGATAATAAAGTCGGATTTGAGCTTTTTGATAAACAAGAATTTGGAGCTACAGAAGCTGAGCAAAAGGTAAAATATCAAAGAGCTTTAGAAGGAGAGCTTGCTAGAACCATAGAAAGCTTAGAGCCTATTCATAGTGCAACTGTGCATATTGCTTTTGCCAAAGATACACTTTTTACTCAGCAACAAGTTCCTCCTACTGCTTCAGTAGCATTAACGGTTAAAGATGGATTAAAGCTTAATAAAAAACAAATTATGGGTATAAAAAACTTAATCGCTTCTTCTGTGACTAAGCTTACTCCTGAAAATGTCAAAATTATGGATCAAAAAGGTATTCCATTAGATGATGAGGAAGGTTTTGCAGATGATTTAATTGCAGCACAAATTAAATACAAAAGAGATCAAGAGTATGAATTAGAGCAAAAAATTGTCGCTGCTATTGCACCTTTTGCGGGTGGTTATGATAGAGTAGTTGCAAAAGTTAGTATTGATTATGATTTTTCCAAAGAACAATCTCAAAGTGAAATTTATGATCCTAATACGGTTGTGCGAAGTGAGCAAACTTTAGAAGAACATAGGGAAGGTTATAAAGATAAAGAAATTCAAGGCGTTCCAGGAGCGGTTTCAAATATCGGTCCAGTAGAAGGTTTAGATGATAAAGGCGCGCGTGAGGTTTATACTAAAAATCAAACTACTACTAATAATGAAATTTCTAAAAAAATTACCAATACCACAAAACAATTTGCTACTATTAAAAGAATTTCAGCTGCTGTTGTAGTAGATGGAAAATATAAAGTAATTACAGATGATCAGGGTAATATTACTAATGAGTATATTCCTTTAAATGATAAAGAGATTCAAGCTGTTGAAAATCTTACTAAAGGTGCTATAGGATTTAATCTTGCAAGAGGAGATGCGGTTGAAGTAAATAATTTAGAATTCCATAAAACCGCTAAGGTTGAAAATAAAGTTCAAACATTTTATTCTAAATTTGTAGAACCATTTATTCCTCCTGTTAAGTATGTTTTTGCAGCTATTTTGCTTTTTATATTTTACAAAAAAGTTATTGTTCCATTTTCTCAAAAAATGCTTGCAGATATTAAACTTGAAGAAGAAATGGAAGGCAAAGATGGCCAAGTTATTGACGATGCTGAAGATGCAATTGAAAAATTCAACGCAGCGCGTAGAAAAGTTGAAGAACAACTTGGCTTTGGAGATAATTTTGATGAAGATGCTTTACAATATGATGTCTTACTTGAAAAATTAAGAGGCGTAGCTAATGAAAAAGCTGAAGAGGTAGCATTGCTTTTACAAAAACTTGTTGAAAATGAAGCAGAATTTGGTGAGAAGGATATTTAATGATAAAGCTTAGCGAAGAACAAAAAATGGTTTATGATGACCTTTCTATGCCAGAAAAGGTTGCGATATTTTTAATTCAACTTGGAGAAGATGTAACTACGGTTTTATTTTCTCATATGGATATTAATGTAATTACTGAAATTTCTCGTTATATTGCTTTAGCTAAAAATGTTGATAAACCAGTAGCAACTGCTGTATTGGAAGAATTTTATACTTTGCTTCAGTCTAATCAATATCTAAAAAGTGGTGGTTTAGAATATGCCAAAGAAATCTTATTTAGAACATTTGGTCCAGATATTGCAAATAAAATTTTGGAAAAACTTACAAAAAGTATGGAAAATAACCAAAATTTTGCTTATCTTTCTCAAATTAAACCACAACAGCTTGCTGATTTTATTATTAAAGAGCACCCTCAAACTATTGCACTGATTTTAGCACATATGGAAACTACTCAAGCAGCAGAGACTTTAGAATTTTTTAGTGATGAGTTAAGAGCTGAGGTTGTAATAAGAATGGCAAATCTTGGAGATATTTCTCCTTCTATTATAAAAAGAGTTTCAGCTGTGCTTGAGAGTAAGCTTGAATCACTTACTTCTTATAAAGTTGAAGTGGGTGGTCCAAGAGCGGTTGCTGAAGTTCTTAATCGCTTGGGACAAAAAGCATCTAAAACCACTCTTTCATATATTGAACAAAGTGATGAAAAACTCGCAACTACTATTAAAGATTTAATGTTTACTTTTGATGATATTTCTCAACTTAGCACTAATGCAATTAGGGAAGTTTTAAAAGCTGCTGATAAGCGTGATTTAATGATAGGCTTAAAAGGTGCAAGTGAAGACTTGAAGCAAAAATTTATGGCAAACATGTCAACGCGTGCAGCTGAAGCATTTGTTGAAGAAATGGGCTTTTTGGGTGCTGTGCGTGTAAAAGATGTTGAAGAAGCACAAAGAAAAGTGGTAGAAGTGGTGCAAAAGCTAGCCGAACAAGGTCTTATCCAAGTGGGTGAGGCTGATGAGATGATAGAGTAGAACATGGCTAAATTAAACAATGTAATTTCAACAAATAATATTACCAATCATGTGGTAGAAAATTATCATTTTAAAGTTATGAGTGAAATGACTTTAAATGAAGAAAATAAAAATGAAAATTTTCAACAAAGTCCACAAACAACTACTGAAAATGCAACAACAGCAGTTTCTCAAGTATCAAATGATGTAGAAGAAATACCACCAGTTCAAAACCAAGCACCTCAAATTCAACCAGATTTTGTGGAAGATTTACTAAAAAAAACAGATGAAATGTCTGGGAATATTATTAAACTTCAAATGCAAATAGAAAGTCAAGAAGCTGAATTTAATAATCGTTTAAATTCAGAATTAGAACATGCAAAGGAAAAATTTACAAAAGAAGGTTATGAGCAAGCACAAAAAAATTTCGAAAGCGAACTTGAAGATTTAAAGAGTAAATACCTAAAAAGTATAGAAAAATTAGAAGCAACTATACAAACTTTGGATAATTTTTTACTTAAAAATGAAAAAGAGCTAGCAGATACAGCAGTGATTATAGCAAAAGAAGTTATAGCAAAAGAATTAGAAGAAAATTCTGCCTCAATAGCGTTAAATTTAGCAAAAGAACTTATGAATGAACTTAAAAATGCAACTAAAATAGAATTAAAATTAAATCCTGATGATTTTGAATATGTAAAAATGCATTTACAAGATCAAAATAATATTAAATTTAGTCTTGATGATGCGATTAATAAAGGTAGTATTTTAGTGCTTAGTGATGCTGGCAATATAGAATCAAATCTTAATAATCGTTTGCAAAAAATTAAAAACATGGCAAATGAATGATAGAATTAAGTAGCTTAGATATTAAAAACATGCAAATTAAAGAACTAGAAAATTTGGCTAGTTATTTGCGTGAAATCATCATAGATACTGTGAGTAAAAACGGCGGTCATTTATCATCTAACTTAGGAGTAGTAGAACTTAGTATAGCTATGCATTATGTTTTTGATCATAAAAAAGATCCTTTTATTTTTGATGTATCCCATCAATCTTATGCACATAAACTTTTAAGTGGCAAGGCTTCAAAATTTCACACATTAAGGCAACTAAATGGACTTAGTGGTTATACAAAACCTGATGAGGGAGATTATTTTGTAGCAGGACATTCTAGCACTTCTATATCTTTAGCAGTTGGGGCTTGCAAGGCTATAAATTTAAAAAATGAAGAGCGTTTGCCTGTGGTTTTAATTGGTGATGGTGCATTAAGTGCTGGCATGGCTTATGAAGCTTTAAATGAACTTGGAGATAGGGAATATCCTTGCGTGATTATTTTAAATGATAATGAAATGAGCATTTCAAAACCAATAGGTGCAATCTCTAAATATTTATCTCAAGCTATGGCAACGCAGTTTTATCAAAAATTTAAAAAACGCATAGAAAATCTTTTAGAATACTTTCCTCAAGGGGCATCTTACATGGCTAAAAGATTTGAAGAAAGTTTAAGATTAATCACTCCAGGACTTTTGTTTGAAGAGCTGGGACTTGAGTATATTGGGCCTATTGATGGACACAATTTAAGCGAAGTGATTAATGCACTAAATCAAGCAAAAGCTATGAAAAAACCTTGCGTTGTTCATGCTCAAACCATAAAAGGTAAAGGCTATGCTCTAGCAGAAGGAAAGAATGCTAAATGGCATGGAGTAGGTGCTTTTGATATAAATAGCGGAGAGAGTTTAGGTAAAAATGCTAAAAAAAGTGCTACTGAAATTTTTTCTTTAAATTTATTAGAACTTGCAAATAAATATGAAAATATAGTCGGAGTAACCGCAGCTATGCCAAGTGGCACTGGAATGGATAAATTAATAGAAAAATATCCTAATCGTTTTTGGGATGTTGCAATAGCAGAACAGCATGCTGTAACTTCTATGGCAGCTATGGCAAAAGAAGGATTTAAGCCTTTTATAGCAATTTATAGCACTTTTTTACAGCGCGCATATGATCAAGTGATACACGATTGTGCTATTATGAATTTAAATGTAGTTTTTGCTATGGATAGAGCTGGAATTGTAGGCGAAGATGGTGAAACGCATCAAGGAGTATTTGATATAAGTTATTTAGCTCCTATACCAAATTTAACCTTGCTTGCTCCAAGAGATGAAAATATGATGAAAAACATAATGGAATATTGTTATTATCATAAAGGACCAATAGCTTTTCGTTATCCAAGAGGAAATTTTTTATTAGATGATGAATTTGAAACTTGTAAAATTAAATTTGCTAAGGCTGAAATTTTATTAAATTCGCAAAGTGATAGAGTGTTTTTAGGATTTGGTCAAGGAGTGGGTAGGGCAAAATTAGTATTAGATCGATTGGGTGGAGATTATGCGTATTTGGTAGATTTAATCTTTGCAAAACCATTAGATGAGGATTTGCTAAAAGAATTAGCAAAAACAACAAAAATTTGGTTTGTTTTTTCAGATAGTGCTAAAATAGGTGGTGTAGCAAGTTTGATAATGAATTTTTTGCAAAAAGAGAGCTTAACTCATATAAAAATAATAAGTTTTGAATATGATGATGCTTTTATTTCTCATGGAAAAACAGCTGAAGTAGAACATTTTTTGGAAAAAGATATACAATCTTTATGTGATAAAGTAAAACTTTATTAAAAGATAAAAAATATCTTTTAATATAATTATATTTTTATAAAAAAAGCGTTATACTTTTGGAAAAATTTATAGGAGAAATTGATGGAATTAATGCAAATGTTAAAAAATTGTGATTTAAAAGCAACTCCTCAAAGACTTTGTATCTTAAAAATTTTAAAGCGTCATGAACATCCTAATATTGATTCTTTGTATGAAAGTATTAAAGAAGAATATCCTTCTATTTCTTTGGCAACTGTTTATAAAAATTTAAATACCTTAAAAGAACAAGGTTTGGTGGTAGAGATTAACACTCCTAATCAAAAAACATGTTATGATATTTATGAATATCCACATATTCATGTAATTTGTAGTAAATGTAATCATATAGAAGATGTTTGTTATGAGGAAAGTGGTTTAAGCAAATATCAAGAAGAGCTTGAAAGAAAAATTGGCAATATTATTGACTATTTAGGTGTATTTGCTCATGTAAATGGCTGTAAAGCATGTAAAAAATAAAATGATTTATGAAATTCAACGAAGGTTTTTAATTTCAAGTGATGATTTTCTAGAAATTTTAAAAAAAGAAAATATTGCTTATTCTAAAGATAAAATACGCGTTTATTATACGCGTATTAGTCCTTTTTGTGATATAAAATATAAAAAAATAAATAAAAATTATTATCAAAGCTCATATTATAAATTACAAGAATTATTAGATAAAAAAATAAATAAAATAACAAAAAAAGAATTTAAAAAACATTCTAAAAAACTTATCAACAAAGCTATAGATAAGATAAAAATTAGCTTTGAAATAAATGGGTTAAAATTTTATATTTATCAATTTAGACATTTTTTAAAAGATTTGGTCATTTTAAAACTCGTATTTTATTCCTTTGAGCATGCTAAAAATTTCTCTTTACCTTATTTTATCAAGGAATATAAAGAAATAACAAATGATGAAAAATTTTATTCAAAAAATTTAATTTTATATGGCGATTTTTCCAAAGTATTTAATGCTATTAGATGTATTAATTTTTTGGAAAAACAAAATGATATAGAATTAGTTTTTCCAAGTCAAATTCAAAGTTTTCAAGCTGGTAAAATTTTGTTATATACTATTTTAAAGTCATTAAAAAAAACCAAAGATCAATTTGTAAAAAACCCAAATTTATATAATTTAGAACAATTTTGTATTAATTTAGATAAATTAAATATGTTTTTTACTTTATTTGATAATTTTTTTGAAATAAATATTCAAACAAAATTTCAAAAGTATTTTTTAGATTTAAAATCCCAAATTTTATTAGATCAAGTAGATATTTTAAGTTTAGAAAAATACACTACCTTGCTAGTTTGTGATGAAAATAGTAAGATATTTTTTGATTTAGAGATTATTTTAAGAGATGATAGTATATTTTTTCAAGGTTTAAAAGAGCAAATTTTAAAACGCTTGGTGGCTTTTAAATTGCGTAAGGAATTAGTTTTTTTAAAGAAAAAAATTATAAAATCACAAACTAATCTTGAAGAAGAATTTGATAAAATACAATTTTTGTTATTTTATTTTGCAACAATGTTTGAAGAAGAAGATATTAAAAAATTAAATTTTTATTTCAAGCATAAAAAATTGAAAAAAATTCTTTTAGAACCGAAGAAAATGATTCAAAAAATAAATAAAAGTTCGAAAATCTTAAAAATATACAATTAGGATAAGCATGCAAAAGCAAGAAAAAATAGTTAAAATGTTTGATGATATAGCACCAACTTATGATAAAGCCAATAGAATTTTAAGTTTTGGAAGTGATGTGAGTTGGAGAAAAAAAGCTTGTATGAGTGTTTTTAAATTTTGCAACAATGAACTTGATATTGTTGATGTAGCTTGTGGAACGGGCGATATGATTATAGAATGGCAAAATCAAGCCTTAAAAGTAAATAAAAATATTACTAGTATAAAAGGGGTTGATCCAAGTGCAGGCATGCTTGAAGTAGCTAAGAAAAAAATCCCTAAAGCAAGTTTTATACAGGCAAAAGCACAAGAGCTTCCACTTGAAAGTGAAAGTGCAGACATCATAAGTATAAGTTATGGTATACGCAATGTAGTAGATAGAAAAGAAGCTATAAAAGAATTTGCAAGAGTATTAAAAAAACATGGAATTTTACTTGTGCTTGAATTTACAAAAAGAGAGCAGGGTGGTTTTATAGCTGCTTGTAGAGATTTTTACTTAAAAAATGTTTTACCAAAAGTGGGTGGATTTATCAGTAAAAATTATAGTGCTTATGAGTATTTACCAAATTCGATAGATGATTTTTTAAGCAAAGAAGAATTTATTAAAGAATTGAGTGAACATTTTGAAATGCTAGAGTATAAAAGCTTTAGTTTTGGTGTTTGCTCTATGTTTATTGCAAGAAAAAAATGAAAGTTTCAGAACTTAATTTAAAAGCTAAAAGTTTATTAGAATTTCATCTTGATGATATAGAGCTTAGTGGAGAAATTTCTAAAATTACCATTCATAGTTCAGGGCATTGGTATTTTGACTTAAAAGATGAAAAATCAAGCATAGCTTGTGTGATGTTTAAAGGGTTTAATCAATTTGTTCAAGCTAAACCAAAAGTTGGTGATATGCTTGATCTTAGAGGTTATGTGAGTTTATATGAGGCAAGTGGTAGGTATCAATTTATTGCCAAAAGTATGCAAAAAACAAGTCTTGGGGATTTAGAAGCTAAATTTTTAGCTCTAAAAGAAAAGCTTGAAAAAGAAGGCTTATTTGATGTAAATGCTAAAAAAAGTATTGTTAAATTTCCTAAAAAAATAGGTATAATCACTTCTTTTACATCAGCTGCCTTGCAAGATATGTTAAAGTTAATTTCACAAAAAGAATACAATCTTTGCAAAATAACTATTTTTAATGCTCTTACTCAAGGACAAAGTGCTCCAAATTCTTTAATAAATGCTTTAGAAAAAGCCGATGGATATGGCTTAGATGCGATTATTTTGGCAAGAGGTGGTGGAAGTAGAGAAGATTTGTTTTGTTTTAATGATGAAGAACTTGCAAGATGTATTTTTTCTTTAAAAACGCCTATTGTTTCTGCTATTGGACATGAGATTGATTATGTTATTAGTGATTTTGTAGCAGATTTAAGAGCACCAACTCCAAGTGCGGCTATCAATATGATTTTTCCTGATAAATTAAGTTTAGAACAAGGACTTGATGAGCTTACTATGCGTTTTAAAAACCAAATGCTAAATCATCTTAAATTTTATCAAAACAAAATCGATCATTTGCAAAATTTAGCCAAAGCTAAGTCTTTAGAAAATGCTTTTTTTCTTAGAAAACAAAAACTTGATTTTTTACAAAGCCAACTAAAGAGCGTTTTAAATTTAAAATTATTAAATTATGAAAATAAGCTTGATAATTTTGAAGAACTTTTAACTCAGCATAAAAATTTCTTTGATAAAAGTAAAAATTTGATAAATTTACAAAAAGATGGCAAAAATATCTCTCTTGAAAAACTAAAAAAGGGAGATATTATAAAACTTTGCTCAATAAATGAGAGCAAAGAAGCCCAAATACTATAAAAGGAGACAAAATGAGAGTGATGAATTTTAGTGCAGGTCCTTCAAACTTGCCTGATGAGGTTTTAAAAGAAGCACAGGAGCATTTGTTTGATTATCATGGCAAAGGCTTTTCTATTATGGAGGTTTCTCATCGTGGAAAGGTTTTTGAAGAAGTGCATTTTGAAGCCATTAAAATGGCAAAAGAACTTTATGGTGTAAATGATGATTATGAAGTGCTTTTAATGCAAGGTGGGGCTAGTTTGCAATTTGCTATGATACCTATGAATTTATATATGGGTGGAGTTTGTGAATTTGCTAATACGGGAGTTTGGACAAAAAAAGCTATCAAAGAAGCTGAAATTTTAGGAGTAAATACAAAAATAGTAGCAAGCACTCAAGAAAGTGAGTTTGATCATATCCCACAATTTGAATTTAGCGATAATGCAGATTATGCTTATATATGCTCTAACAATACCATTTATGGAACTCAATACAAAAGCTATCCAAAAACCAAAAGTCCTTTGATAATTGATGCTTCTAGTGATTTTTTCTCTAAAAAGATAGATTTTTCTAATATTGCTATGCTTTTTGGTGGAGTGCAAAAAAATGCGGGAATTTCTGGACTTGCTTGTGCATTTTTGCGTAAAGATATGATAGAGCGTAGTAAAAACAAAAATATACCTAGTATGTTAAAATACAGCGTTTATGCTGAAAATAATTCTTTATTTAACACGCCTGCAACCTTTGCCATATATATGTTTAATCTTGAAATGAAATGGCTTTTAAATCAAGGTGGCTTAGATAAAATTAATGAGCAAAACATACAAAAGGCTAAAATTTTATACGATGTGATTGATGAGAGCAATGGTTTTTATAAAGGCCATGCTAAAAAAGAAGATAGATCGTTAATGAATGTTAGTTTTAATATAACTCATGATAAAAGCTTAGAACCAGTTTTTGTAAAAGAGGCTGAAGAAAATGGCATGATAGGCCTTAAAGGACATAAAATTTTAGGCGGAATTCGTGCTAGTATTTATAATTCTATCAGCATTGAAAAGGTTCAAAGGTTAAGTGAATTTATGAAAGCTTTTGCTAAAAAACATGCTTAGATTTTTGGTGATTTTCACCAAAAATCTTTTTGTATAGTAAAACTTTACTCTTTTATGTTTATCAGCATTTTCCTAGGCCGCTATTATATTTTTTTTCAAGAAAATCCTTAAAAAATTCTTTTCTTGATTTGCATGGTGCTTGAGGATGCTTTTCTTTCATATGTTCAAGATATTTATCATAGCTTGCAACTCCAACTAGGGGATGAAAAAACCTTTCGGATTTTTCATACCATGTTTTTAGTTTCTTTAGCATATATTTTCCTTTTTTAGTGCTATATAAGGACTTTCTTTTAAAGGAATGTTTAATTTTCTAGTGAAAATTCCTAAGCAAGAAATAATCACCAATAAAGTTGTAATCATAAAAAATACACAAAGTATTGCATTAACAAGGTTGGAAGTTTTAGCTTGCGAAGCTAGTTTTAAATCTTTTTTAATTTGCTCAATTTGTGTTTGATCGGTTGTTTGCTCTAATTTTAAATTCAAATCTTTTATTTTTTGAGCATTAATTTCAACAGCAGCAACATGGCTTACAGCATTATGCACCTTATCACCTTCTTTATAAGGAAGCACTTTTTGAATTCCTCCATAAAGGGTTGCAATCAAAACAAAAGTAGCAGGAAGTAATGTTACCCAAGTGTATTTAGCTTTGCCCATTTTAAATAAAATTGCACTAGCTAAAAGTAAGGCCATACCGGCAAGCATTTGATTGCTTACGCCAAAAAGCGGCCATAGAGAGTAAATTCCGCCCTTTGGATCAATGGCGCCTTGATAAAGAAAATACCCCCATCCTGCTACGCTTAAAGCAGTGGCAAAAATACCTGCAAAAGTGCTATTAATATTTCCTAAAGGTTTATATACATTACCCAATATATCTTGAGCCATAAATCTGCAAGCTCTTGTTCCTGCATCAACTGCAGTTAAGATAAACAAAGCTTCAAATAAAATAGCAAAATGATACCAAAAGCCCATTAAATTTACCCCGCCAAAAAGTTCATGCAAAATTAAAGCCACACCTACAGCAAAGGTTGGTGCTCCACCAGTTCTTGAAAGTATGCTTTGCTCTCCTATGTTAGTAGTAAGGGTTGTAATTTCTTCAGGTGTTATTTTAAAGCCCCAGCTAGAAATAGTAGCAGCTGCATTTGCAACATCAACTCCTATAGCAGCTGCAGGAGAATTGATAGCAAAATAAAGCCCAGGATGTAAAATACAAGCACAAATTAAAGCCATAATCGCTACAGCACTTTCCATAAGCATAGAACCATATCCTACTGCTAAAGCATGTGTTTCATTTTCTAGCATTTTAGGAGTAGTTCCGCTTGAAATTAAAGCATGAAAACCACTTATAGCCCCGCATGCAATGGTGATAAATAAAAATGGAAAAATAGCTCCAGCAAATACAGGCCCACTTCCATCTAAATATTGAGAATTAATTTTTGGCATTTGCAAATCAGGTGCTACAACAACAATAGCCAAAGCCATTACCACAATAACGCCTATTTTTAAAAATGTAGATAAATAATCCCTTGGAGCAAGTAAAAACCAAACAGGTAAAATTGCAGCTATAAAACCATAAGCCATCATTATAAGAGCTAGGGTTGGAGCACTAAGTGTAAAGACACTAGCCCAATAAGGATCAGCTGCTATTTCACTACCATAGTGTATTGCAAGTATAAGAAGTATAAAACCTATCACAGAAGCTTCGCCTACTTTTCCAGGTCTTAAAAATCTCATATAAATTCCCATAAAAATAGCAATAGGTATAGTCATAGCTATAGTAAATAATCCCCAAGGAGATTCAGCCAAGGCTTTAACAACAACCATTGCTAAAATTGCTATGATAATTAGCATAATGCCAAAAATAGCAAGCATTGCAACACCACCGGTAAATTTGCCAAGTTCATCTTTTATCATTTCGCCTAAAGATTTTCCGTTACGGCGTGTTGAGATAAATAAAACAACAAAATCATGCACCGCACCTGCTAACACCCCACCTATTAAAATCCAAAGCATAGAAGGTAAATAGCCCATTTGAGCAGCTAGTATAGGTCCTACTAAAGGGCCAGCTCCTGCAATTGCAGCAAAATGATGCCCAAAAAGCACAATTTTATTTGTAGGAACAAAATCGCAACCATCATTTTTAACTACAGCCGGAGTTGATCTGTTTTGATCTAACTGCAATACTTTGTAAGCGATAAATCTACCATAAAATCTATATCCAATGATATAGATACATAAAGCAGCTATGACAAGATAAATTGCCGAAATGCTTTCACCATTTTGAAGGGCTAATACTCCAAAACAGCAAGCTCCTATAATGGCTACAAAAAACCATAATATTTTATTTGTAATGCCCATTTTAATCCTTTATTTTTTGTATTAGTTTTTAGTGTATCGTAGTTTTGCATTTTATGATTATTTAGATAATCTAATATAAACATATATTACAAAATGTAACATAAATTAAATTTATATTTACTAAAATAAAATACTTTTACAAATATTTGAGCATGTTTATTTTAAATACTTGTGATAAAATATTAGTTTTTAAATTAATTTGGGATAGTTGTATGAATGATAAAATTACTATTATTGGGGCTAAAGAGCATAATTTAAAAAATATAAATTTAGAACTTCCTAAAAATAAACTTATTGTTTTTACAGGGCTTAGTGGAAGCGGTAAATCAACCTTAGCTTTTGGAACACTTTATGCAGAAGGACAACGCCGTTATATAGAAAGTTTGAGTGCTTATGCAAGGCAATTTTTAGACAAGGTTGGTAAGCCAAATGTAGATAAAATCGAAGGCTTAACTCCTGCTATAGCTATTGATCAAAAAACTACTTCAAAAAATCCTCGCTCCACGGTGGGAACTATCACTGAAATTTATGATTATTTAAGATTATTATATGCAAGGATTGGGGTGCAACATTGCCATCAATGTGGTAAAAAAATCTCATCTATGAGTGCAGCAGATATTGTAGGAGAAATTTTAAAACTTCCAAAAGGTGCAAAAATCATCATCTATGCCCCTCTAATCAAAGAAAAAAAAGGAAGTTTTGCTGATCTTTTGGAGAATTTAGTCGCAAAAGGCTATGTTAGAGCTCAAATTGATGGAGTTTTAACGCGTCTTGATGAGGATATTGAGCTTGCTAAAACTAAAAAACACACTATAAAACTTGTAATAGATAGACTTCAAGTACAAGATGATATGCTAGCAAGACTTGCAAGCGATATAGAAAAAGGCCTTAGTGAAAGTTTTGGTGAAGTAGAAATAGAAGTGTTAAATAACGAAGAATTAAATATACCTAAGCATTTTCATTATAGTGAGCATAATGCTTGTTTTGATTGTAAAATTTCTTTTCCTTTGCTTGAGCCTTTAAGTTTTTCTTTTAACTCTCCAAAAGGTGCTTGTCCAAGTTGTGATGGCCTTGGTATAAGATATACACTTGATATGAAAAAAATAATCAATGAAGAATTAAGCTTAGAAGCAGGAGCTGTTAAGCTTTTGTATGGATTTAATAAAAGTTATTATTATAAATTTTTAATGGCCTTTTGTGAGCAAAATGATATAAGGGTAAAAATTCCATATAATGAATTAAGCGAAGAAGAAAAGCGTTTAGTGCTTTATGGCAATGTAAAAGAAATTAATTTTTTATGGAAAAGACATAGATTAAACCGCAAATTTGAAGGTGTTATAAAATATGCTTATGAAATGTTAAAAGATGAAAAAGATTTAAGCGAGTATATGAGTGAGAAAATTTGCAAAGATTGCAAAGGGCATCGTTTAAGAGCTGAGAGTTTAGCTGTTAAAGTGGCGGATAAAAATTTAGGCGCAATTTTAGATATGAGTATAGAAAACACCACAGCTTTTTTCTCTAAAAAAGAAAATTTTGCTTATTTAAGTGAGCAAGAAAAAATAATTGCTAAACCTATTTTCAAAGAAATCAACGAAAGATTATTTTTTCTTTATGATGTGGGGCTTGGGTATTTGTCTTTGGGAAGGGATGCAAGGACAATTAGCGGGGGAGAAGCACAAAGAATTCGTATAGCTTCTCAAATTGGCAGTGGATTAAGCGGGGTGATGTATGTTTTAGATGAACCAAGCATTGGGCTTCATGAAAGAGAC
The DNA here is from genome assembly GCF_000816785.1 of Campylobacter peloridis LMG 23910. Taxonomy (NCBI): domain Bacteria; kingdom Pseudomonadati; phylum Campylobacterota; class Epsilonproteobacteria; order Campylobacterales; family Campylobacteraceae; genus Campylobacter; species Campylobacter peloridis. Next base: position 1,491,979 of record NZ_CP007766.1, on the reverse strand, counting down.
ACTGCAAAACTGATTAAAACCTTAAGAAGTCTTCAGCAAAAAGGCAATACTTTAATCGTAGTTGAGCATGATAAAATGACTATACAAGAGGCTGATTTTATCGTAGATATAGGACCAAATGCGGGTAAATTTGGTGGAGAGATTGTTTTTAGTGGAACTTATGAAAAATTGTTAAAAAGCAAAAGCCAAACAGCACTTTATATGAATGGTAAAAAACAAATTGCACACCAAAAACACCGAAAACAAGAAGATTTTATTAGCCTAAAAGATGTGAGTATTAATAATATCCATAATTTAAGTGTAGATTTTCCTTTGCGTAATCTAGTGGCAATTACAGGAGTTTCAGGAAGTGGAAAAAGTTCTTTGATTTTGCAAACCTTGCTTCCATTTGCACAAGAGGAGCTTAATCGTGCTAAAAAAGTAAGAAAATTAAGTGGTGCTAAAATAGAGGGTTTAGAAAAACTTGATAAGGTGATTTATCTTGATCAAAGTCCTATAGGACGCACTCCGCGTTCAAATCCTGCTACTTATACAGGTGCAATGGATGAAATTCGTAATCTTTTTGCAGCCACCAAAGAAGCTAAAATGCGTGGGTATAAAGCGGGGCGTTTTTCTTTTAATGTTAAGGGTGGAAGATGCGAGAAGTGTAGTGGGGATGGAGAGATTAAAATAGAAATGCATTTTTTACCTGATGTGATGGTAACTTGTGATGTGTGCCATGGTAAAAGATATAATGATGCAACCTTAGAGATTAAATACAAGGGAAAAAGTATAGCTGATGTTTTAAATATGAGTATTGTAGAGGCAAATGAATTTTTTGCTTCTGTCCCAAAAATAAGACAAAAATTAGATACTTTGGTTAAAGTTGGGCTTGATTATCTAACCTTAGGCCAAAATGCAACGACTTTAAGCGGTGGGGAAGCTCAGCGTATAAAATTAGCTAAAGAATTAAGTAGAAGTGATACAGGAAAAACGCTTTATATACTTGATGAGCCTACAACAGGACTTCATTTTGAAGATGTAAATAAACTCATTTTGGTTTTGCAACATTTAGTGGATTTGAAAAATTCTGTTTTTGTGATTGAGCATAATTTAGATGTGATAAAAAATGCTGATTATGTTATAGATATGGGGCCAGAAGGTGGAGTTAAAGGGGGTAAGGTTATTGCTAAGGGCAGTGTAGAAGAGCTTGCTAAAAATCATAAAAAAAGTGGTTCTTATACGGGGTATTATTTAAATTTAGAATTAAAAAGTTAGGAAAAATATGCTAGATCAAATTTTATACGCTTATGTCAATGAAGATTATGAAAAATGTTTAGCTTATAGCCAAGCGTATTTACAAGATGATCCAAAAAGTGCTTTAGAATATGCTAGTTTAGCTTCTTTTAAAATGCAAGATTATGATAAAACCATTTTTTACACAGAGCAAATTTTTAAACAAAGTCCTACTACTTTTTTTGGTTTAATTCTTGCAAAATCTTATTTGGCAAAGTCAAGATTTGATGAGGCTTTAAAGCTTTTAAATATTCTTTTAGAACGCAAAGATTTATTAAATAATGAAATCATGTTTGAGTTAGCCTTCGTGTATAAGAGTTTAGGAGATTTTTATAAGGCAGAGGAAATGTTTTTGGCTTTATTAAAAGAGCAAGAATATAATCTTAATCTTTGGAAGCATTATGCAGAGCTTTATTTTAAATCAGATTATGCTAAGAGTTTAAAATTGCACGATCAAATTTATACAATAGCTCAAGAAATGATTGCAAAATTACAAAATCAAAAAAATTCTAACAATAATCAAAATTCTAGCTTAAATTTAGAAGATAGGCTTTATGCAAAAACAAAAGAAAATGCAGATATTGAAAAAATAAAAAATTTTATTTATAAGCAAATTTTGCCCCAAAAAGCTTATTTGCTTTTTAAACTTTATGATTTAGAGAATTCTTTGAAATTGTATGATTTTTTACAAGAGTATAATCAAGATAATGCAGCGTTTTGGCAAAATTACGCTAAGGCTTTGGAATTTTCAACCAATTATCAAGAAGCTTATGAAGCTTATTCTAAAGCATTAAAATTACATTCTCATGCAACTTATGCTTTTGATCTTGCTTATCTTTTAATGCGCGTTGGTAATTTTGAAGAAGGTGTTAGAATGTATGAGAGCAGGCTTTTTTATGCTAATAGCCAAACTTTTTCTGCACATCATTATAATCAAAGTTTGCAAGCTTTTAATAAATTGGGAATAAAAGCTTTTGAAGATAAAAACATTCTTGTATTTTGCGAACAAGGTTTTGGCGATACTATTATGTATTCAAGGTGTTTGCAAAAATTATCTCAAATTGCAAAAAAAGTTTTATTTGCTCCTCAAAGTGCTATGTATAGGCTTTTTAAAAATTCTTTAAAAGATACGCAAATTTTGCAAAATTTTAAAAACATGAAAGTTTTAAAAGATTTTCCTGCTGAGTTTGATTTTGCAATACCAATTTGTTCTTTACCTTTGTTTTGTTCTATTAGTATGGATGAATTAAGCACTTTAAAAACACCTATAAAAGCTCTTGAAAAAATTAATAATAAAAAGAAAAAAATAGGAATTTTTTGGTTTACTCCTAGTGCTTATGATAGTGATATTGCAAGGAATTTGGATTTGGATTTTTTGTTAAATAGTTTAAAAGATTTACCTTTTGAATTGGTTTCTTTTCAAATACAAGGTGATTTTAATTTGCCTAAAAATATAGAAAATAGGGCTAAGCTGATAAAAGATTGGGAGGATACTTTTAATCATTTAGCTGATATTGATTGTGTTATTAGTATTGATAGTGCTATTGCACATTTATCTTTAGCTTTGAAAATACCAACTATAGTGCTTTTAGCGCCTAGATTTGATTGGAGGTGGGGAAAATTTGAAAGCCCTAAAAGTGCTTTTTGGCCTGATGCAAATTTATTGGTTTTTGGAGCATATGAACAAACCAAAAAGCAACTCCAAGAGCTTGTTAAAAATATTTTAAAATAAAAATCACAAAGGATTTTTATAAGTTTTTATCACATCCTTTTTGTCATTTGTGCGATCTAGGATATAAATAACATCATTTTTTATGGCTAAAGATTTTGGATTATCAAGCCCTTTAATCTCATAAACATCAATTATCTTTGCCTTTTTATAATCAATTACAAGCAAGCTACTATAGTTTAAACTTAATGCTAACATTTTATCTTTGATAATATCTGCACCAACTATATAATAATCATTAATATCTCTGCCTTCTTTAAGTTTTAAGTTTTTATCAACTTCAAGTATTTTTTCTCCACTTAACAAATAATCTTTAGTGCTTGCATAAGATAAAATGATTTTTTTACTAAATTTATTTGGAACCGTGATAGTATAAAGAAATTCTTCATCATTAGCATAAGCGTGTACATAATTTTGCTTTGCTCTTATTGTTAAAATGTATTTTCTTGAAGGTTCAAACCAATTCTCGTTTTTTTTGGTAAAAAATGCAGGTGCTATATTGCCACTAGTTTCTTTAAAACTTTGCCATTCTAGCATTTCATCAATAGGTTCATTTGTTTTTTTGGTTCCTGTAAAAGTTTTATTTGCTGCTCCAATTACAAATTTATTGCCTATAAAAGTAGCATCGACAATATATCTCATATCGTTTCCATTTGTTTTATCAAATAAAACAAAGCCATTTGATTGTTTAAAATCTTTAGTGTATGCTACAGCCATTTCGTTGCTTACAAGGGCAAATTCATCGTTATTTTTATCATAAGCTATGGCGTTAATATGTTTGAAATTTTTTAATTTAGGTATTTGTATTTCATAAGTATTTAACGCTTCTATGTTTTTTGAAATTTCAAAAGCTCCATTTGTAGCATTTTTGTCGAAAGTTAATTTTTTTGGTTCTACTAAATCTTTGATAAAAACATCTTCTGGAACATTTTTGCCTAAAAGATTAAATTTACCAAGTCTTCCCCAAACTTCTGTAGTCCATGTTTTGCTCATAATGCTCATATCAAAAGTTAAGCGATCAGGGTTTGATTTTCCTGTATAAGGAGGCAAGCCATTGATGATTAAAGCTTGAAAAGCATTAGAACACACTACTATAAAAGATATAATAATAACAAATTTTGAATAAGTATTTAAAGATTTAACTTTAATTTCTTTATTTGCTAAATCTTGCATCATAGAACTATTTTTTCTTATAAATAACAAAGCAAGACCCATTACAATTACAACAGCCCAATACACCACAACAGCCCAAGTATAAGTATGTGCTCCTACTAATTTATCCCCTAAGCCTATACCAATGTCTCTTTGCCACCAGCTAGCTGTATGACGAATCCCCATATAAATTCCATACCCTGCGAATAAAAATACACAAACGATATATTTTATTTGAGGTCCATATCGCAATATAAGCATTCCAAGAACACCAATTACAATCATGCCAATACGCTCAAACCAACAAAGCGTGCAAGGAGATTCATTGTGAAAATATCCTAAATATATATTTGCAAATCCTACTGGTATAGCCAAAATAAGTAAAACAGCAGTTGTCATAAAAAAGTAAAAATATTGATCATTTTTGCTTAAAGAGGTATTCATAATTATCTCCTTACCAATTACCACTTGGGATAATAGAGTCAAAACTTGCCACTAAATACATAAAATAATTCAATAAAGCCCCACAAAGAAAAATTCCAAAAATTAATTTTTCTTTTTCTGGTTTAATAAGTATTAGCAAAATAGAAATTGCTAATAAAACTAATATGCTAAATTCCATATTAACTCCTTTTTTATTTATATTTGATAAAATTTTATTAAAAAAATGTTAAAAATTATCTTAACAAAAAAGGAGTTATTGGAATTTAAAAATTAACCATAAATTTCGCCTTTTTTATATTCATAAATACTTTGCATATCTTTATCGCCTCTACCTGAAAGATTTACAACTATCACACTTTTTTTCTTTAAAGTAGGGCAAAGTTTTTCTAAGTATGCTAGTGCATGTGAGCTTTCAATGGCAGGTATAATGCCTTCTTCTTTGCATAATAATTTTAAAGCATTAATACACTCATCATCACTAATAGCATGATAACTTGCTCTTTTACTCTCTTGTAAATATGCATGCAAAGGCCCTATCCCAGGGTAATCAAGCCCAGCAGAAATGCTAAAAGTATGAGCAATGTTGCCTTTATCATCTTGTAAAACTTTAGTTTTCATACCATGGATAATACCTTCTTTACCTTTAGTGAGTGTAGCTGCATGATAAGGTGTATCTTTACCCAAACCTGCTGCTTCAACGCCTATGAGTTTAACTTTTTCATCTTTTAAAAATGCATGAAAAATTCCAGCAGCATTGCTACCACCTCCAGCTGCTGCTATGATGTAATCTACTTTTTTATTGAATTTTTTAAGTTGCATTTTGCATTCTTTACCGATAATGCTTTGAAAATGTGCAACAATTTGTGGATAAGGATAAGGCCCTACCACACTTCCTACTACATAAAACACATCTTTTGTGTTTTTAACCCAAAAATTTAAAGCTTCATTTACTGCATCACTTAAGGTTTTGCTTCCACTTTCTACTGCGTGAACTTTTGCCCCTAAAAGTTCCATTTTATAGACATTTAAGGCTTGTCTTTGAACATCAATAGCTCCCATAAATATCTCACACTCAAGTCCTAAAAGTGCTGCTGCAGTAGCGGTTGCAAGTCCATGTTGTCCTGCTCCAGTTTCTGCAATAATTTTTTTCTTATTCATTTTCTTTGCCATTAAGGCTTGAGCTAGAGCATTATTGATCTTATGAGCTCCCGTGTGAGTTAAATCCTCTCTTTTTAAATAAATTTCATGATTATAAAGCTTGCTTAAATTTTTAGCATGATACAAAGGCGTAGGCCTTCCTACATAATTTGCTAAAAGTTCTTTTAATTTTGTGTTAAAATCTTTATCTCTTTTGAATTTTATAAAAGCTTTTTCTACTTCGTCTAATGCTATTTTTACTTCATTTGGCACAAATTGCCCACCAAATTTTCCATAATATTTTTTCATAGTATTTTCCTTGAAATGATTAATAATTTAAAATCAAAAATGATCAACTAAAACTAAAAATGTAAAATAAAAAATGATTAAAATTGTAGTAGCAGGCTTAACGCCAAGAAAAAGAAGCTTTGTTAAAAGAGTATTCTAAATTTGATTTAGAAAATTTTTTCCTTTCCATGATTTTCCTTTTTAAGAATTGTCAAAAAGACTTTACATTCTAAGATAATTATTATTAAAAATTCTTTAAAATTTATAGGCTGCAAATAAATACTAAGAAAGTTTGTAATGTTTGATTTTTTATATAATGATTTAAGCTATATAGGGCTTTTTATAGTATGTTTTCTCTCCAGCACGCTTTTGCCTATGGCTAGTGAGGCTTTTGTGCTTGTTTTTGTGAAATTAGATTTTAATGCTTATATGGTCTTATTTGTTGCAAGCTTGGGTAATACTTTGGGTAGTTTAAGCACCTATGCACTAGCTTATTTTGGAAAGAGTCAAATTCTAGAAAAATATTTTAAAAATTCTTTATGCAAATTAGAAAAAATCAATGCAAATTTTAAAAAATTTGGCTTTTTATATGCTTTTTTTACTTTTTTACCTATAGTGGGAGATCTTTTTGCATTAGGCCTTGGCTTTGCTAAGTATTCTTTTATAAAAGCAAGTATTTTTATAGCCTTGGGTAAATTAAGTCGTTATGCTTTTGTAATTTTCATAGCAAATTCCATTTAAAAGTCTTGATTTTAAAAGATTTAAAAGCTTAGTATTATCAACATCTTTTAAAACTTTTATGGTGTTTTTAAATTTATAGTTTTTCATAGGCATTTTTGCATCTTTAAAACATCTTATAGTGCTTCCTCTAGCAAAGGTGCTATCACAAATTACATCTACTAAATACTCATCAAAATTTGCTAAATTTGGATCAAGCATATAAGCAATAGTTAATGCATCGTGTATCCATGTGCCATTTGTACCTCTTGTTTTGCTTGCATAATCAATCCAAACTCTTAAAGTTTGAACCAAAAAATCACAAAGAGGATTTTGATTTTCTAAAACATTTAAATCTTCATGTGTGAGCATAGTTTGCATTGTTGCATTATAAGGAACAAGTGTGATTTTAGCTTTTGAGTTTAAAACTATGCTAGCAGCTTCAGGATCAAAGCCAAAATTTGTATCTTTGATATGATAAGGCATATCAAAACTTCCACCCATAATAAAAATTTCTTTCACATTTTTATCAAAATCTTTAAAAAGCTTCATAGCTATGGCTATATTTGTTAAAGGCCCTATAGCACAAATTGAAATTTCACCTGGATTTTGCATAATGAGCTCACCCATTTTCATACAAGCATTTGGATTTATGTTTTCTAAGATTTTTATAGGTTTTATATGATCCCAAAGATGAGTAAGTTTAAATTCTTCTACACTTTTATCTAGTCTTTGTCTCCAAAAATGTCCATCTTCATATAAAGCTTCATGAGCACCTAAATACAAAGGTATGTCTAGATTAAGCTTATTTAATAAATCCTTAGCAACACTATAAGCGGTTAAAGCTTGCACATTCCCACTTAAAGTACTAATCATTTCAAGTTTGATTTCTTTGGAGGCTAAAATAAGCCCAAGGGCTAAACCATCATCAGTATTAGCCCCTGCTATGCCATTGCCTATATCAGTGTCTAAAATAAGGCGTATCATATGGCATCTTCTATTAAATTTAAATCCCTACCTCTAGTTTCTGGTGCAAAGAAAGTTGTGATAAAACCAATTCCTGCAGTAATAACAAAATACAATGCTATTGGCCACCAAGCACCATAATAAGCAAGTAAAGCTGAAGCTATCATAGGAGCAGTTCCTCCTGAAAGTATAGAGCCAAATTCTTTTGCTAGTGCCATTTTAGTATAGCGATTTTTTGCTCCAAAAAGCTCTACACCCCACGCAGCTTGCACACCAAAAATTCCTAAAGATGCCAAAGACATACCTACGATGATAGTTAAAATTACAATAATTTCATTTTTGCTATCAAGTAACATAAAAGCAGGAAAAGCATAAAGCATTAAAAGCAAGCAAAAGGTTCTATAGGTAATGCGTCTTCCGAATTTGTCGCTTAAATACCCTGCTAAAGGTATAACCAAAAACCCTACTAAAGAAGCGATAACAACAGCAGTTGTAGCCACTGATTTATCAAGAAGTAAAATTTTAGTTACATAACCTACTATAAAGCCTTGTGCAAGATAAGATGGTCCGTTTTCTCCTATTCTTATACCTACCATAGTCCAAAATGCACGACTTTTTTGCCAAAAAGTTCTTTCATCTTTTTTCATATGAGTTTCATTTTCATGACGAATTTTTAGCATTAATTCTTTTTGTTTTTCAAAAACGGGAGTTTCTTTTACATTTAAACGCATATAAACAGCAAAAAGCGCTATGAAAATACTTCCTATAAAAGGAATTCTCCATCCCCACTCTTTAAAACTAGCATCATCCATACTTGTAACTAAAAGCCATACAAAAGCTGCAAGCAAGGTTCCGCTATTTGATCCAAGGGCTATGATAGAAGAGATTAAGCCTCTGTGTTTGCTAGGGGCGTATTCTCCAAGCATAACTGTTCCACCAGAAAGTTCAGCACCAGCTCCAAAGCCTTGCATAAAACGCAAAATAACTAAACATATAGGGGCCCAAATTCCAATTACTGCATAACTTGGTATAAAACCAATCAAAGTAGTTGAAATACCCATTAATGCAATGGTGCTCATCAATACATTTTTTCTTCCATATTTATCTCCTAAATATCCAAAGAATAAAGCCCCAATAGGTCTAGCGATAAAACCTATACCATAGGTAACAAAACTAAGTAATAATGCTATAACAGGAGTTTGTTCAGGAAAGAAAACTTCTGAAAAAACAGTAGCTGCAGCTAAGCCATAAAGTGCAAAATCTGCATATTCCATAGCAGTTCCTAGCCAACACGAAAACACAGCCTTTTTAAAGGCCTTTTTTCCTTGTGGAGTTTGAAAATTTTCATCGGCAATTGATTTTGTTTGCAAGATTAAACCTTTATAATAATTTTTAAAATGATAATTTTACCCATAAATGCTTAAAATGCAAATTTACACTTTAACATCTTTTAAACATAACTTTGTGATAATTTAGCTTTTAGTTTAAAATTTGGATGAATTATGAAAACTTTAACGATAATTGATACTTTTGGCTTTTTCTTTAGGCTTTTTTACGCTTTAAAAGGTTTAAAAAATTCAAAAGGCGAACCTAGCAATATGATAAGCGGTTTTGCTAATTTTATTTATAGTTTAAAAAATGAACATCCTAGTGATATGATTATTTTTGCTCTTGATAGTAAAGGAAAAACTTTTAGAAGCGAAATTGATCCAAATTATAAAATCAACCGCACCCCGCCTCCGCCTGATTTACTAGCTCAAATTCCAATTTGCATTCAAATGATAGAAAAAATGGGTTTTTCAAGTTTTTCTTGCGAAGGATACGAGGCTGATGATATCATTGCTTCCTTAGTCAAAGAGTGTAAAGATAAAGATATTTTTATAAGAATTATCACTCAAGATAAAGATTTATATCAACTTATAAAAGATGATAAAGTTAGCATTTATAGTCCTATTTCAAAAAATGATTACAATGAAGCAGGATGTTTAGAAAAATACGGAGTAAAACCTAGCCAGATAAGAGATTTTTTAGCTCTATGTGGAGATAGCTCTGATAATATCCCAGGGGTAAAAGGAATTGGTGCTAAGGGTGCTAAGAATTTACTTGATGAGTTTGAAAGCATTGAAGGAATTTATGAAAATTTAGCATTAGTGCGTAATGAAAGAAGTAAGAATTTATTGCTTGAGGGCAAAGAAAATGCCTTTTTAAGTAAAAAACTTGCTTCTTTGTGTGAAGATTTAGATGTAAAAAATATGCTTTTAAATTGTGAATATCCAAAAGATGAGCCTTTGCTTAAGATTATGGATATTTTAGAACATTATGAACTTAATGTTTTGTTAAAAAAATTACGCACCAATCCTACCAATAAAGACAAAAATTTAGGATTTAATGCAAGATTAATCTTAGATGAAAAAGAATTATTTGAAATTTTAGAAAAAATTGATGATCAAAGCATTGTTGCTTTTGATACAGAAACTACTAGTTTAAATTCCAAAGAAGCAAAAATTGTAGGTTTTAGTTTTTGTTTTCATGAAAGCAAAGCCTTTTATGTGCCACTTAATCATGATTATTTAGGAGTTTGTAAGCAAATTTCTATGCAAGCAGCTAAAAAGGGTATAGAAAAAATTTATCAAAGCGTGGTTATAGGCCATAATCTTAAATATGATTTTGAGATTATAAAAAATAATTTTAACTTACTTGCTCCAAAAAATTATGCTGATACTATGATACTTGCATGGCTTAAAGAGCCAAGTTTGCGTGTAAATATGGATGATTTGGCAAAAAGATTGTTTGATTATGATACTTTACACTTTGAAGATTTGGTAAAAAAAGGAGAAAACTTTGCAGGGGTTGATTTAGAAAAAGCTTGTAAATATGCTGCTGAGGATGCTTATATCACTCTAAGATTTTATTTATATTTTTCAAAAAATTTAGAAAAGCCTTTGTTTGAGCTTGCACAAAAAAGTGAATTTGAATTTATCAAAGTGCTTATTATGATGGAAAATAATGGCATTAAGCTAGATACTCAAAAACTTGAAATTTTAATGCAAAGTTTTAATCAAGATATTAAAATACTAAGTGAAAAAATATATAACTTAGCAGGTGAAAAATTCAATATCAATTCCCCTAAGCAAGTAGGGGATATTTTATTTGAAAAACTAAAATTACCAAGTGGTAAAAAAGGTAAGACAGGTTATTCTACTGATGAAAAGGTTTTAAATGCTATTTTAGATGAACATTTGATTGTAAAAGAAATTTTAGCTTATAGAGAGCTTGCGAAATTAGTTTCTACTTATTGTGAGCCTTTGTTAAAACTAGCTAAAAAAGATGAAAATTCAAGAATTTATTCAAGTTTTTTACAAACAGGAACAGCTACTGGACGCCTTGCATCAAAAGATCCAAATTTACAAAATATCCCTGCACACGGACAATATGCCAAAGATTATAAATCATGCTTTGTTGCAAAAGAAGGATTTAGTTTTATTTCACTTGATTATTCTCAAATTGAGCTTAGAATGCTAGCGCATTTTAGCGAGGATAAAAAATTATTAGAAGCGTTTTTAAATGATGAGGATATTCATGCAAAAACTGCTATTATGATTTTTAATCATAGTGATTATGAGACAAGAAGTATTGCTAAAAGCATAAATTTTGGACTTATTTATGGTATGGGTTATAAGACTTTGAGTCAAAATTTAAAGATAGAAGCAAAATTAGCTAAAGAATATATAGAAAAATATTTTGAAAATTTTACCAGTATAAAAACTTATTTTGAAAAAGTAAAAAATGAAGCTAAACAAAATGGTTTTATAAAGACTTTATTGGGGCGAAAACGCTATTTTGATTTTGAAAATGCAAAGCCTATGCAAGTTGCAATGTATGAAAGAGAAAGTATAAACTCTACACTTCAAGGCTCTGCTGCCGATATAATAAAATTAGCAATGATAGAAATTGCAAAAGATTTAGATGAGAATAAACGCTTGATTTTACAAATTCATGATGAATTAATCTTTGAGGTAAAAGATGAAATTTGTAAAGATTTTGCAAAAAATGCTAGTGAAATTATGGAAAATATTGTAAAATTAAAAGTTAAATTAAAAACTTCATCTAGTATTGCCAAAAATTGGGGCGCATTAAAATAAGGAGTATCGTTAATGGATCTTTCGACTATACTTGGGATGGTCTTAGCTGTTGTTAGTATTTCAACTGGAGATATTTTAGAGGGTGGTAACCCTTTGCATGTTTTGCACTTAGCTTCGTTTATCATTGTGGTGCCAACTGCTGCATTTTGTGCTATGACTTCTACACATAAAAAAATTGTTAAAGGTGCATATAAAGAATTAAAAGTTGTTTTTAAAGGTTCAGGTGTAAATTTAAGCCAAAGAATAGCTGAACTCGTAGAGTATTCTACTATAGCAAGAAGAGATGGACTTTTAGCATTAGAATCAAAAACCAATGAAATTGATAATGAATTTTTAAAAGAAGCTATGATGATGATGGTTGATGGTAAAAGTGTTGAAGAGATTAAAGAAAATATGGAAATTCAAGTAGAAGAAATGGAAGAGTATTATAAAGAATGTGCAGAATATTGGATCCGCTTTGGTGAAACTTGTCCTACGATGGGACTTGTTGGAGCGGTTTTTGGGTTGATTTTAGCACTTAAATTACTTGATGATCCTCAGGCTATGGCTGCAGGTATTTCAGGAGCATTTACAGCTACTGTTACTGGGATTTTTGGTGCTTATGCTTTATTTGGTCCTTGGGGAAATAAAATGAAAGCAAATTCACATGATTTGATTAAAGAAAGAATGGTTATTATGCAAGCTATAGTGAGTATAGCAGAGGGTGCTAATCCAAGGGATTTAGAAGCTAAATTATTTAATTATTTAAGCCATGATGAACCAAGAATTTCTCAATTTGATAAATAAGAGTTAAAAAATGGGTAAAAAACATAAATGTCCTGAATGTCCAGCAGGTGAAAAATGGGCTGTGCCGTATGCAGACTTTTTAAGTTTGCTTTTGGCGCTTTTTATTGCACTTTGGGCAATTTCAGAAAGTAATCCTTCTAAAACAGAAGCATTAAAAACTGAATTTGTTAAAATTTTTGAATTTACTGCCTCAAATCCCGTAGAAAAAGAAAGTGATACACATCATAAATATAGTTCGCCATCAAATGCTAATGTCGAAGAATTAGAAAAACTTAAAAAATTAAGTATAACACAACAAGAAAATATAGAAAAATTAAAAGCAGCATTAGATCAAAGAGAAAATAATATTGTTTTAAATTTACCTGCAAGAGTAGAATTTGCAAGAGGAAGCACTCAGATTGATTCTGCTGATGTCCAAGATTTTTTAAAACGCATTAGCGAGGTGATTAAAAAACTACCTCCTCAAGCTCAAGTAGAAATTAGAGGTTATACAGATAATAGCGATAAGGATCCTAGAAGAAATTTTGATTTAGCTAGTAAAAGAGCTCAAGTTGTTGCAGATTATTTAATGGATATGGGTATAAAGCAATCTCAACTTATAGTTGTTAGTTTTGGTGATAATTACCCATTAGCTTCAAATAAAGAAGATGAAATTAACAATAGAGTTGAATTTTATATTCGTGTTGATTCTTCGGATAATAAGACTAGAACTTCTGTTTTAGACCAAATAAATCAATTTAACAAATAAGCTTTAAGCTTATTTGTTGCCTCCAAATTTTAATAACGCCGAGCCCCAAGTAAATCCACCACCAAAAGCATCAAGTAAAACTAAAGAACCTTGTTTTAAGCGTCCTTCTTCATAAGCATCATTCATCGCCATAGGTATAGATGCAGCTGAAGTATTGCCATATTTTTGAACACTTATAACACATTGCTCATCTTTGAAATTTAATTTTTCTTGAACAGCTTTTATAATTCTTAAATTTGCTTGATGAGGTATAAAAAGATCAATTTCTTCGCTTTTGATATTATTTTTGTTTAGAATATCAATTACATCATTACTTAGAGTATTTACAGCAATCTTAAAAACCTCATTACCTTTCATTTGCATTGCAAGTGGAGAGCAAATACTACTTTTTTGAGATCTTTGAGTCATTAATAAATCCCCAAATTCTCCATCACTTGCAGTATGGGTATCTATGATTGGAAAATTATCATCTAGCGATACAACTCCTGCTCCAGCACCATCGCCAAATAACACGCAAATACTTCTATCAGTATAATCCATAATAGAACTAATTTTTTCAGCACCAATAATTAATACATTTTTCTTAGCACCGCTTTCTACCATGGATTTTGCTAGTTCTAGTAGATAAATAAATCCCGAACACGCAGCAGATATATCAAATGCAGTGATATTTTTTAAACCTAAATTATAAGCGATTTTGCAAGCAGTCGATGGCATGGTAAAATAATCAGGACTTAATGTTGCTACAATGATAGCATCAATATCTTGAGGGGTTAAATTTGCTCTTTGTATAGCTTTTATTGCAGCTTTTGTTCCAAGATCACTTGTGTTTTCATCTTCACTTGCAATATGTCTTTGTTTTATACCTGTTCTTCTTAGTATCCATTCATCACTTGTTTGAACCATTTTTTCTAAATCAAAATTGCTTAGAATTTTTTCAGGAACATACGAAGCTATACTTTTTAAGGAAGCTTTAGTTGATTTCATAATGTGAAAGTTCTTCTTCTATGGTTTGATTGATATTAGATTGAGCAAAATTTAAAGCTTGAAAAATAGCATTTTTTATAGCCTTTGGGCCACTTTTTCCATGGCTGATTATTACGCATTCTTTTACACCTAAAAGTGGTGCACCACCATATTCTTCATAGTCAATATGAGTTTTTAACTCTTTAAATGCAGGTTTTGCCAAAATATATCCAAGTTTTGCTAAAAAAGATTTTTGAATTTCTTGTTTTAGAAGTTTTGTAATAACGCTTGCAACACCTTCGCCGGTTTTTAATAATATATTTCCATTAAAACCATCGCATACTAATACATCTATAGTTCCATTAAATATATCTCTACCCTCTGCATTACCAACAAAATTTGGAAGTTGCTTTAGTAATTGATGCGTTTCTTTGGTAAGCTCATTGCCTTTGCACTCTTCTTCACCATTAGAAAGTAGGGCAACTCGGGGTTTGTTTATTTTTAAAATTTCTTTAGCATAAGCTTCACCCATAATGGCAAATTGAAATAAATGTTCACTTTTACAATCAACATTTGCTCCTACATCTAATACAAGTGTTCTTGAATGGATATTTGGCATTAAGGTTGCAATTGCAGGTCTTGAAATACTTGTTAATCTTCCAAGTCTCAATGTTGCTAAACTCATAGTAGCTCCACTATGCCCTGCTGAAACAACAGCTTTAGCTTTTTGATTTCTAACCAAATCTATAGCTTTGTAAATAGTGCTATCTTTTCTTTTTAATGCGTCAGTGGAATTTTCATCCATAGCAAATACATCATAAGCTTCTTCATACTCTATATATGAAGTTAAATTTTGAGGTATTAAGGTTTTTAATTTTTGAGGATCTCCTACCAAAATAGCCTTAAATTTCTTTTCATTTAAGGCTTGTATAACACCTTCAATGATAGGTTTTTCCCCAAAATCTCCACCCATTGCATCAATAGCAATGCTAATCATATTTTTTTAATATTCCTTAGTAACTGGATTTACACGATGAGGCATTTTATAGCTACCATCTTTATCTTTTACAGGCATAGGTAAGCTAACTTTATAATGTGTTCTGCGTTTTGCTGCACGAGTTTTACTTACTCTTCTTTTAGGTACTGCCATTTTTTACTCCTTTGTTAATTTAAGCATTTATCACAATAAAAATAATCACTTAAGTAAGATTGCAACTCACTTGTTGCTAATTCTATTAAATCTATATGAGAATCAAAAAATTCCATAGTATCACTTAAAATATTATTTTCATCTTTAAAAATTCCATCACTTGCAAAAAGCTCTACATTTTGATTAATTTCAAGTTCTATTTCTTCACCACATCGATCGCAATTTCTGTAAGCAAAGCCTTTGAAATTAGCTATTATTTTAGCTAATTTTGGATTAACCTTTTTTATAGTTCCTTCAAAAACTATATTATCAAGGTCTAGTTTAAAAGGATACGCTACAGAGCTAAGTTTTGCAAATGCAATTTTCATTATAAAATTTCAGTTTTTGAAAAGAAAAATTCTATTTCTATTTTTGCGTTTTCTAAGCTATCACTTCCATGAACTGCGTTTGCATCAATACTTTCTGCAAAATCTGCTCTAATAGTTCCAGCAGCTGCTTCTTTTGGATTTGTAGCACCCATTAGCTCTCTGTTTTTTAATACAGCATTTTCTCCTTCTAAAACAGAAACTACAACCGGACCACTGATCATAAATTCAACTAGATCTTTAAAAAATGGTCTATCTTTATGAATAGCATAAAATTCTTGAGCTTCTTTTTGTGAGAGTTGCAATTTTTTCATTGCAGCTATTCTTAAACCATTATTTTCAAAACGAGCTAAAATTTGACCAATAACACCTTTTTTTACAGCATCAGGCTTAATTATAGAAAGTGTTTTTTCCAAAATTTCCCCTTAGTATTAAAGTATTTTTATAATAAAAGAGCTAATTATATAAAATAATTTTTAAAATTTTCTAAATTTATTTTAATAACTATAAATTAAAAGAAGATATAAACGCTAGTAAAAGCGTTTATATTGTTAGTATTATGCAATTACTGGAGTTGAACCATCTCTTAATTCGCCTCCGATATTATCACGGCTTGGTTGTCCACTTACAACATCACTCCAAACTATACATCCATCAGTAGGACAAGCACTTGCACAGGCTGGTTGATCATTATAACTTACACATTCAACGCATTTATCAGCATATACATAGTATCTATCTTCACCCTCTGGATTGTTTGCATCATCAACAATTGCACTAACTGGGCATTCATCTATACAAGAACCACATGCTATACAAATATCTGTAATTTTAACTGCCATTTTTTACTCCTTAAAATAAAATTTAATTAAGTTTGAAATGAAAGATTATCAAAATAGTTTTAATTTTATTCTTAAAATTAGCTAATTTTGATAATAAAAGATATTTTTAACATAAAATTACACAATTAATAAATTTTTAAATTTACAAATGATATTATTTTCTTACAAATAAAATTTATTAATTAGGAGATAATTATGATAGTAACTAAAAAAGCTATTGATTTTACAGCTCCAGCTGTATTAGGAAATAATGAAATAGTTGAAGATTTTAATCTTTATAAAAATATCGGACCAAAAGGTGCTGTGGTATTTTTCTATCCAAAAGATTTTACTTTTGTTTGTCCATCTGAAATTATTGCTTTTGATAAAAGATATCAAGATTTTAAAGATAGAGGTATTGAAGTAATTGGTGTATCTTGCGATAATGAATTCTCACATTTTGCATGGAAAAATACTCCAGTAAATCAAGGTGGTATAGGTCAAGTTAAATTCCCTCTAGTAGCTGATTTAACAAAACAAATTGCTAGAAATTTTGATGTTTTATTTGGTGAAGCAGTTGCTTTAAGAGGTTCTTTCTTACTTGATGCTGATGGCACAATCCGTCATGCAGTGATTAATGATTTACCACTTGGAAGAAATATTGATGAAATGATTAGAATGGTAGATACTATGTTATTTACAAATGAATATGGTGAGGTTTGTCCTGCAGGATGGAATAAAGGTGATGAAGGTATGAAAGCTGATCCTAAGGGTGTTGCTGATTACTTAAGCAAAAACGAAGGAAAACTATAATTTTTAAGGCAAAGAAAGCTTGACTTTCTTTGCTTGATTTTTGAATTTAACATAAATTATACTACAGATAATTATCCTTTTACTTCAAATATTTTTTATCATATATTTATTTATATTTTATTTAATTTTTGTAATAAAATATTTATTTAGATGAGAGATAATTATAATTTTTGAAATTATTTTAAATAAAGGAGATGTATTTTCAAATGAAAAGTATAAAACTTAAAGTTTCAGTAATAGCAAATATAATTGCAATTATATGTTTGCTTATTTTAGGGATTATAACATTTATTTTTGTTAAGCAGTCTTTGTTTGATGAAATTGTAAAATCTGAGCAAAATCGTTTGATTTCTACTAAAAGCCTAATGGAAAATTTTAGAGATTCTACATCAAATTCCTTAGAAAAATTAAGTCAAACTATTTTAAAGCTTCCATATGAAAAATTATCAACTCAAGAAGCTTTAATGGAAAATATCGGGGTTCAATTAAAAGCTTTTAGAGATGCTGGAAATTATCTAGCTGTGTATTTAGCACAACCTAATGGAGATTTAGTAGTAAGTGATCCAGATAGTGATAGCAAAGGGGTTGATTTTGGAATATATGGAAAAGCAGATGATTATGATGCTAGAACAAGAGAATTTTTTATAGAAGCTAGAAAGAAAAATGGTTTATTTATAACTTCTGCTTATATAGATGTTACAACAAAACTTCCGTGCTTTACTTATGCTATGCCACTACTTAAAGATGGTAAATTTATAGGTGTTTTGGCAATTGATATCTTGGTTAAAGACTTAGAAGATAGTTTAAAACAAATGCCAGGAGCTTCTTTTATATATGATAAGAATCGTTTTTCATTTGCATCAACAAGTAAAAACTATATAGCTAACGATCCAAATGTTGGTATAGTTGCAGATGGTTTTAGCAAAGTTAAAGATGGTGAACCTTTCTTTTATACAAGTAAAGAAGGTAATGAAAGACTTGCAATGTGTGATCATATAGATGGTTATACAGTTTGTAATATGGCTTATATTGATACAATTTCTCAATCAAGTGAGAAAATAGCATATATTCAAGCAATTATAGTAATTTTTACAAGTATTATTAGTATTGTATTGTTATATTTTATTACATCGTTTTATTTATCTCCACTCCAAGCAATACAATCAGGCCTAAATTCTTTCTTTGATTTCATCAATCATAAAACAAAAGATTCTGCTTTAATCAATGTAAAAACTAATGATGAATTTGGAGCTATAGCTAAAGCCATTAATGAAAACATCACTAAAACTAAAAATGCATTAGAACAAGATAGTAAAGCAGTAGAACAATCAGTAGAAACTGTAAAAGAAGTAGAAAGTGGTAATCTAACAGCAAGAATTACAGCAATTCCTGCTAATCCTCAATTAATAGAATTAAAAAACTATCTTAATGAAATGCTTAATGTATTAGAAGCAAAAGTTGGTTCTAATATGAATGAAATTAATAGAGTATTTGATAGCTATAAAGCATTAGACTTTACTACAGAAGTTAAAAATGCTAAAGGTGGAGTAGAAGTTACAGCCAACGCTTTAGGTCAAGAAATAGTAGGCATGTTAAGACAATCTTCTGAATTTGCTAATCTTTTAGCTACAGAAAGTGCTAAATTACAAAGTGCTGTTAAAAACCTAACAGATTCTTCAGCTTCTCAAGCTTCTTCTTTAGAAGAAACAGCAGCTGCATTAGAAGAGATTACTTCTTCTATGCAAAATGTTTCTCATAAAACTAGTGAAGTAATAGCTCAAAGTGAAGAGATTAAAAATGTTACTTCTATTATTGGAGATATTGCTGATCAAATTAATTTACTTGCATTAAATGCTGCTATTGAAGCAGCACGTGCTGGTGAGCATGGTAGAGGCTTTGCTGTTGTTGCAGATGAAGTTAGAAACTTAGCAGAAAGAACTCAAAAATCATTAGGTGAGATTGAAGCTAATACTAATATCTTAGTACAATCTATTAATGAAATGGGTGAGAGTATAAAAGAACAAACTACAGGTATTACTCAAATAAATGATTCAGTAGCACAAATTGATCATGTAACTCAAGAGAATTTAAAAATAGCTAATGATAGCTCTTTAGTTGCTGATAATGTTAATAAAATTGCTAATGATATCTTAGAAGATACAAAAAAGAAAAAATTCTAAGTTAAATCCAAGTGTTTACTTTTGTAAATACTTGGAATAATTCTTGTTTTAGCTTAAAGGTTATATATGGCTGCTGATGATCAAGAAAAAACAGAAGAACCCACATCCAAAAAAATTGAAGATGCTCGTAAAGAAGGAAATGTTCCAAAAAGTCAAGATGCATCTGCTGTAGCTGTGCTTGTTATAGCTGTAGTTGTGGTGCTGTTTATGTTACCTTTTATAGGTGAAAGAATTAGTGGTTTATATAGGTTTTATCAGAGTTTTATAGGTATTGAACTTGATATAAAAATTTTGCAAAAAATTATTATAAAAACAATGATTGAAATGTTTATAATGGTTTTGCCTATTACCTTGACTATCATGGTTGCAGGTGTACTTGGAAATTTAATGCAATTTGGTTTTATTTTTACCACAAAACCAATAACTCCCAATTTTAATAAAATTAATCCTATTAATGGTCTTAAAAATCTTTTTTCTTTAAAAAAAATCATTGAAGCTTTGAAAATTACATTAAAAGTAGGTGTAGTTTTTGGCATAGCTTTTGTTTTTTTATTGCAATTTATGAAAGAGCTTCCTAGAGTAGAGCTTTATACGATTTATCCTCAGCTTTTGTGGCTTAGAGATAAGGCTATTATACTGGCTGCAGTTGTGATTATAGCCTTTTTGATTATAGGGCTTTTAGATGTTCTTTTGGTAAGGTATCAATACTTTAAAAATTTGCGTATGAGTAAACAAGAAATTAAAGATGAATATAAGCAAAGCGAAGGAGATCCTTTGGTAAAAGGAAGAATTCGTCGCTTGCAAATGGAAGCAGCAAGGCGTAGAATGGTGCAAGATGTTGCTAGTGCTGATGTGGTGATTACTAACCCTACTCACTATGCGGTTGCTTTGCGTTATGATAGCTCTAAAGAAGCTGCACCTAAAGTTTTGGCCAAAGGAGTAGATTTTTTAGCTTTGCGTATAAAAGATATGGCTTATGAGTATAATGTAATGATTTATGAAAATCCACCTTTAGCTAGAGAGCTTTACAAATCTTGTGAGGTAAATGATCTTATCCCACCAGAGCTTTTTAAGGCAGTAGCAGAAGTTTTAAGCTTTGTTTATACTTCCAATAGGCAAAAATTTGCTGATAGATTAAAATAAATTTAGCTTTTTAATTAAACTTATGATAGTCATAGTTATAGAAAGGGTGTAAATACCCAAAAGTGCTATGCGATGTGATTTGAGATTGATTTTTTCCATGATTTTAATACCAAGATAAACTCCTAGCATAGAACTAATTCCTACTAAACTTCCATTTTGTAATACTTCTTTATCGATGATATCATTATATACAAAAGAGCTAATCCCTGAAATGGAAGCAAATATCACGAAAAACAAGCTAAGTGGCACTACTTTTTTTGTATCATAGCCTAAAAAATAAGCTAAAATAGGGGTGATTAAAAGCCCACCGCCAATTCCTAAAGATATAGCAAAAATTCCTGTAAATACACCACAAATTAACAAAATAGAATTTTTTAAAGCATTAGAGTGCTTGATATTTCCGATGGTGCTTTTTTGATTAAAGGCAAATTTTAAAAAAAATATAATACTTACGCATAAAAAAATACTTGTTAGCGTTATATCTGAAAAATAAGAGAGTAAAAGCCCACTAAACATTGCACCTAAAAAACCTCCAAAACCTATGATAAGTCCATCTTTTAGGATTAAATTTTTCTTTTTATAGTTTAAATAGGAGCCAAAAACAGAAGCAAAAATCATTTGAACAACGGAAATTGCAACAGCATGGTGAGAGCTAAGGCCTAAAGTAAGCATAAAAGGAACGATAATCATACCACCGCCTATGCCAAAAACCCCTGAAGCCATACCTGAAAAAATCCCTATAATCATATAAGGAAGTAAAGTTAAATCCATAATTTTAAGCCTTAATCAAAAAAATATTGAGTAAATTCTTCGCCATATTTTTGTTCTAATATATTATAAGTGTTGTTAATATTGTTTTTAAATTCTTGTGTTTTCCATGCATTAAATGTTAGAGCATTATTTTCGTATAATTCAAAAAATTTTTGCTTGTGTTTTTCATCTAATTCATCAAGATAAATTTTATCATTTAAAGATTTTTTAAAATACAACATTAAAGCTTCATCTAAATATTTTAAAACCATAAATACAAAAATCATAATCGGCTGTCGTCTAAGAAATTCTGTATTTTGTTTAAAATCATGAACTAATTGTTGTTTGTGTTGGCGAACTAAAGTACAAGGATGGTTTTTTTCATTTTTATAAAATAGGTCAAGAAATGCGCACTCTCGTACACCTAAAAAATCTCCATCAAAGTTAACTATAGGAAAATAAGGATAAATTTTACAAATTAAAGGCCTGATACAATGAGGATGGCATAGTCCTTTAGATGAACATTTGAGAAAATATATTTTTATTTTCTTTTTGTTGTCTAGTGTAAAAATTTTTTCTTTAAAATTTAAAAATGTTTTATCTGAGAAATTATTTATCGATTGAAATTCTGGTTCCAGTAAAGGTATGATAACATCATCTTGATTGAGAAATTTAAAATTATCCGCATGAAAATTTTTACAACAATAACCATCGCAAGTAGTGTAGCATTCCTTAAAAAAAATAAATTCTGTTTCTTGAATTTTTTTAAAAAAATTATTTTTTTTACTCATGGTAAATTACTTTGTACATATAATTTCTATTAATTTTATAGTCTGCGTTTGATTGTTAAAAGTTTTTGTTAAATAATCAATTTGCATATCATCAAATTTGATATTATTTTGTTTTAAAGCACTTAAAAATATTTCCTGTGTTATAGGTGTAGGTACCAAAACTTTATCATAAAAATCATTATTAGTGCTAAAAATATATAATTTTCCATTTTCTTTTAATGCTATATTACAAAATAATAAAATTTTTTGGATATTTATTATATCATTACATTCTAAAACACCACAAGCATAAATTAAATCAAACTTAGAGTGATATTTTTCCATGTTTATTTTAGCAATATCTCCACAAAACACATTGTATTTTTGCTTTTTTAAGTGTTCTATGGCTTCTTGAGAAAAATCTATACCGATAGGATCATATCCTTCTTGTTTTAAAAATTTTAGATTATTTCCCCAACCGCATCCTATTTCAAGTATATTGATATTTTTTAAATTTTTATTTATAAAATTTTTATAGAAAAAACTAATAAAATTTTCATTAGGATATAAAGTACATTTTGAGCGTTCTTTATAAATTTTTTCCCAAAGTTCATTATTCATTTTTACTCCTTATCAAGCATTATACTTAACTATTCTAAATAAATTTTGATTATAAATTTTTTTCCATTTTTGTAAAAAAATGCTGGAAATTCTTCGTTGTTTGATATTCTTAAAAGATTAAATTGCTCGTTTATGCTTTTGTTGATATCAAGTTCGTGATCTTTTGGAGTTCTTTTTGGGTAAAAACTTTCTTTTCCTTTTTGAGGTGTTTTTGTTATATCATGAAATTTTTTTAAGAAATCAAGGCATAATTTTGTAGTAAAATTTGCTTGTTTTTCTCTTAGTTCTTCATAGAGTTCTAAGCCATTTAAAATCAATGTTTCTTGTAAATAAATATCTCCATTATCTGCTTTTTCATCTGCTTCAAACAAAGTAAAAACGATTTCATTTTTGCCTTCTATAACTTGATGAAAAAGAGGAGCCCAACCTTTTCCTTGAGGTAAATTTGAAGCATGAACGACTATGTTGTGTTTATTGGCTTTTAAAAATTTTTTTGAAATGATTTTATGATAAGAAAGTATAAAAACTATATCATAATTTCTTATTTGTTCATGATCATAATATACCAAAGAGTTAGGTATTAGCTGTTGTAATTTTTTAATATAGGGTACAAACCATTGATTAGGTGAAGTAAGCAACGCTATTTTCATTATGCTACCTTTTTAAGAAAGGTAAAGCTATAAGAAGTATTAAGCTCCCCCCCCCCTACCATAATATCTAAAAATAAAAACATGAGATAAAAATTATTATCTTCTTTATTTATTTTAAATTTATGTTTTAAATATAAATTTAAAGCTTTTGTATTTTCCTTAAAAACACAAGCACTTAAAGTTTGAACTTTTAAAACATTAAAAGCATAGTTTTTAACTTCTTGCATTAAAAGCTCACCTACGCCTTTTTTTATACCATAAAGTCCAAATTCACAAGAATGGTTGGTTATATTAATAAAATCAATTACACCTATAGCTTGTTTGCTATCATAAACTAAAAAATATTTTTTAGTTGTATCTGTTTTTAGGCTAGATAAAAAACTTAAATGCTCTTTTAAAGTTATATTTTGTGTTTTCATAAATTTAGCAATGCTTTTATTATTACGCCATTTTAAAACAAGATTGATTTCTTCTTGGTTTAAGTGGATAAAATCTTTTAAAATTATCATATAAAATTCTCCACTTCAAAGCCTTTTTTAGCAAGCCAAGTGGCGATTTTTTCTTGATTTTTAGCATAGGCTATGGCTTTAAAATTTGCTTTTAACATCAAAGCTTCATTTACTAATGAACTTGCACTGATGATTAGCTTTTTGCTTTCATTCATCAATCTTGCTAAATTATGATGATCAATAAGAATTTTTATATTTGGTTTTAATTGGTGCAATTTTTCTAATTTTTTTAAGTGTTTGTTGGATTTTGTTGTGGCAATGATTATTTTTTTATCTAAAGCTAAATCATCAGCAATTTTCAAAGATAAATTTTTAGGATCACTCCCGCCCATGCAAATGAAATAATCATAAGTTTTTTCTCTTTTTATCTTGCTTTCTTGGTAAAATTCATCGCGTATTAAAGCATAAGAAAAACCACACCTTAATTCACAATGTTTAGGTACTAAATTTTCATAGTCACTTTCTTTAGCATAAGCATTTACATTTAATAAAATATCACAAAAATGCTCTTTTATCTCATCATCAAAACTTAGAATTTTAACCCCTGTTTCAAGCTTGATGAGTTTTTCATCATTAATGCCAATATCATAATGATCGATGATTAAAAGATCAAATTTTTCTTTTTTGATGAGATTGATAAGCTCATACACACTAGCACTTGCTAATTCATAAACAGGATAAGGAATTTCATCTATTAATGAGCCTTCAAGTGGTAAGCAAGCAAAAGATACATTTTCATACTGCTTTGCAAAAATTAAATCTCTTTTTATATGGCCATGTCCTATTTGACTTGAGCTATCACTTCTAAAAAGAACTTTCAAATTTTTCCTTTATTAAATTGATAAAGTATTTTAGCAAATTCTAAGTCTTCAAAGGTGTCAATATCGCAAATTTTATTTCTAGGTAGTAAAAAAGCTTTAGAATGAGGTTTAAACATAAAATTTTCTTCTAGCCATGCTTCCTTTTTGCCAAAGTAAAATGCACCACCATCGTGATAAGCTTTGGTTAAATCTTGAGAGCGTTTATAATAACAACTTTCATCAAACATATGAACTTGATATTTATCATCTAAATAAAATCCTCTTTGTATAGGATATTCAAATTCGCAAGCTGAAAATAAAAATTCACATTCTTCTTGGCAAAATTTTTCAAAAGCTTTTTGCAAGATAAACTCATCTATAAGTGGAGCGGTTGCATATAAACAACATATATTTTCATAGCTTTTACCTTGTTTTTCTAGGGTAGTGATGGCATCTTGGATCACAGCAGTTGAGCTTGCATAATCATCACTTAGTTCTTTTTTGCGTTTAAATGGAGCTTTTGCGTCGTATTTTAAAGCTACTTCGATGATCTCATCATCATCGCTTGAGATAATCACATCATCGAAAATTCCACTATCTAAAGCACTTTTTATACTATAAGATATCAAAGGTTTTCCTAAAAAATCAATGATATTTTTTCTAGGAATGCGTTTAGAACCACCACGCGCTGGTATGATACAAAGATTTTTCATAATTTTTCAAGAGTCAAAATGTCTAATTCAAAGAGACTCTCCACCTCCGTCTATAATGATTTCTTGCCCAGTAATCCAAGATGAAGCACTACTCAAAAGAAAACATACTAAAGGGGAGATATTTTCAACTTTTCCTATTCCTAATGGGTAAGAATTTTCAAAAGGTTCGCTATCGAAACCAATTTCTGTTAATGGAGTTTTTATAAATCCTGGTAGTATTGAATTTATTCTATATTTTGGAGCTATTTCTAATGCTATGGATTTGACTGCCGTATTTATAGCTGCTTTACTTGCACCATAGGAGCTTAATCCTTTTCCTGGAGTTTTGCTAGCAGTAGAGCTAATCCAAATAAAACTTGTCCCATCTTTTGTTTTTGCTTTTTTGTTTATTAAACCTTTTAAAATTTGTAGATTTCCAAAATAGTTTATATTAAAAATTTCTTTTGCACTATCAGTATAATAAGGAGAGTTAATTCCTAAAGGTTGCGCGATACCTGCAGCTAAAACCGCTCCATCAAAACCTTCATATTCTTTTGCAAGTTCTAGTGTCCATTTATCTAAGTCTTCAAAATTTGATAAATCTTTTGAAATTATAATGAAATCATTAGGATTTTTAGCTTGTTTTTTTTGACTTAAAAGCTTATTTTTATCTCTACCGATAGCTATGATTTTAGCACCAAGTTTATTTAGGGTTAAGGATATATGAGCTCCTATACCACTACTAGCACCTGTAATTATAAAACTTTTATTTTTAAATAGATTTTCTTTAAATATCATCAAAATTCCAATTTATCACTAGGAATTAATGCAATTAAATCTGAAATATTTTGACAAGATTTAAGTTTTTTTCCTTCTACAAAAATATTAAATTCTTGATCATAAAAAACTGTAAGTGATAATAAAGCTAAGCTATCATATTCTTCAATGTTTTTTAATAACATATTCTCTTCTAAAGCATAATCAACTTGTAATAATTCTTCCAGTTTTTTTAAAAAAATTTGTTTTGTCATCGTGTTTCCTTTTTAAATACTTGAGTTTCTTTACACCAAAAATTCTCATCAAGTGTAATTATAGCATTGGCCCAACTAAACCCTGCACCAAAGCCGCATAAGGCAATATTTATTTTATGATTTAGTTTATTTTGATGAGTGTTTAATGTGTCGCAAATTGTTGTAGGAATTGAAGCAGAAGCTAAATTTCCATATTTATACATAGTATCATTAGGAGTTTTTTTAGAATCTAATCCTAGTCTTTTTATAATAAGATCTACTATGCTTTTATTAGCTTGATGAAAAAAAATATAATCTAATTGCTCTTTATTGAAATTAGAAAATTTTAATAAACTATTAAAGCTTTCTGGCTCTTTGCTTATTGCAAAATTAAAAATTTCTAATCCATCCATAAAAAAATCTCTAAAAGGAATATTTTCCCATCCACTTTCTTCAAATTCATCACTTGTAGGTGTTTTATATGCACCAAAAGGTGTAAATAAAAATGGAAGACCTTTGCCGTCATTGTTGATCTCAAAAAAACTTTTATTTGAAAACTCAGTGTATTCTAAGATACCAACACTAACACCATGGCCTATAAGTTCATTAGTATTAAGCCCTTTGTTGACAGTGTTTCCACAAATAAATAGTATTTTTTTACAACTTTGATTTTCTAGCATATTAAAAGCAACATAAAGTCCATATAAATATCCAACACATGATTGGTTAATATCAAAAGCGATGGTAGATTGAGGTAAGTCAAGTTTGCCATGAATATAACATGCGGTTGCAGGCATAAAAAAGTCGGGTGTTTGTGTTGTAACAATAACACCATCTATGGTATTTTTATCTAGCTTATACTCATTAAAAAGTATATTACAAGCATATATTGCTAAATCACTTACAGATGTTTGTTCATCAACCAAATATCGATACTGTATTCCTGCGGATTGTTTAATTTTGTTTAATTTTTTAACATTTCCTTGATATCTTGTGTATAATTCATCATCTATATTGATTTTATTGTTAGGAACTACCGAAATCATTGCTGATATTTTAACATTATTGAACGAACATTGCATTTTTATTCTCTTGTTTTAATAAAGCCTTTTCATTTTTTGCTAAAATTTTAGTTCCAGAATCGAAAAATCTTTTAGTGTCGATTATTGATATTTCTGCGTTTGCAAAATTTTCACTTCGAATATTATTGTTTTGTATTAGCATTTTTAAAATTGAATCAATAGATGTTTCAGAATTCATATCTAAGTGTCTGCAATAATACATAATATTTTTATTTGTTTTGTTTCCATTTTCATCTATAATTAAACCACTAAAATTTTTATAAAATCTATAAGAAACTTTCATATATTCTTCTATGTAGTGGATATAAGAATGATCAACATGTCTCCCGCCAAATAAAACTAATTTAGCATTTTGTTGAGTCAAGATATCAAATACGCTATCTTCACCAAAACAACTATTTGTTTCTTTTAAAAATAATTTTTCTTTTGCGCCTTTAACTGCAAAAGAAAATAAAGGGTCGTTAGTACGCTTAACTCCAGGAAGCTTTCTAAAGAATTCATTTAAAACACCAATTTTTGTTTTTGAATTTAACTTATCATAAACTTTGTTATCACAAAAACTATAGGTAAAAGTTGGCATTATGAGTGTACCTTCACTTCCTATTACTTCAAAAAAACAATCTATAATGTTTTTTTGAAGATCATGAAGGTTAATCACTGGGATCCCAAAATTAAAAATTTCACTATGTATATATAGTATATCTCCTTTTTTTATGTCAAGATTTTGCAAAGCAAGTTTTAATTCATCTGTTGTGGAGATGTGATTTTGGGTTTTAAAAAGAGGAATCATGGTTCATACTTTCTGTTATCATGCGTTGTATATTTTCAAAATCTTCAAACACTTCAGGTTTTATAAAATTAGATTTTATTGGTTTGTTGTAGTATTTTTCTATCTCAGTAACTAAAGAAATAACATCTATACTATCTATGATTCCATCACTAAGAAGGTTTTTTGAGTTTTTATTTATATCAGATCTTCCTATATTATTAAAAAATTCTTGGATTATATCCATGATAACTCCTATATTATTTCGATTTTATATATTGCTCTATATTTTCTATGGAAGTTAATTTTTCTACATCTTTCATAGGAATTTCAATGTTGTATTTTTCTTGTAAATTTAAGAAAAGGTTTGCCATATCCAAAGAGTCTATTCCTTGATCCTTTAAAGGTTTGTTTATTTCTAGTGTGTTTATATCAACTAAAACTCCAACATCCTTTAAAATTTCTAAAATTTCTTTTGTTTCAATTTTCATCTTTTTTTCCTTGTAGTATAGCGCTAGCCCAAGAAAGACCTGTGCCAAATCCTGAAATCAATATATTATTATAGCATTTTTCTTTTTGAAATTCATTTTCTAACAAAATTGGTATCGAAGAAGAAACGGTGTTGCCATAAAAATTTGCATCAAATGGAGCTTTATCTTTATCTAAATTTAATCTTTGTCTAATAGTATCAACGATGTATTTGCTACCTTGGTGAAAAATAAAACGATCAATATCATCAAGCCCCATCTTTTCTTCTTTTAAAAAATTCATTATATGTTTTGGTATAGTAGTAGCACTAAATTCAAACACTCCGCGTCCATTCATAAATAAAGTATCTTTTTCGCAAAGGATATTTGTATATTTACTACCATCAGTTCCAAATTTAAATGATTTTATTTTATATCTATAGTCTTGACTTATATAACTTACACTTGCTCCATCGCCAAATAACAAAGAAGTATTTTTGTCGTTATTATTTATAATTTTTCGATAAGGATCGCAGGTAAATAACAAACCATGTTTTAGATTGTTATTTTGCATGAAAGAAAGTATAATAGAAAGTCCATATACATATCCACTACATCCAAGCCCTACATCAAAACAAGCACAATTACATGAAAGACTTAATTCTTTATGTAAAATTGCTGAAGTGTGTGGAATTTTTATATCTGGATTTTGTGAAATTAAAATCAAACAATCAATATTAGATAAATCAACTTTGTGTTTTATTTTTTCAAATGCCTTTAAACATAAGATAGAGGTTTTTTCTTCATTTGAGCTTTTACTAAGACTTTGAAAGCCTATTTTTTCTTTAATAAACTCATCATTTATATCAAAATCTATTTTTCTTTCAAAATTAGAAATTTTATTAGAACAAATGTAAGTTCCTATATCACAAATTCCAAGCATAAGTTATCCTTATTTTAAACTAAAATAAATAAAACCTAAAAATTTATCACCAAGGTAAATTGCACTTTTTACAATTAAAAAATTAAAATTACTTTTAAATATAAGTTTGATAGGATAAGTTTTTTCCAGTGGAATATTTTGGATTTGTAATTTTGAAAAATACCATTTTCCTTTAACCTCATGAAACAATTTTGTTAGTAAATATTTGTTTAAAGCAACAATTTCCTCCATATAGGTAAAAACACTAGGATTATTTAAAATAATACTTTTTTCAATATGATTTATCGTGATATTTTCTGTAATACTTTCTTCTAAATAAGGTTTAGAAAGCGTCGGTTTAGAAAGCGGGTTGTCAATTCCATATAAACAACAAATAGAAGAATCTTTTTTTAAAAAATTACAGACAAATCTTAATTTTTGTAAATTATCAGGTTTGATATCGCTTAAGATGAGATTGTTATGTGCTATATTATGAAAAGATAGTTCAAAATTTGATGCAATATTATCTTTGTATAAAGATAATATTGCATTGTAAATATCTGTACCATGTATATAATTACGATTTTCTTTAAAATTAAATTCCAATTCTTTTAGCATTTATCTTCCTTATAAATTAAAATATAAATGGTTTTAGCTCAGGTTCTTTTTCCATCCACGCATAGATATCTTGTTGCAGATACTCTATGCATGAGTTGTAAAAATTTTTATAATTATAAACATAAATAGCACTTTTACCTAAAGGAAATTCTTTAATTTCACCTTGATATTTATGCATAAAATAATTAAAGAAATTAACATTAAAATTTCTTTTATATCCTCCCCCACAATATTCTTTATATAAGACATGTAAATAAAATTTTTGGTAAATTATTTCTCTATTTATTTGTATGGGATGATTAAATTCTTTGATGTATCTATAAGGAACATGCATATTAAATTCTGCATGATGGACTATAGAGCAAGTCATATTTGGTTTCATCCCCATACTTATCATTAAAATATTATCATGTTTAAGCATATTATCATATGGACTTTGTAAGCCATAAGCAAAAGGAATTTGACAATCACAAATCTTTGCATGTTTACCAAATGCCGTATAAGATGTAAAAGGATGTAAGCTTCTGATACTATCATTAAGATTTAGTAAATAGTTGCCAAAAGCACCTAAATTTGACCAAGTATAGCGATGAAAAGGAATATTGGTATTGCAAATTTGAAAACTCATAGTCTGAGTCATGATAGTAGCTTGTTCTTTACTAGCTTGCATTGTGCTTTCTATGATTGCATCAAGCAAATCATTTTTATTTTTTGAATCAAAATAACCAAAATTTGCTAAATTTCCAGTAATAAATACAACTTCATTTTCTTGGGTAATATTTTTTAAAAAAATATTTTTTAAATCTTGTATTTTATAATCTATCATAATTTCACTTTAAAAAATTAGTCCAAAAATCAACAAAAATATAATTAGACAAAACAAAACCTAAAGGAAGATTAATAGCAACCCCTAAACTAAAAGCAAGCAAGGGTTTGTAGCCTAAAAATAAAATTTGTTTAATATTTGCACTTAAACCTATACATAAAAAAGTCCAAATAAAAATCCAGTTTCTGAAATTTTTTATATTTGATAAAACTTCATCTTGATAAATTTTACCTTGATTTTGTAACAAAATTATGAAAATACTTGTAAAGATAGACATAAAGATAAAACCTACTATAAATATAGGAAATCTTTGCCAAATAATTTTCGGGCTAATTTTTTCAGATATATTTTTTTCCCAAAAAGCAATAGATAAAAAAGCTACTATTACAGCCCATATCCCAATAAACATATCACGCCCTAAAACTTTTATTAATGTAAAAGCAGCTACCGCTCTTTCATCCCCTATGGCTGAAGCCGCAGCCAATCCAGCAGCGTCAGCAAATTCTGAAGTGCCTATCCAAGCTCCTGCAACTCCAGCATCTAATTCTAGAAATTTACATAAAAGAGGTAAAAATAATATCATTAATATAGCCCAAAATACTACTATACTAATAGTTACTGATATATATTCTTGTTTAGCTTTAGCTGCATTTCCTATAACTATAGCAGCACTAACTCCACATATAGAGCCACCTCCGCTTAATGTAGCACCAAAACAAGGATCAAGTTTAAATAATTTAGTGGATATGAAAAATATTGAACAAAAAGTGATTATTGTGATGATGCAAGCTTGTAGTATGGCTATAGAACCTGCTTGTATAAGTAAAGTTAATGGTAGTGTTGCTCCCATTAATACAATACCTATTTTCACATAAAATTCTGTTACTAGGCTGTCTTTAAACCAAGTAGGAAACTGAAAAATATTGCCAATTATAAGTCCAATGATTAGAGCTATTAATGGTGTTTCTAATTTCCAAGCTTTAATTAATTCATGTGAGCTGATAAAATTTGTTAGAATGGAGAGTAAAAAAATGATGCTAAAATTAATTAAATATTTTTTAACATCATATTTTAAAAAAAAGAATGCAATACCAAAACATAAAATAAAAAATACATATAATAATATAATCGAAAAAATATTAAAATGCGTTATTACTTGAAATATACTATTAAAATTCCATGATATAAATTTGATATCTATAAATTTATAAATATATGGTAAGTTAAATATCCATAATGTAGAGGTAAAAGTAACGATGCTCAAACTAATTATTATTGCTTGAGTATCTTCTTTTTCAAACCATTTCACTTAAAACTTTCCTATCAATCTTCCCATTTGCATTTAAAGCAAATTGTTCTATTCTAACAAATTTTTTAGGTAGCATATAAGTTGGTAATTTATCTTTTAAAAAATCTTTAAAATTTATTTCTTTATCACTTTCATAAAAACAAATAATATCTTCTTTAAATATGCAAGCACTATTTTTAATATCTTGATGAGAATTTATTATGCTTTCTATTTCTCCTAGTTCTATTCTATGGCCCATATATTTTATTTGATTATCAATTCTTCCATAGCATATTAATTCACCAAATTCATTATAAGCTACTATATCACCGCTTTTATAAACTAAGTCTAAATAATTATCATGCAAAGGATTTTGCACAAAAGCTTTATTTGTTTTTTCTTTATCATTATAATATCCTAAGCTAAGCCCACATCCTCTTATATATAATTCACCTTTTATGCCAACTTTATCAGGTGTTATTAAATTTAAATTTTCATCAAATACTAAAAGCTGGGTATTTTTACAAGCTTTTCCTATAGGCAAAAGCTCATCATCACTAAATTTTCTATTTATTATGTAGTAAGAACAAACATCGGTTATTTCAGTAGGACCATATAAATTTGCAAATAAAGCATCAGGCAAATATTTTCTCCATATGTTTAATTGCTTATTTGGCATTATTTCGCCACAAAATAAAATTTTATTTAATTTTGTTTTTTCATTTAAAGCATTTGTGTTTGCAAAATATATCAAAACAGAAGGCACCCAAAATATAGTATTTACTTCATTATTGATTAAATATTCCATTATTTTATTTGGAAAAGCAAATAAATGATTAGGAAGTAAATGCAAAGTAGCACCAACTTTTATAGATGAGAATATATCTAAAATGCTATTATCAAAATAAAGTGGAGCTTGATTTGCTAATATATGATTTTCATCAAAATTAAAACTCTCACAAACCCAAAAAGTATAATCAATCACACTTTTATGAGCTATGCTAACTCCTTTTGGCACTCCTGTGCTTCCACTTGTAAAAAATACATATAATAAATTAGTATCTATATGCTTATCTTTTGTATTTTTTAATGCTAGCTCATCTATGTCAAAATCTTCAAATTCATCTGTGTAAATTGTAGGTAAGTTTAAATTTATATTTAAATCTTTTGAGGTAATAAGTAATTTTGGTTTTAAAATTTTTATTACCTTATTTATTCTTTCTATGGGACTTTTTTCATCAAGTATGGTATAAAAATTCCCACTTTTTGCCGTGCCAAAAAAAGATATTAAAGCATTTATACTTTTTGGTAATATTATTAAAATAGGGCTATTATAAATATTTTCATTTATTATTTTACTTGCTAATTTATCTGTGATAATATTAAATTCTTTATAAGTTATACTCTTGCCATTAAATTCTACAAATAGTTTCTTATCAGGAAATTTTAAAACACTTTTTTGTAAAAAATCAGCTATATGAGTTATCATCTATTTCCTTTAATAAATAATTTGGATTATTTTTTAAATATTTTAGCGTATTTAAAAAATATTTTTTACTTTCTATGCTAACTATGCAAGATTTTGCAAAATTTATTATATTAAAATTATCGTTTTGTTTTAATATATTTATTTGCTTTTGTTCGCACACTAAAGAATTTTTATCTAAACATCTTACATAATAATTTATATTTTTATCGTGATTTATGCCATTTTCATCTATTAAAATACCTTTAAAATTTTTAAAATATCTATAAGGTACTTTGGCTACTTCTTCTATATAGTGAGTAAAAGTATATCCTACTAAATGAGTTCCAAATAATATTATTTTTCCATCATTTTTATAAAGTGTTTCATAAACACAATCTTTTCCAAAACAACTTGTAGTATCTTTTAAAAATAAATTTTCTTTTTCACCTTTTATAGCAAAAGAAAAAATAGGATCATTTGTTCTTTTTACCCCCCCCCATTTGCGAAAGTATTCATTTAAAATTCCAACTTCACTTTTTGAATTTAATTTATCATAAATTCCATTTTTACAAAATTTATAAGTAAAAGTAGGCATTATAAGCGTTCCTTCTTTTCCTATAACTTCAAAGAAACAATCAATTATACTTTGTAAGAATTCATTCTTAGGAAGTAAAGGAATTCCAAAATTAAATAATTCTGTATGAACACATAAAATATCACCTTTTTTTTATATCTAATTCATAAAAAGTATTTATTAAATCTATATTTGAATATTTTTTATTGTTATATTTAAGTATATATTTCATGACTTTCTTTGATTGAATATTTAATTGGTTATAATATCATAATAAATTGCAATTAAGAAAGAAAATTATGTTAAAAAATGAAACTTATTTCATAGACTCTTGTGATGATATAGAACTTGGAATAAAAAGAGAAAGTAAATTAGAATACAGAATCACTTATGATGATAGTAAGCAAATGCAAGCAATTGTTTTTATGATAGGTGCTTATGGATCAAGTGTATCAATGATGGAATTTGATAGACAATATATTGCACAAAAATTTAATGTTATTGTGGTTAATGTGATTTACTGGTGCTTTGGAGCAAGAACAGGAGATGAGGTTGATTATAGTGCTAAGACAATGATCACAGAAAATGACTTGGAATTTTTGAAAAATTCTTTAGATAGAATGAATTTAAGTGCTGATGAAATCAATGTTAATACAGCGGGATATTTAATAAATAGTTTAAATGATTATATACAAAATTTAAAAAATGCTAATCACATAGAAAAAGATTTTCAGATAAATATCAATGCTACTTTAATTCCCCCTAATAACGAATATCAAAATTATGGCATTATGGCTGCAATTGATCACATAAATGCTTTAAAAGATATAATAAAAAAACATCCTGAATTTAAAGTTTTACCAAAAATTTATGGGGGGGGGTCATACGGAGGTTATCTAGCGCTTCTTATTTCAAAGATAGCTCCTTGGCATGTTGATGGTGTTTTAGATAATTCTGGAGAAGCTTTGCTTTTGCTCCGATATATTATAGGAAGAGATTTAAACGAAATAGAATTTTTAATTAACAAGCAAAATATGAAAATAGGTTGTTTTTTAAAAACACATTGGAATGCTAATCCAAATTCTCCTTATTGTTTTAAAAATGAAAATTATATGATTAGAGCTTTATTAAATCCTACTCATTTAACAATTCAAGCAAATAAAAGTAAAAATATAAAATACATTAGCTATCATAGTTCAACTGATTTAATGAGTCCTGTCAATGATAAAATTCAGCTAATGCAAATTTATCAAACTATAGGTTATGATGTAGAATTTCATTTAATTAAAGATGATGATATTGATGGAGAATTTATTAAACATTCTAATCATGGCGGTGGCATCACAATGAAAGCTTTATTTAAAAAGGAATTGCCAAGATTATTAGAACAATTTCAAGGAAAGTATTTTGGATTAAAACAAGATAGTATAGAATATCCTTGCGGAGAAAAAACTTTTGTTTTTAAAGATAAACACAATAAATTTGAATTAGAGATTATATAAATTAAGGAAAAATATGGATAATTTTTTTGATATTTTACATGGTAAAGAATTCATTTTAGCGCCAAAATGCTATATGACTTGCAATGGAGGATGTTGCCATAATATTTATGCAAAATATTTCAAGTTTAATACATCTAGTGATGTTATTTTGCCTATGATTGAGGCTGAATACTTGTCGTTAGTAAAAGCAGGAAATACCAACTTAAGTAACCATAATCAAGTCATTTATGAGCTAAAAAACAAAAAGAAGTTGGTTGTTTATTTTGTAAAATGTTCTTTAAATGGTATTTGTAATCCACATAATTTAAGACCATTGATTTGTAAATTATATCCTTATTATCCAAGTGTTGATTTTGATGGTAATTTTTTAGGAGTAAAACCTTGTGCCTTGTTTGATATTTTTTATAAGCATAAAAAAAATAATTTTTGCACAATAACTCATACTGCTGAAGAAGAATTTATAAAAACTTTTTACGAAAATACTAAAGTACTTCAAAAAGAACCTATTATGATTTTTATTTTTAAAGCTTTAGAATATATTGAAGAAGCATTGAAAAAATACATTTATGAATACTATGGAAAAGAAATGTATATTGATGAGATGAGTGAAAATGAGAAATATGATTTTTTTGCCATGCAAGAGATAAATTCTATGACATTGAAAGCATATAGAAATGATGATTTTATAAATAAAATTCAAAATCTATATGATATTTTAGAACAAAAATATCATGATAGATTTAGTAAATATTTTATAAATTAATTCATAGCTTGATTTAGCATTTGCTGAATACTTTGAAAATTTTTAAAATTATTTGGTGTGATAAATTTAGCATTTAATGGCTTATTGAAGAAATTTTCAATTTCCATTATGAGTTTCATCATATCTACACTATCTATAATATCATCATCAACTAAGTCTTGTATATTTTCATCAATATCAAATCTACCTATATTTTCAAATAAAGTTTTAATATTTTGCATTGAAATTTGCATTTTAATCCTTTCTATATAGATTTTATTAGTTTATTTTCATTTAATTTTTCTATCAAATCTTTTAATTCATAGCCTTGTAAATTTAATTTATTTGCTATATCTAAAACGTCATTTTTACCATCACAATAGGCTAAAAAATCAGCCGACAAATGTCTCTTGTTTGTTGAATTTGTATTAATTGTATGATATAATCCTCTCTTTCCCAAATTTGGTTCGCAAATTATTGTGTTTTTATAAATTTCATTAACTTCTAAATTCATAATGATTTCTTGCATAGCGTTTAATCCACCTTGCAAGCCTTTTTCACTTATAAAGCTTAGATCATCTTTGCTTGTGTGATATTGTTTATAATCGCCAAATCTAGTTCTACAAATTCCAACTACAGGTAAATTTACCAAAGGCGAGCAATATTGTCTTTCATTACCACCTCTATATAAAAAACTAAATTCTTTGAAATTTTGTTTATTTTTTAAAGTATGTAGAGCAACTTTATCGGCTATGGTATTCTCATTTGGTGTGTGAATAAGCGAGTAAGCATTATCATCACCTATGCATGAAAGTGCAAAACCAGCTTTTGTGTATTTTTGTAAATGTTTTAAATGTTTATTTATATAAACTATGCTACCTATAGTTTCAGGAGCAAAAATAAAACGATAATTATATTTTCTTTGTTTTTGCTCTAAAAGCCATTTAGCTAAAAATGCAGCTACTATAGGACTACTTAGTTCGTTATTTGCCATAGATGGATGACAAAGATAAGCAGAGATTAAAATTTCTTCTTTACAATTTTGAGTGCTAGGTATTATAAAATCAGCATAATTTAAAACTCCATTTTCATGGTGCTTTGCATCTATAAAAACTTTGTATTTTCCTTCTTTTAGTTTAACCCTATCTTCATGTTTTATGCAAAATCCCCAGCGTTTTTTATAATAGCTAGTCACATAAGGAATAGCATCAGGCATTTCCTCTATAGAGTAAAGGTGCTCTTGCAAACTTGCTAGATCAAGTTCTGTATCCATACCTATACTATAGTTTAAAACATGGAGATTATTTTGCTTAAAATCACAAATTTTCTCACCATTTGGAGTGATTATATAAGCATCGTTTATTTGCCATTCAGCCGGCACTTCCCAGTCAAATACTTTACTCCCACTTGCTATAGAGTGAATTTTTAATATACCCCCTCCCATAGCATCATCAAGTATTTTCAAACTTTGCCTAAAGCCATCTCCTGTAATGCTTCTACATATAGGAAAAAGTTTTTTAGCTAGATTATACATCGCAATCTTTCTTTGAATTTTGTAAAATTTCAAATAATTTTTCTTTTATAAATTTTGCATCTTTTAAACTCATCTCTTGATGGCATGGTATGCTAAGCTCTGCTTTATAAAAATTATCAGCATTTTCTAAATATAAATTTTTGTATAAATTTTTATAAAAACTAAATTCATAAGTTGGTTTATAATGCACTTGCACTCCTATGCCAGCATTTATTAGTTTTTCAAATATTATTTCTTTTTGACAATAAAATTCAGGATAAAGCAATATTGGATATAAATGTCTTGAGCTTTTTTTATAATCTTTGATTTTTATAGTGCTAAAAAATGGATTTTGCCTAAATTCTTCATCATAAAAACTAGCTATTTCTTCTCTTTTTTCTATCATTTTATCAAGTTTTTTAAGCTGATTTATACCTAAAGCACAAGCTACATCACTTAAGCGATAATTATATCCTAGATCTATCATATCGCTATCCCATAGTCTTTTTTTGTAAATTCCATGAGATCTTAATAATTTTATTTTTTTGATTAATTCTTCGTTATTGCTTACTACAGCTCCACCTTCAAAGGTAGTAATTGGCTTAACAGGATGAAAAGAAAAAATTCCCAAATCAGCTTTGCTTCCTACTTTTTCATTTTTGTAAATACTTC
This sequence comes from Campylobacter peloridis LMG 23910, assembly GCF_000816785.1. Classification (NCBI taxonomy): domain Bacteria; kingdom Pseudomonadati; phylum Campylobacterota; class Epsilonproteobacteria; order Campylobacterales; family Campylobacteraceae; genus Campylobacter; species Campylobacter peloridis. Next base: position 1,452,915 of record NZ_CP007766.1, on the reverse strand, counting down.
CTAAAGCATGGCTTGCATCATCTATCAAAGGTATATTATATTTTTTAGCTAGTGTTAAAATTTCATCCATTTCTACGCTATTGCCAGCATAATCAACAACACATATTGCACCTATATCATCGCTATTTTTGTTTAATCTTTGTTCTAATTTAGATGGATCTATATTTCCATCACTTTTGATATCTATAAATTCTACTTTAGCATTTGCCATTAAAGCTGCATTTGCAGTAGCGGCAAATGTAATTGGAGTTGTTAAAACTATTTTATTTTCAACATTTAAAGATAAATATGCAAGATGTAAAGCCGAAGTTGCTGAATTTAGCACACAAGCATATTTTACGCCTACATATTCACAAAGTGCGTTTTCAAATTCTTCTACCTTTTTGCCACCTGTTAAAAATTCATCTTTTAAAGCATCAATTACAGCTTTTATATCATCTTGATCTATGCTTTGGTGAGAATAGGTTATCATTTTTCAAGCTCTGTGTGATTTATTATGTTTAAAAGCTCTTCTTGGCTAATCCATTCTTTGTTATTATCTGAACTATAAGAAAAACCATTAGCGACTTTTTTGCCTTTTTGTCCTTTTGCGTTGGTGCTAAAGTCAGTTTCGGTATTTGTAAATTTAATGCTTGGGCTAATGGCATAGTATTTTTCAAATTCATAGGTTAAATGGCTATCATCGCTTGAAATCATAATCTCATGCAGTTTTTCACCTGCTCTTATGCCTATGATTTTATGATTTAAATTTGGTGCCATAGTTTTTGCTAAGTCTGTTATTTTCATAGATGGAATTTTAGGGACGAAAACTTCTCCACCTTGCATAATTTCAAAATTATTTAAAACAAAATTAACCCCATCTTCTAAAGATATCCAAAATCTTGTCATTCTTTCATCGGTTATAGGTAGTTCTTTGGCACCTTCGCTAATGAGTTTTTTAAAAAATGGCACAACAGAACCTCTTGAACCCACTACATTGCCATATCTTGTAACGCTAAATTTAGTATGGGAATTTCCTGCAATGTTGTTTGCTGCTACAAAAAGCTTATCGCTTGCAAGTTTTGTGGCTCCGTATAAATTGATAGGATTGCAAGCTTTATCAGTAGAAAGCGCTATACATTTTTGAACATTATTTTCTAAACATGCATCGATTACATTTTGCGCACCATTTATATTTGTTTTTATACATTCCATAGGGTTGTATTCTGCAATTGGCACATGTTTCATAGCAGCTGCGTGTATTACAAAATCTACATCTTTCATAGCCACGCTTAATCTTTCTTTGTCCCTTACATCGCCTATGAAATAACGCATGCAAGCATCATTAAATTTTCTTGCCATTTCAAATTGTTTTAATTCATCGCGTGAGTAAATGATGATTTTTTTGGGTTTGTATTTTTGAAGTAAGGTTTTAGTATAAGTTTTTCCAAAACTTCCTGTGCCACCGGTGATTAAAATACTTTTTCCATTAAACATAATTTTTCCTAACAAAATAACTAAATTTAAATCGTCTAAAAATAAAATTATTTTAAAATTCTTGGCAAGGTTATACCTGTTTGGGCTTGGTATTTGCCTTTTTTATCAGCATATGTTACATCACAAGGTTCATCTCCTTGTAAAAATAAAACCTGAGCTATGCCTTCATTTGCATAAATTTTTGCAGGAAGGGGAGTGGTGTTTGAAATTTCTATAGTGATATGCCCTTCAAAACCTGGTTCAAAAGGTGTGACATTGACTATAATTCCACATCTTGCATAAGTGCTTTTGCCAAGACAAATTGCTAAAACATCATTTGGCATTTTAAAATACTCCACCGTTCTTGCAAGTGCGAAAGAATTTGCAGGCACTATACATACATCACCTACAAAATCAACTACATTTTCTTCTACGAAATTTTTAGGATCAACCACAGTGGAATTTACATTAGTAAAAATTTTAAATTCTCTTCCAACTCTTATATCATACCCATAGCTTGAAAGCCCATAACTTACTATACCTTTTCCTATATTTGCTTCACAAAATGGCTCTATCATATTGTGCTCTAATGCCATTTTTTTGATCCAATTATCTGCTTTTAAGCCCATTTTTATCCTTTATAAGCAAAGTGAATTTTTAAATTATATCTTAAAATAAAAGTAAAAAATAAATAATTGAACTTATTTTTAGTATTTTTATATATAATTATAAATTAAGTCTTATAAATTAAGGAGAATATATGACAAAAGAAGAAATCAAAGAACTAATGCAACTTTTCGCAGAAGCAAGCATAAGTAAAATTAAAATAAAAGAACAAGATGGATTTGAAATAGAACTAGAAAAAGATTTATGTTGTGAATTACCAACCCCAACCCCAGTTGCTCCAGCTCCACAACCAATCAATGTAAATGTCGTAAATGAGACTAAAGCAAACTCAACCTCTTCTAATAAACCAACTATTAATAGCCCTATGGTAGGAACTTTTTATCAAGCTCCAAGTCCAGGTGCAGCACCTTTTGCTAAAGTGGGACAAACCATTAAAAAAGGAAGCACTATAGCAATTATTGAAGCAATGAAAATTATGAATGAAATCGAAGCTGAATACGATTGTAGGATAGTAGAAGTTTTAGTAGCTGATGGCCAACCTGTAGAATTTGGCATGCCTTTATTTGTGGTGGAGAAATTATAAAATGGAAATTAAAAGAGTTTTAATTGCAAATCGTGGAGAAATTGCATTAAGAGCTTTAAGAACCATTAAAGAAATGGGAAAAAAAGCAATTTGTGTGTATTCTACTGCTGATAAAGACGCACTTTATTTAAAATATGCTGATGCTAGTATTTGTATAGGTAATGCTAGAAGTTCAGAAAGCTATCTTAACATTCCAGCTATTATAAGTGCAGCTGAAATAAGCGAAGCTGATGCTATTTTTCCAGGGTATGGATTTTTAAGTGAAAATCAAAATTTTGTTGAAATTTGTGCTAAGCACAATATCAAATTCATAGGTCCATCAGTGGCTGCTATGGCATTAATGAGCGATAAAAGCAAAGCAAAACAAGTTATGCAAAGAGCAGGTGTGCCTGTTATACCAGGAAGTGATGGGGCTTTAGGTGGAGTTGAAGCAGCTAAAAAACTTGCAAAAGAAATAGGCTATCCAGTTATTTTAAAAGCAGCAGCAGGTGGTGGTGGCCGTGGTATGCGTGTGGTTGAAGATGAAAAAGATTTAGAAAAAGCTTATTGGTCGGCAGAAAGTGAGGCTATGAGTGCTTTTGGCGATGGAACAATGTATATGGAAAAATACATTCAAAATCCACGCCATATAGAAGTGCAAGTTATAGGCGATAGCTTTGGCAATGTTATACATATAGGCGAAAGAGATTGTTCTATGCAAAGACGCCATCAAAAACTTATAGAAGAATCTCCTGCGATTTTACTTGATGAAAAAACAAGAAAAAGACTCCATGAAACAGCGGTAAAAGCTGCTAAGGCCATTGATTATGAGGGTGCGGGAACTTTTGAATTTTTAGTAGATAAAAATTTGGATTTTTATTTTATAGAAATGAATACGCGTTTGCAAGTTGAGCATTGTGTTAGTGAGATGGTAAGTGGAATAGATATAATTGAACAAATGATAAAAGTAGCTGAAGGTTATCCTTTGCCAAAACAAGAAGAAATCAAACTTAAAGGGCATTCTATAGAGTGTAGAATTACTGCTGAGGATTCTAAAACTTTCTTACCATGCCCAGGAAAAATCACCAAATATGTAGCTCCAGCAGGACGCAATGTAAGAATGGAAAGCCATTGTTATCAAGATTATAGTGTTCCACCTTATTATGATTCTATGATAGGAAAATTAGTCGTTTGGGGTGAGGATAGAAATACAGCTATTGCTAAAATGAAAATAGCCTTACAAGAGCTTATCGTAGGTGGAATTAAAACGACAAAAGATTTTCATTTGGCTATGATGGATAATGCAGATTTTATCAACAACAACTACGATACAAATTATCTTTCAAGACATTAAATTAAGATAGGTAAAACCTATCTTAATTCTTCTATATGTGCATTTGCTCTTATTTTATCAAGATAATTTTTAAGTGCTTGTTCTTTTTGATTTATCGTATAAACATTAGCTACTTGATCTTTAATTAAATTAAAATCAATAGGGTTTTTACCATATTTTTCTTTTACAAAATACACTATATAAGCATTTTCTCCATTTAACACTGGAGTAAATTCTCCTATTTTGGTATTGTTTAATAAAGCTAGCAATCTTGGATCTATATTTGAAGCATTTAAACTAATAGCTTTTGATTTGATTTGAGAGTTTTTAAACATTGGATTTTGCGTAATTTTTTGTAAAAGTTCAGGTTCAGTTGAATTATAAACAACTAAATCTATATTAGAAAAAGTACTAAATTTATCTATATTGCTTTCATAGAAATATTTTAATGTCTCATCATCTATATTTACTTTTGTATTTTGCATAATACTTCTATATAACTTTTCTTTTTCAAGATCTCTTTTAACTTGATTTTTAAATGTTTCAAAATTTAATTTATCTTTTTCCATTTTTGCTTGTAAGCCATTAATGTCTGTTTTATTACCTTTTGCAATTTGAGCTAGTTTTTCATTAAGCTCAAAAGTGCTTACATAAATGCCTAATTTTTTTACCTCATTTTGTTGAATTTTTTCATCGACTAAAAATGTGATAGCCTTTTGTTTATCATTAGTATTTAACTGCTTCATGGTTTGTTCTATATCATAAAGTGTAATAGGCTCACCTTCAACCACCATAGCAACTCCTCCTATGGTTTGTGCATATAAAATGCTAGCAATAAAACAACAAGATATAAAAATTTTTTTCATAATCAAACCTTTATTTAAGTGTAAATATCGCATTATAACAATAAAAATTTAAAAAAGGTAAAAATATGCAAGAAATTACTACGCGTTTTGCTCCCTCTCCGACAGGATATTTGCACATTGGTGGCTTAAGAACTGCTTTATATAATTATCTTTATGCAAGAAAAAATAAGGGTAAGTTTTTATTGCGTATTGAAGATACGGACTTAAAAAGAAATTCACAAGAAGCAACGCAAGCTATTATAGAGGCTTTTAAGTGGTGCGGGCTTGATTATGATGGGGTTATTGAATATCAATCCCAAAGATTTGATATTTATAAAAAATACATTCAAAAGTTATTAGATGAGGGCAAAGCTTATTATTGTTATATGAGCAAAGAAGAGCTTGATGAGTTAAGAGCTAAGCAAGAAGCGGCCAAAGAACGCCCAAAATATGATGGAAGATATAGGGATTTTAAAGGAACTCCGCCAAGTGGCATTGAGCCTGTGGTGCGTATTAAAGCCCCACAAAGTGGTGAGATTAAATTTATTGATGGGGTTAAAGGTGAGGTAAGCTTTAAAGCTGAAGATATTTTAGATGATTTTATAATCGCAAGAAGCGATGGTAGCCCAATTTATAATTTAACCGTTGTAATTGATGATGCGTTAATGGGCGTGAGTGATGTTATAAGAGGAGATGATCATCTTTCAAATACACCTAAGCAAATTGTGCTTTATGAGGCATTGGGCTTTGAAATTCCTAAATTTTACCATTTGGCTATGATACATGGTGAAGATGGCAAAAAACTTTCTAAGCGCCACGGGGCAACTGATGTTATGGAATACAAAAACATGGGAATTTTACCACAAGCTTTGTTAAATTTTTTAGTAAGACTTGGTTGGAGCCATGGTGATGATGAGGTTTTTTCTTTAGAAAAAATGCAAGAACTTTTTGATCCAAATCATATTAACAAAAGTGCTTCTTGTTATAATTTTAAAAAATTAGAATGGCTTAATGCCCATTATATTAAAACCTTGCCTTTTGAAGAAATCAACAGACAATTAAAAGAACTTGGCTTTGATTTGGGACAATATGAAAAAGCAGGATTTTTATTAGATATGCTAAGAGAAAGAGCTAAAACCTTGCATGATATTATTAGCGGGGCTAAAGTGTTACTAAATGAACCAAAAGAATACGATCAAAAGGCTATAGATAAATTTCTTAATGAAACAAATTTAGCTTGTTTGGAAAAATACGCTAAGGTTTTAAACGAGCAAAAAAGTGCTTGTGAATTCGAAGAATTAACTAAGCAATTTTTAGAAGAAAATGACCTTAAATTAAAAGATCTAGCCCAAGCCATACGCATTGCACTCACAGGAAGCTCAGTAAGTCCTAGTATATTTGAAGTATTAGAATTTTTAGGAGTGCAAAAGGCCAAGCTTAGGATAGAAAATTTACTAAATTACACAAAGGGGAAGAAATGAATTTAAAAGAAGAAGCTTTAGAATATCACTTAGGTGGTAAAGTAGATATCATAGCTAGAAAGCCTATGGATAGTGCCCATGATTTATCTTTGGCTTATTCTCCAGGGGTTGCTGAACCTTGCATTGAAATAGCAAAAGATGAGACTTTAGCATATAAATACACTAATAAAGCAAATTTAGTGGCTATAGTAAGCGATGGTAGTGCGGTTTTAGGACTTGGAAATATAGGAGCAAGTGCAAGCAAACCAGTAATGGAAGGAAAAGCTTGCTTGTTTAAAAAATTTGCTAATGTAAGTGCTTATGATTTAGAGATAAACGCACATAGTGTGGATGAAATCGTAAATTTTTGCAAGGCTATAGCTCCAACTTTTGGTGGAATCAATCTTGAAGATATTGCCGCACCAAAGTGTTTTGAAATAGAAGCTGCTTTGCAAGATCTTGGAATTCCTGTAATGCATGATGATCAGCATGGAACGGCTATTATTTCTACAGCAGGATTAATGAATGCTATGGAAATTAGTGGTAAAAAATTTGAAGATATTAAAGTTGTAGTAAGTGGAGCAGGTGCAGCAGGTATTGCAAGTGCTAGAATGTATAGAAATTTAGGTGTAAAAAATATAGTTTTAGTAGATAGCAAAAGTGTAATAAACACTCAAAGAAATGATTTGAATAAATATAAACTAGAATTTGTAAGCGATACCAAAGATAGCACTTTAAGAGAAGCTTTAAAAGATGCTGATATGTTTTTGGGTTTAAGTGCACCTAAGATTTTAGATGATGAGATGATTTTAAGTATGGCAAAAGATCCAGTAATTTTTGCACTAGCTAATCCTGTGCCTGAAGTAATGCCAGAAGATGTTAAAAGAGTTAGAAGTGATGCTATTGTGGGAACAGGTAGAAGTGATTATCCTAATCAAATTAACAATGTCTTAGGATTTCCTTTTATCTTTAGAGGAGCTTTGGATGTTAGAGCGACTAAAATTACTGAAAATATGAAAGTAGCTGCTGCTAAAGCTTTGGCTGATTTAGCAAAACTTCCAGTAAGTGATGAGGTTAAACAAGCTTATGGAGTAGAAGAACTTAAATTTGGTAGAGATTATGTTATACCAAAACCATTTGATAGTAGGGTTAAAGCTGTGGTTAGTGCTGCAGTGGCAAAGGCTGCGGTAGAAGATGGTGTAGCTTTAATCAAAGAATTTGATTATCAAAAATACTTATCTAGCTTACAATAATTTTATATATTAAGTTTTATTTAAAATATTATTTTAAATAAAACTTCTTTTTATTGGAACATCTCATTATATTTTTTAAATTTATATACTCAATTTTATTTTAAGAATAAAACTGAAATTTGTATTTTTATGTGCTTAATTATATAAATTTTAACAATGATGATATTTTTATTTAATTTAATTTATATTTAAGATAATTTTTTATAGGATATTAAAACTTAATATAGAAAGGTAAAGATGGTTTTTGGAAAGATAGATTATCTAAATTTACTCCCTTTACATATTTATCTAAAAAAAACTCCATTTCCTAGCTATGTTAAGCAAACTACAGAATACAAAAAAGGGGTTCCTAGCAAACTAAATCGCTCTTTGTATTATAAACGCATTGATGCGGCGATTATTTCAAGTATTGAAAGTGGTAGAAAAAAATACAAAACTTTAAATATTGGAATTTGTGCAAATAAAAAAGTAAAAAGCGTTTTAGTTAAAAAACATTCTCAAAGCAAAGAAGACGCAAGTTCTGCAACTTCTAATGCCTTAGCAAAAGTTTTAAAGCAAAAAGGGGAGGTTATCATCGGTGATAAGGCTTTAAAACTTTACTTGCAAAATCCACAAGATTATATTGATTTATGTGAGCTTTGGTATGAGAAAACAAATTTACCTTTTGTTTTTGCGCGTTTTTCTTGTATAAAAAATTTCTCCATTTATAAAAAGATGATGAAAAAATTTATTAATAGTAAAATTTTTATTCCACAATACATTTTACTAGAATATTCTAAAACAAGAAATCTTTCCCAAAAAGAAATTACTGCATATTTAAGGTTGATTTATTATAAAATAGGAACAAAGGAGCAACAGGCGCTAAAAATTTTTTTAGCTAAAACAAAAAACAAGATACTATAAAAAGGACATTTTATGGGCGTAGCTAAGCAATACATCAATGAAACTTTAGAAAAAATTCAAACAATCTCTCCAAGACAACCTATTTTTTTTCAAGCAGCTACTGAGGTATTAAATTCTTTAGAACCTTTGCTAGAATCAAATAAAACTTATCAAGATCATGCTATATTAGAACGCATTGTTATGCCTGAAAAAACAACTATATTTAGAGTTGTATATATCAATGATGCAGGTAAAGCCCAAACGCATTTTGGCTATAGAGTGCAGTTTAACTCTAGTTTAGGTCCTTACAAAGGTGGACTTAGATTTCATCCTAGTGTAAACTTAGATGTTTTGAAATTTTTAGGCTTTGAACAAATTTTTAAAAATTCTTTAACAGGTTTAATGATAGGCGGAGCTAAGGGTGGGGCAAATTTTGATCCTAAGGGTAAAAGTGAAGCAGAGATTATGCGTTTTTGTCAAGCTTTTATGGCTGAACTTTCAAAAATCATAGGTGCAAATACCGATGTTCCTGCTGGTGATATAGGGGTTGGTGCTAGAGAAATTGGATATATGTTTGGAGCATATAAGAAAATTAGCTCTAATTTTGATGGAACTTTAACAGGGAAGAAAATTCCATGGGGTGGAAGTTTAGCAAGAACAGAAGCAACAGGATATGGTTGTGTGTATTTTACTCAAGAAATGCTAGCAAAGTATAACAATGCATTAGAAGGAAAAGAATGTGCTATTTCAGGCAGTGGTAATGTAGCAATTTATACTATAGAAAAACTTAATCAACTTGGTGCAAAAGCAATCACAATAAGTGATAGTGATGGTTTTGTTTATGATAAAGAGGGAATAGATTTAGAATTATTAAAAGAAATTAAAGAAGTAAAAAGAGCTAGAGTGAGCGATTATGCAGCACTTAAAAAAGGTGCCATTTTCACTCCAAAAAGTGCATATAAACAAGGTTGTAATGGAGTATGGAGTATACCTTGTGATATAGCTTTTCCAAGTGCTACACAAAATGAATTAAATTTAGAAGATGTTAAAACTTTGTATCATAATGGTTGTCGTATGGTAGCAGAGGGAGCTAATATGCCAAGCACACTTGAAGCAATTGATTTTATGTTAAATCAAAAAGACTTTTTATTTGCTCCAGCTAAGGCTGCAAATGCAGGCGGGGTAGCTACTTCTCAACTTGAAATGCAACAAAATGCAAGTATGTGTCAATGGAGTTTTGAAGAAGTTGATGCAAAATTGCATAAAATTATGAAAAATATTTTTGAAAATTCATATGAATGTGCAAAAGCTTATAATCATGAAGGAAATTTAGTAGTAGGTTCAAATATAGCAGGTTTTAAAAAAGTTGCTGATGCGATGATTGATCATGGTTATATTTAAAAAAGATGGCTTAAATGCCATCTTTAATATAAAAAAAGCTTGCTATTTGATTAGCTATTTTTTCTTCTAAAGACTCTTTGGCTCTATTTATATCACTAAGATAAGCAGTTCTTGCTAAAAGTGAAGTGCTTTGAGTAGAATATTTAGAAATAACTTGTAAATTTGCTTGCATAAGATAATAATTTTCAATTTCTACCTCAAAAACATCGTCTATTTTATCAAAATCATTGTAAAAAAACCTTGCAGCAGAAGAACGCAGTCTTTGAGCATAAGAAAATTTCTTAAAATCTACTATATTGATATAAATTGTATAATCGCTTTTTTCTTTATTTAAGACAAAGCCTAAATTTTGCAATTTATGAATGATTTTTGTTTCTAAATTAGTTTTTATTTTTGAAGGGTTGTTGATAATTATAGAAAAACTCTGATTTTTACTAGCATGTAAAAATATACCTTCATTATTTGTTTGGATGAAAGTTTGCATAGGACCTGTGCAAGCACTTATAAAAAGTGCAAACACAAGGATTAAAAGATTATTTTTGAGCATCGACTATAGTTGGAACAGCACGAAGGCCAAGTTTAGAGTATTTAGCAAAAGTTTCTTTCACTGCTTTTACTTCAGCATCGCTAGGTTTTTTGTAATCTTTTATATCTTTATCGTAGTATTTTTGCATGATAGCAATTTTTTGTGCATCGTTTTTAGCATTTTTACTTTCTTTGTAAATAAGAGCTGATTTTTCAAAAGCACTAAGTTCATGAATAGGTGTTAATATGAATTTAACTTGATGGGTTTTTAATGTTTCTTCTATTTTATCCAAATGCATTCTACAATATGGACATTCAGGATCGCTAAATACATAAAGCAATGGTTTTTTTGGATCTCCTAAAGAAACAAACATTGTTTCTTTTTTAAGTTCAACCAATGCCTTTTTAGCAAATTCAGCTTGTTGTTTTTCCATTAGTTTAGCTTGATAAACTTGAGAATAAAACTCACCTTTTTTTACATCAATTACTTCGGTTGTAATGATATTTGCTTGAGTAAAAATGATTTCTTGAAAACTTTTGCCAGCAATTTCAAAATTAACTATAACAGCTTCAAAGTTAGTATCAGGAATTTTTTCTCTACTAGAAACACTAATGCTTGCATTTGATAAATTTGGATTTTTTTTAAAAAAATTGATAATTTCTTCATTGCTTGCAGCAAATAAAGAGCTAGCAAGAGTTAAAAGAGCTAAAGATTTTTTCATTATTTTCCTTTATTTTAAATTTTTATGTATTATAAAATTTTAGTTTTAATGTTTAATCTTTAAGCATTCTTTTTTCTTCTATTTTTGTTACTTGAGGGTAGTTTTTATCAAGGTATTCTAAATAAGCAATAGCATATTTTCTTGAAATTTGAAAATGATTTTTTACAAAAGCCACATCTAAATGATGATTTTGCAAAAGTTTTAAAAATTCTTGCATGAGATTTTCAAGAGCATTTTTTTCTATAAAAAGATTATGTGCTAATCTTTTTACTTTATTTTCTTTAGTGAGTTTTTTTAAAATCAAATCTCCATTTTTTCTATCAAGTTCTAAATGTTCATAAAGATTATAAGGTGCAGTCGGTTTTATACCTTCTTTTTTTAAAATTTCATATAACTTACAATGAGCCTTTTCTTGTAATTTTTCATAATTTTGCCCTTTTAAAAACCATATGCCATCTTTAAAATCTAATTTTTCTTGCATTTGTTTGAATGTATAAGCACAAAAGCTCTCACTTGCCCAAGAAAGTCTTAAGACTATAGAATGAGGCGAGATTAAAGCATAAGGATTTTTAGAGAAAATAAAATCAATAAATTCTTTTAATATTTGCATAGCTTTTAAATCATATACATTTAAAGCTTGCTCATCGACAAAGACATTATTTAAATTTTTAGCTAAATTTAAAGCTTGCTCATGATTGAGTTTAAAGCGTTGATAGCTTGAAAGCAAACCAAAACCAAGTTTGTGAGTTTGTTTTAAAAATTCAAATACATTTTTAAAATCTTTTTGCTCTAAAAGTGCTAAGTATTTAGCTTTTAAATCCTTTTTTAAAGGCTCACTCACTGCGTTTAATACCACTCCACCACTTTTAACACGCCCGTTTTCAAGCAAGATAAATTTATCATCAAAACACAAAGCTAAAGCATTTTCAAATTCTAAATTTATATAAGTTTTATCGCTAAATTCTTTAATAATGCTAACTTTTGCATTAAGTTTTTTTGAGCCACTGCAAAATTCTAAAATACTTCCGTGTTTAATTTCTGTGGTAAAAACGACACTATCAATGCTTTTAAAGCTTTTAAAAATTCCTTTTTTAGTGAGAATAAAGCCCTTTTTTAGCTCATGATAGTCACAATTTAAACTCAAAGCAACTCTATTGTAAGCTTTTGCTTCTAAGGCATTTTCTTCATGAATTTGTATATTTTTTACAATAAGCTCTTTTTGATTTTCAAGACAAAAGATTTTTTCATTTTTACTAATCTTGCCTTCATTTAAGCTTCCAGTTACAATGGTGCCTATACCCTTGAGTGAAAAAACTCTATCTATATAGTATCTAAAAATTAAATTTTCATCATTTTCTTTGGGCTTTAAACTAAGTAAGTATTTTTTTAAATTCACTATACTTTGTTCGTCATAAATGCTAGTTGAAAAAACTTTTAAGATATTGATTTTAAATGTTTTTAATTCTTTTAAAAGTTTTTCTTGTTTTTGTGCTAAATCTTTACATAAATCAACCTTACTTAAAACAAGCACTACATCTTTTACGCCTAAAAATTCTAAAACTCTTAAATGTTCTATGCTTTGAGCCTTTAAACCCTCATTTATATCTATAACAAACATACATACTCTAAAGCCAAAAGCACCGCTTATCATAGTTTTGATTAAACTTTCATGTCCAGGTACATCAATAAAAGCAATGTTTAATTTTTCACTTTTTAAGTTTGAAAAGCTAAGATTAATCGTAATGCCTTTTTCTTGCTCTTCTTTTAAATCATCACCTTCAAAGCCATTTATAGCTTTAATAAGCGAAGTTTTTCCATGATCAATATGCCCAGCAGTGCCTATGATAATACTATGCATGAAATACCTCTTTAATAATACTTATCATTTTGTTTAAATCTTTTTCCAAAATGCTTCTAAAATCTAGCACAAAATGCTCATTTTCAACGCGTCCAATCACACCTTTTTTTCTAAATTTTTCTTGTAAAATCAAAGCTTTTTCATCAAAACTTAGCACAAAAGTATCCAAGCTTTTATCAGGCATAGAACCACCACCTACTAAACTTTTTGAAGATTTTAACTCACATTTTATAGGAATATTTTCTTTAACAAAGAGTGCTTTTTTTTCTATGGTTTTTAAATCATCATTTAAAAGTTTTAATGTGGGAATTTTTTCATACTCTTTTTCTAGGTAAGCTTTAGTGGTTTCATTTAAAAAAGCAAGAGTAATTTTATCAACTCTTAACATTCTTAAGAGTTGATTTTTCTTTAGTTGTTGAATGTATTTTTTCTTTCCAAGTATAATGCCTGCTTGAGTAGATCCAAAAAGTTTATCTCCACTAAAACTTAAAATATCACAATGTTTTAAAAGTTCTTTTACACTTGGCTCGTTTTTGCTAAGTTGTTTGTTAATTTTTTCACACCAACCAGAACCTAAATCATAATAAGATATGAGTTTTTTCTTTTTTGCTAAAGTATAAATTTCTTTTAAATTAACCTCTTCAAAAAAACCTTTAAAAGCAAAATTAGAACGATGTGTTTTTAAAATCATCTTAGTATTTTCATTGATAGCATTTTCATAATCATACAAATGTGTTTTGTTGGTTGTGCCTATCTCTTTTAAATTTACTCCAGCAGCAAGCATTACTTCAGGTATTCTAAAATTTCCTCCAATTTCTACTAATTCACTTCTTGAAGTAATAACTTCATTATTTTTTGCTAAGGTGTTTAAGATTAAAAATACAGCTGAGGCGTTGTTATTAACAACCAAACAATCCTCACAATCAAATAAAATTTTTAAATTCGCACTTAATGCATCATACCTTGAGCCTCTTTTGCCAGTTTGCATGTTAAATTCTAAATTAGAATAAGAACAAATGATTTCTTTAGTTCTTTCAAAAATACTCTCATCAATAATGCTACGACCAAGGTTTGTATGTATGATAACTCCACTAGCATTAATTAAACTTTGACTTTGTGAGTTTAAAAAATCATCAATGTTTTGGATAATTTTTGCAAGTAAATCTTGTAAGGTAAAATTCAAATTGGTATTTTTACTAAGCTCTTTTTTACAATTTGAAACAACTATTTTTGCAAAATATGCTCTTAAATATAAAGGATATTTAACTAAGTTTTTATCATTTATAAGTGTATTTATGGGTGGAAAATTTCTAAATTTGTTCATCTTAAACCTTAAGAAAAAATTATAAAATTATAACTTTTTTATAATGAAATTTATATAATAATTAAAATAAAAATAAAAGAGAGCATTGATGAAAGATTTTGTATTTTTAGAAAATGAAGATTTAATCCCTTTAAGTGATGATATTAGTATAGTTCAAAAGGCCTGTGATGAAGAAGTTTTTATAGGAAATTCAAAGCTTTTAAATCCTGAAATTTATGCACCTGAAATTAATTTTTATTTAAAAAATTCCCAAGATGATGTGCTTAAAAAATCAAAAACTATTGATTCTTTTTATACCATAAGAGCAAAGGTTTATGATTTAGGGCTTGATTTAGAATACACCAAAGAAGTGGGTAAAAATGTAATCATTGTGAGTGATGAGGAACAAAATGAGCTAATAGAAAATTTAAAAAAACAAGAATACAAGGTTTTAAAATTAAACAATGAGCAATGCTTGGGTGTTTTAGGCTGTGTGGGCGAGCTTTGTGTGATAGCATTAAAAGACAATGAGCAAGTAGAAATTGATTGTGATTTTTTCTTATATGATGTAAAAAAAGAAAGTTTTAATCAACAAAGTGGTTGTTATGATTTAACTACTTTAAGTCAAGATGAACTTATAAAGCTTTTAAATTCTAATTCTCCAAAATATAAATTTAAAAATTATATTAGTTATGATGATAGCATTTGTCAATACCATGAAAGAAGAAGTGTTCATTGTGGAAAATGTGCTGAAATTTGTCCTAGTGTGGCTATTTTAAAAGACGATGAACAAAAAAGATTAGAATTTTCTCATGTAGATTGTGTAAATTGCGGAGATTGTGTAAGTATTTGTCCTAGTGGGGCACTTGATTATGCTCCTATGCCACGCAATAGCTTTTATGAAATTTTAAAATTTTATGAAGATAAAATCATTTTAATCATTCCTGAAACTATGTCTATAGAAAATTTAAATATAACTTTAAAAGAAAATGTAATGCCTTTTATGATTAAAAGTGAAAATTATCTTGATCAAACGCATTTTTTAGCCATGCTTCAAACAAGTGGTGCAAATGTGATTTTTTATACTAAAAGTTTATCAAAAGGGATTTTAGAAGTTATTGATTTGATAAATGAAATTTTTCAAAGAAAATTTAAACAAAATGCAATTTTTTGGGCAAAAAATGAAGATGAGCTTTTAAATGCTATAAATAATGCAAAATTTATTGAAAATCTTAAATTTATTTCTTATAATCCTTCCCTTTTGAAAAGAGAGGATTTTGCTATAAGATTAAGAGAGCTTATAAAAGAAGAAAATTTAGGCAATATCCCAAGTAAAGAATGGATTCGTTATGGAAAAATCACTATCAATACAGACACATGTACTTTATGTCTTTCTTGTGTTGGTGCTTGTAATGTCGGAGCTTTAGTAGCTGATACTAAGGATAATTCTTTGAAATTTAATGCAAGTTTATGCACTACTTGTGGGTATTGTGAAGCAAGTTGTGCTGAAAAAGATACTTTGGTGCTTCAAAGAAGTGGGATAGATTTAGAAAAAGATTATTTTTCTTTTATGATTTTAGCTCAAGATGAACTTTTTGCCTGCATAGAGTGTGGGAAAGAATTTGCAACTAAAAAGGCTATTGAAAAAATAGCCAATATAATGAAACCTAAATTTATGGGTGATAAAAATAAAATAAAAACACTATATTGCTGTGCTGAATGTAAAGCAAAAGTAATGATACAAAGTATGAATGTGCTTTAAGCCAAAAAGGCTTAAGCACTAAGTTTTAATCCTACCACTCCTGTGATGATTAAAATGATAAAAATGATTTTATTGATAGTAATTGCTTCTTTAAAGATTAAAAATCCTACTATGCTAACTAATGCCAAGCCACATCCTGCCCAAGTTGCATAAGCTATACTTAAGTCAATTTTTTTCAAAGCATAAAATAAACCTGCTAAAGAAAATGAAAAAAACACCGCAAAAACGATTAAATAAAGATTATTTTTGCTAATGCTTGCATACTTCATAGAACTTGTTGCAATTACTTCAAAAACTATGCTAATTGCTAAAACCAACCAATGCATTTTATATCCTTTGCTAATAATTTTTAAAATGAAATTAAAAAAGGATAAAAGGAGGTGCAGTAGGGGCTATAAAATAACCACAAGATAATCTTATCTTCCATTTTGTCCATAAGCTAGTATAAAATTTTAAGATAAAAAATCCATAAGTCATTTATCGCCTTAAAGAAAATAATTCTTGTATTTTAACACATTTATGATAATTTATTTAAATTTAAACTAAATGCTTTTTGACTTAAGATTACTTCATCGTTTTCTTTAAATTTATATGCCTCTAAAGGACTTAAAGCTACTTGGGTGATTTGTGAACCTATGCTTAATATAGCTATGATTATGCTATCTTGTTTTTGTAGTTTTAAGATGCGTGCTTTAATGGCAAATTTTTGTGAGCCCTGTGTTTTTAAAAAGATTTCATTTGGTGTGCCTTGTTTGATTAAATTCCCATTTTCTAATACTATGATTTTATCGGCTAATTTATAAACTTCACTAACATCATGGCTAATTAAAATAGTTGTGATTTTATAGGTTTTATGTATATTTAAAAGGTATTCTTGAAGATGTAGTTTTATTTCATTATCTAGGGCACTAAATGGCTCATCTAAAAGTAGAAGTTTTGGTTTTCGCATAAGGGTTCTTGCTAAGGCTACGCGTTGCTTTTGTCCCCCGCTTAATTCTAAAATATGACTTTTTTTGTATTTACTTAAATTTAAAAGCTCTAAAAGCTCATTTGCAAAATAAATATCATTTTTAGCATAAAGCAAATTTTGCTCTACGCTCATATTTTCAAACAAAGCATAATCTTGAAAAACAAAGCCGATATTTCGTTTTTGAACACTTAAAAATTTATTTTTATCAAAAAAAATTGTATCATTGAAAGTGCAAATTCCTTGTGCTTTTTCAAATCCTGCTATTATTCTTAAAAGTGTAGTTTTACCGCTACCGCTTTTACCAAAAATAGCAAAAAATTCACCTTCATTAACTTCAAATTTGACTTTGAGTTTAAATTCTTTTTCCTTATCTTTGAAAATTTTTTCACAATCAATTTTTAGCATAAATACTCTTTAATAAACAAAGCATTGGGGTTAATATAAGCAAATATATAATCGTTTATTTTGTATTGTTGCTCTAAAAATTCAAAAGTGCTAATTTGGGCTTCAAAAACACAAATTTCACTTTCTAATCTTATTATAGTGATGATTTTTCCTTGAAAGATATCTATAATTTTTGCATAAATACTATTTAAAAATGAATTATTTAAACTTTTTCTACTTAATAAACATTCACTACTTTTAAAAGCTAAAACAACCTCTTGATTTACGCATGCTTTTTCATCAAGTTCTAAAGCAAGCATGAAAAATTTATGGTTTTGGTTGTGAAATTCTATCCAATTAATATTTTCATGCGTATTTATCTTGCTGATTTTTGCTTTAATCATGGTGTATTATAACCATAAGCTTTAAAAATTTCTTTTGCTTTAGGACTTAAAATAAAATCATAAAATTTTTTAGCTTTAGCATTATCTTTTCCATGAGAAGTTATGATAATTCCTTGATTGATAGGTTCGTAAAGATTTGGATCTATTAAAATATAATTTTTCCCTTTTTCAAGATTGTATTTTTTTAACCCATCTTCATATAACGCACTTGCTGCTATAAATCCTACATCTGCAGCTTTTAATGTTTGAGTAAGAGCTTCTCCTATGGATTTTGCTTCTATGATTTTTTCTTTTACTTGATTGTAAATTTTAGCATTTTGTAGGGTTTGTATACTAGCTTGGCCATAGGGAGCTGCTTTTGGGTTTGCTATAGTGATAATTTTAACTTTTGTATCTTTTAAAGCATCTAAACCATTTTTTAAATTTATAGTTTGAGTTCTTATGCTAAGCAAAGCTAAAGCACCTTGTGCGTATATTACAGGCTTAGTGCTAGCGTAATTTTCATCATATAAATTTTGTGCAAATTTCATATTTGCAGCCATAAAAATATCAAATGGAGCACCATTTTTAATCTGTGAAACTAAATTTCCACTTGCACCTAAGCTTACATTGATACTAATATCTGGATTTTCTTTTTGAAATTCCTTCTGTAAAGCTTTAAAAGCATAAGCTACATTAGCAGCTGCGGCTATATTTACATCAGCACCATAGCCAAAAATACATAAAAATAACAAGATTAAAATTTTTTTCATTTTCATCCTTTGTGTAGTTAGTTCGAAAAATTATAGCTTATTTTTTTGCTAAAAATATTTTTTCATTTTTTTGCATATTTTCTAAAGCTTTTATCAACTTAAATCAAAAAAATTATAATTTTTTTTCATCATATTTTGAACTTATAAAATATATATAATTGTTTTTGATTTTATTGTATAATTTTTGATTTTATTGCAAATTTTAAGGTGATTAATTGTTGAAATATTTTATATGTATAGCATTATTTTTTAATGTTTTATTTGCTGTGAATGAGTTAGATTTTGAGCAAGAATTCCAACAAAAAGAAATACAAGATAGCTTTTATACTTATAATAAAGCTATGAGTAAATTTAACTATGATTTATATACTTATTTTTTAAGACCTATAGTAATTTCATATAAGAGTATTACTCCAAGTTTTGTAAGAAGTGGGATTAAAAATGTATTTGACACTACAAGATCACCTGCTAGAATACTCAATCATCTTCTAACTTTTGAATTTAAAAAGGCAGGTGAAGAATTTGGAAGATTTTGTATTAATGTGATTTTTGGTTTTGGCTTATTAGATAGTGCTAGCAAAACTCATTTAAAAAGTTATGAAGCTGATTTTGGAACAACTTTGGGTAAATGGGGAGTAGGTAGTGGTTCGCATTTAGTATTGCCATTTTTAGGACCATCTAATATAAGAGACACTTTAGCTTTACCAGTGAATTGGTTTATGGTGCCTGAAGGTTATATTGAAAATTTTTGGCTTGGAGCAAGCATAAATGTGGCTTTAAAAGTCAATGATTTAAGTTTTGAATATGAAAAATTAGATGATATTTACCAAAATAGTGTAGATTATTATACTTTTATACGCGATGCTTACGAGCAAAGACGATGGGATTTGATCAAATAAAAGGAGAAAATATGCGTAAAATTTTAGTGTTATTATTTAGTGTTTCTTTTATTTTTGCATTAAATTTACAAGATATTTCTAAAACTATGCAAGAAAAAATCGATGAAAGCTTGAAAATTTTAGATCAAAACAAAAACGACAAAAATCAAGCAGCAAATAAAATTTTTGCACTTTTTGATGGTATTTTTGATTATGAACTTATGGCAAAACTTAGCCTTTCTACAAGATATGAAAAATTAAATACTGAAGAAAAAATGCAATTTAATAAAGCATTTGAAGATAATCTTAAAAAAAGTTTTACCAATAAACTTTCTTTATATGATTCTCAAAAATTAAAAGTGCTTAATTTAGAAGAAAAAAACAAAAGAGCATTTTTAAAAACCTCTATGTTAGTAGATGGCAAGGAAAATTATGTGATTTTTAAATTTTATGATAAAAACAATGATTGGCAAATTTATGATGTAGATATTTTTGGTATAAGCATTATACAAACTTATCGCTCGCAATTTAAAGATATTTTACAAAATGCGGATTTTAAAACTTTATTAGACAAACTTTCTAGTGTTGATTTTTCTAAATAATGCTAAGTAAAATCTTAAAAATTTTTCTTAATTCTCCAAAGCGAACTTTGGGGATAACTTTGATTTTTTGTTTATTTTTTAGTTTTTTTGCTAAAAATTTAAGTGTTGATGCAAGCGCTGAAAGTTTGCTTTTAGAGCATGATGAGAATTTGAAAACTTATAGAGAAATTGCAGCACGCTATGGCAGTGATAATTTTTTAATGCTAGCATTTACACCTAAAAATTCAGATATTTTTACTGCTGAGAATTTGAAGATTATTAAAAATCTTGGAGATGAGATTTCTAAAATTGACGGGGTGGATAAAATTTTTTCCATTGCTAATGCACCCTTGCTTGCAAGCTCAAAAAATAAAGATTTAAAAGAAATTATAAAAAATATACCTAATATTTTTAGTCAAGGAATTGACATTAACTTAGCTAAAAAAGAAATTTTAAATCATCCATTTTATAAAAATAATATCATTTCAAAAGATGGCACAACGGCAGGAATTTTGATTTATCTTGCACCTGATAAAATTTACAATAAACTTATTCAATCACGCGATGAAGCAAAAGATGAGAAAACAAAAGAACATTTTAGAAAATTGATTAAAAATCATCAAGAACAAGCAAGAATTTATAGCGAACAAAGGTTAAAGCATATTAACGAAGTGGTATCAAAATATACTAGCGATAATAACTTTTTACACCTTGGCGGGGTTGAAATGATCGCTAATGATATGATTTCTTATGTAAAAAGTGATTTAAAAATTTATGGTTTAAGCTTAATAGGACTTTTGTTTATAGCACTTTGGTGGTTTTTTGGTTCTTTGTATTTTGTGTTTTTAGCTTTAGGAATTTGTATAATCTCACTTTTTACTTCTAGTGGAATTTTCGCCCTTTTGGGTTTTGATATAACTATAGTTTCATCTAATTATGTAGCTTTGGTTTTAATCATCACCGTTTCTGTGGTGATTCATTTGATTGTGCATTTTATAGAAAATTTACACAAGCATCCAAAAACTAGTATTTATAAATTATTACTTTCAACTTTGCTAAATAAAGCAAATCCAAGTTTTTTTGCGATTTTAACCACTATAGTTGGATTTTTAAGTTTTGTTTTTTCTGATATTGAGCCTATTATAAAACTGGGTATTATGATGAGTCTTGGAATTAGTATAAGTTTGATTTTAGCTTATATATATTTTGCTTGTATTGTAGTTTTATTACCAAGACCAAAAGTAAAAGAGCTTGATAAAAATTCCATTAAATTTTTAGCATTTTGTGCCAATGCAAGTTTAAAACATAGAAAAATTATTTATAGCATTAGTATAGCTTGTGTATTTTTTGCTATATATGGAATTTTGCAAATTAAGGTTGAAAATAGCTTTGTAAGTTATTTTAAAGATGATTCTAGGATAAAACAAGGACTTTTGGTTATAGATAAAGAATTAGGCGGAACTATGCCTTTGGATGTGATTGTTAAATTTAAAAAAAGCCCTGAGCAAAAAAATATCAACGATGATTTTGAGCAAGAATTTGAAAATTTAGCACAAGATGATAGGTATTTTTTTAGTAGTGAAAAAACAAGAATTGCTACTAAGGTTCATGAATTTTTAAGCAAGCAAAAATATGTCGGTTCGGTGCTTAGTTTGCAAAGCTTACTTGAACTAGGTAAAAGTATAAATGATGGCAAAGATTTAGATGATTTTGCTTTGGCATTTTTATATGAAAATTTAGATGAAAATTTTAAAAGTCAAGTTTTAAATCCTTATGTAAATATACAAAATGATGAGCTAAGATTTAGTTTGCGTATGTTAGATAGCGACCCAAATTTAAGACGCGATGCTTTTTTAAAACAACTTGAAAAAGACTTAAATGAGCTTTTAAAAAACGACAATGTAGAAGTGAAAATTAGTGGTATTATGCTCTTGTATAATAATATGCTTCAAAGCCTTTTTTCTTCACAATTTGATACTTTGGTTTTTGTAGTGCTTGTGATTTTTGCTTTGTTTGTGGTGATTTTTAGAAGTTTTATTTATGCTTTAATAGCTATTTTGGCAAATATTATTCCTTTGGCTTTGGTATTTGGTTTGATGGGAATTTTTAATATACCTTTGGATATTATGAGTATTACCATAGCTGCTATTTGTATAGGAATAGGCGTTGATGATATGATTCATTATATTCATCGTTTTAAAGAAGAATTAAAACACAAAGATTTAAAAGAAGCTATCAAAGATTCGCATTTAGGGATAGGTAGTGCGATTTATTATACTAGTGTTACTATTATTTTAGGTTTTTTAGTAATGGTAAGTAGTAATTTTATACCTACGATTTATTTTGGATTATTAACGGTTTTAGCTATGAGTTTGCTTTTATTTGGTTCGCTTTTTTTATTACCAAGTTTTATTATAAGTTATCATTATCTTAAGCAAAATTATAATAAAGCACCATCCAAATCACATAAAGTGCCAAAGCTATAAGGATGTATTTTATAAATTGTTTCATTGTTTTTCCGTTTTTTCTAAAATTCTTAATATATAAGTAGAATGTATTAATGCTTGTGAGCGGTGAGAAATTTTTAATTTTACTTGCTCATCTAACTCGCCTAAAGTTTTATCAAAACCTTTTGGTATAAATAAAGGATCATAACCAAATCCATTATTTCCTTTTGGTGTGTTTATTACTACTCCATGCATATACCCATGTGTGCTAAAATGCCCATACTTTGAACTTATAGCAATGGCTGCTGTGTAAAAAGCTTTACTTTGGTTGAGATTTTTTTCATTTAAAGCCTTAATGAGTTTTTCGTTGTTTGCTTTGTCTGTGCCTTCTTTAGAATACCTAGCAGAAAAAATCCCAGGTGCATTGTCTAAAGCTGCTACACTAATGCCACTATCATCACTTAAAACTATAAATTCATTTTGTTTTTCTTTTAAAGCATTAAAAACAGCTTTGGATTTTATCAAAGCATTTTCTTTAAAACTTTTACCATTTTCTATGATTTCAAATGGAGTGATAATCTCATTTAAAGCATAAATTTCATAATTTACTAAAAATTTTTTTATTTCTTTAATTTTGTGTGTATTAGAACTTGCTACAATTATCTTTAATTTTTTCTTCATAAAACACTCTTTTTGTATAGACTTTTAAAAAAAGTTTATCAAAATCATAGTAAAATTATCCTTTATAAGGAGAAAGTTATGTTAAAAACCGTTTTACCTTTATCTTTCATAGTAGGGACAAGATTTTTTGGATTATTTATAGTTTTGCCAGTTTTGAGTTTATACGCTTTAAATTTACAAGGTGCAAATGAATTTTTAGTTGGGCTTTTAGTGGGTGTATATGCTTTAACTCAAATGGCATTACAAGTTCCTTTTGGAATCATTTCAGACAAAATAGGGCGTAAAAAAACTATGCTTATAGGGCTTGTAGTTTTTATCATAGGTTCTATGGTGTGTTCTTATGCAAATGATATTTATACTATGATGTTTGGTAGGCTTTTACAAGGTGCAGGGGCTATTGGAGCAGTAGCTACTGCTATGATAAGTGATTTTATCAATGAAGAAAATCGTGGCAAAGCTATGGCTATTATGGGTTCTTTTATAGGAATTTCTTTTGCAGCTTCTTTAGTGCTTTCTCCATTAATGAGTGCTAAATTTGGGCTTTCAAGTTTGTTTGATTTAAGTGCTATTTTAAGCTTGCTTTGTATTTTGCTTTTATTTAGTGTAGTGCCAAAAGAACATACTATAGTGCATGAAAACACTAAAACTCCGCTAAAAAAACTTTTGAAAGAAAAAAATTTAGCCTTAATGAATCTTACTAATTGTATGCAAAAAATGCTCATGAGCATAGCATTTTTAAGCATTCCTTTGGTTTTAGTGCATGAGTTTGATTACCCAAGTGAAAATTTATGGCATGTGTATGTTAGCTCGATGGTTTTAGGTTTTTTAGCTATGGGGCTTTCAGGCTCTTTAGGAGAAAGAAGAGGGCTTAGTAAGGAAATTTTACTTTTGGGAGTGGTGTTTTTTATCGTTGCTTATGTGATATTTGCTTTCTCGCATAATGCCTTGGTTTTTATGATAGGTGTTGTTGTGTTTTTTGTAGGATTTAACTTACATGAGCCTATCATGCAAAGTTGTGCAAGTAAATTTGCTAAAGTAAATGAAAAAGGTGCAGCTTTGGGTGTTTTTAATGCTTTTGGTTATTTTGGTAGTTTTTTAGGTGGTGTTGTTGGAGGGTATTTTTTACATCATTTTAGTTTAGTTTCGCTTGCTTTTGTTTTAGTAGCTATGTCTGCGGTGTGGTTTGTATTGCTTTTGTTTTTAAAAAGTCCAGCTGATTTTAAAAATGTGTATTTACCACTAGATACAAAACAAAATCTAAATACTATAAAATCCTTAGAAGGTGTATTAGATGTATATAAAAATTCCAAATTTTTAGTAGTAAAATACGATAAAAAATTAACTAACGAAGAAAATATTTATAAAATATTATAAATTCCATTAACTTAAGTATTTTTTTATAAATATAATATTAACATACATAAATTTTTTCAAACAAAGGATTTATTATGGCAGTATTTTCTCCACGGGGGGGGGGATCGAATAATTTTGATTTAACTCCTTCTAAAAAACTAACTAATCACATCTTACTTTCAAGTATAGTTGCTTCATTACTTTTTTCACCTGCATTTGCCTTACCAAGTGGTGGTAAATTTACTCATGGCACAAGTGGAACTATAAATGTTAGTGGTAATAATATGCATATAAATGGTAATAAAGTTAATTCTGTTATCCAATGGGGTGGTGGTTTTAATATAAATAAAGGTGAAAGTGTAAATTTTGGTGGTAATAGTAAAAACTACTTAAACATAGCTCATGGAACAAATAAATCTACCATAGCAGGTGTATTAAATGCAAAAGATAATAATGTATTTTTAATCAATCCTAATGGAGTAATCATTACTAAAACAGGTAATATCAATGCTAATCGCTTTGTAGCTTCTACTTCATCGATGAGTAGTGATGATATGTGGAAATTTGCAAATTTATCACAAGAACAAGCTGGAAGTTTTTCTCCTGTATTTAAAGCAAATAAACTTGGCAATGTAGTAAATATGGGTAATATCAATGCAAATGATGTATTGCTTATAGGCAATAAGGTTTTATTGCATGCAAGTGCAGGTAATGATAAAGGAAAATTATATTTAAACCAAGTTAATTCCAAAAATACACATTTAGTTGGAAATGAAGTATATGTTGATGTAGCTAATATAAACAAAAATAATAAATTAAATATCACAGCTAAAAATAAAGGTTCTATATATTTAAGTGCTACTGGGTATTATTATAACCCTGAAGCATTAAATATATTTTTAAAATATTCTACACCTTCATATGGGGGATATAAGCACAATGATAAGAACTTTAAAAAAGCACATTTTGTTTCTATAGCCAATACAGAAGATTGGTGGCATTTTGCTAAAGGTTGGAATGAAAATAAAAATGGTTTTAGAACTACTGCAAATGAATATAAATTAGTTTCTAATATAAATTTTGCTGATAAAAATTATGCAAATTATTGCATAGATGGACTTGGTTGTTCTTCCATGATAGTAGGTAATACCAAAGATAATGCCTTTACTAAAAATTTTGATGGACAAGGTTTTGTATTAAAAGGTATGTATATAGATACAGCAAATTTAACAAATAATGATTCTAAAAAACATTATGTTGGTATATTTGGTGCAACTAAAGAAGCAAGCTTTACAAATATTAATGTAGATTATAGTGGTGGTGGCATTAATGCTAAAAATGAATATGTTGGAGGATTTGCTGGTTATTTAGATGGCTTTGTAGATAGAGCTAGTTTAAAGAATTTAACTAGTTTGAAAAATGATGTCAAAGTTGTAGTTGATTCTGGATATATTACTACTTATGGAACAGGTGGCTTTGCTGGAGATGCTAATGGTATGTTTAGAAATATCACCTTAGAAAATATAAAGAATTTTGATGTGAAGCATAGTGCTATTGTTGATATACCAGGAGGTGTTTATTGGAAACACTATGCCTATGGAGTAGGTGGCTTTGCTGGTTCTATTTTTGGTTTTGTTGATGGAATTTCTTTAAAAAATGTAGAAAATTTAAGTATTAGAGAAAATGGATACGACTCGCTTAATGGATATGCTAGTGATTATTTTATCGGTTTAGGTGGTTTTGCTGGATATATAGCAAATGGAAATTTTTCAAATATATCTTTAAATAATATTAAAAATATAAATTTTAAAACCATTCAAAATGTTGATAATATTGCTTCTTCTTCAAACATAGGAGGCTTTGCAGGACGCATTGATGGTGGTAGTTTTGAAGATATAAATTTAAAAACCATACATGGTTTAACTTATTTTGAAGAAGACGATGGAAACAATAATTATAAAGATCTATTTTTGGGAGGCTTTGCTGGAGCAATATTTAATGGGGTATTTAATAAAATTGCATTAAATGATATAAAAAATCTAAATATGACTTTACATAATTCTTCCATAAAAGCTTCTTTGGGAGGCTTTGCTGGAAGTATCGACTTAGGAGATTATAGAAATATACTTCTTAATGATATTGGTAATATTAAAATTCAAGCAGATAGTCTTTCAACTTCTTCTACATCAGAGGGAAATTACTTTGGAGGCTTTGCTGGAAGTATAGGACAAACATATCTTAGTGAATTTAATCCTCCAAAATTTAATAATATTTCTTTAAAAAACATTAATAATATAAATTTAATTCAAACTAAATATGCTTCAGGTGGAGATTTAAGAATTGGAGGTTTTGCTGGATATATTAATGAGGGTAAATATGAAAATATATATTTAGATAATATTAATGGTATTAATGTAAATGGTAATGTTGATACTAGGATTGGAGGTTTTGCTGGAACGATTGATGTTAGCCATGGTAATGAGAATTTGTATAAAAATATTTATATGAATAATATAGGAAATATTACTACTAATAGCAGTAGAGCGAATATTGGAGGCTTTGTAGGACGCATCGGTTTGGGAGATGGAGGTGTAGGTGGAAAATTTGAAAATATAATATTAAAAAATATACATAGTATAAAATCTTCTAATGGAGATAGGGGTTTTTATGATCATGTAAACATAGCAGGATTTGTTGCTGATTTTAAGAGCAATTATTATGATGGTTATGGAAAAATAGAGTTTAATGATATTTTTATAGATGGTATAAATAACATTAGCTTTAAAAACCCTACTACGCAAAATTCAGCAATTTATGGTTTTGCTCCAAGTTATTATGATAGTGATAGAAGATTTAAATTTAATAATATTCATGTTTATTTTCATCCAAATACAACATTTACAAATAACAATGTTAAAATATACAAATTTAGTGATAAAATCACTGATAATATGTCTAACATTCACATCTATCATCATGAAAAAGATTTTAAAGATATCATGAGTAATATAAATACAAATAAATTTACTACTCATATATATGGTGATGATAATAAAGATAAAACCTACCAAGAGTTTAAAAGCAAATATAAATTTGTAGAACCAAACATAGAAAAACCAAATATCACAAATCCAGAACTACCTCAAAACTCAAACCAATCAATCCTTCCTAATCTAGATTTAATTCTTAATGAAAAACCTACCCTAGATAAAGATGATTTAATCTCTAATGCAGTATGGAATGATTATATTATTAAAGATATTGATAAGATTAAATATGTTATCAATATTAGATTATTAGATAAATTGCTAAAAGAATATAAAACTTTAGCCAATAAAACAGAAGATGAACAAGTTAAATTTATCACAGCTTATTTAGGTGTTAAAGAAAATGATGCTAGAGCTTTATTGCAAAGTTTAAGTTT
This sequence comes from Campylobacter peloridis LMG 23910, assembly GCF_000816785.1. Taxonomy (NCBI): domain Bacteria; kingdom Pseudomonadati; phylum Campylobacterota; class Epsilonproteobacteria; order Campylobacterales; family Campylobacteraceae; genus Campylobacter; species Campylobacter peloridis. The sequence goes on along the minus strand of NZ_CP007766.1, from coordinate 1,425,053 downwards.
TTTAAATACTTATAAAGATCATGATATAAATAAAGCTCAATTTGAAAATAATGCAAAAAAAGATTTTGAGCAATCCTTTAAAAAAGCAGATGATAAAATCAAAGACTTTAACAAAAACAAAAACTTATGGCATACTAAATTAGACAAACTAAATAAAGAAGTAGTTTCTTTGGGTTTAGATATAGAAAAACAATTAGAACAAAATCAAGCTAAACTTAAAAGATTTATAAAAGCTTATAATGATTTTTTAACCTTAATAGACAAAGGTATAAAAAATGAAAATGATCCTGCTTTTATAGCTATAAAAAATAATATAAAAGAACTAGACAAAGAAGCAAAACTACTTTATGCTAAATTATCTATACAAGAAAATAATCTTCAAATTTTTAAAGATAAAAACAATAACAATAAAGTTATAGTAATAGGAAAATTCAATACATCTTTAATAAATACCCCTAATGTAGACAAACCAACCCAAGGTGGTGGTATTGAAAATGATGATTATCAAAAACTATCACGCCAAATAGCTAGCTCACAAAAACAAACACCTACTTTTAAATACGAAGAAGAAGAAACCCAAGAAATAGAAGAAGCAGCTATTACTCAAAGAGCTAGAACTTGTATAGTAAGTGATAATTTTAAAACTATGAATCCTTGTGTGGTTGGAAGTTATTAAATACATACTCAGAAAGAAAAACTTTCTGAGTATTATTGAATAGTTATTTTTTAAATTAAATTCCATTAACTTAAGTATTTTTTTATAAATATAATATTAACATACATAAATTTTTTCAAACAAAGGATTTATTATGGCAGTATTTTCTCCACGGGGGGGGGGATCGAATAATTTTGATTTAACTCCTTCTAAAAAACTAACTAATCACATCTTACTTTCAAGTATAGTTGCTTCATTACTTTTTTCACCTGCATTTGCCTTACCAAGTGGTGGTAAATTTACTCATGGCACAAGTGGAACTATAAATGTTAGTGGTAATAATATGCATATAAATGGTAATAAAGTTAATTCTGTTATCCAATGGGGTGGTGGTTTTAATATAAATAAAGGTGAAAGTGTAAATTTTGGTGGTAATAGTAAAAACTATTTAAACATAGCTCATGGAACAAATAAATCTACCATAGCAGGTGTATTAAATGCAAGTGGTAATAATGTATTTTTAATCAATCCTAATGGAGTAATCATTACTAAAACAGGTAATATCAATGCTAATCGCTTTGTAGCTTCTACTTCATCGATGAGTAATGAGGATATGAATAAATTTGCAAACGGACAATACGCAAATGGAAAGACTATAGACTATGCAACTTTTTCACCTGTGTTTAAAGCAAATAAACTTGGCAATGTAGTAAATATGGGTAATATCAATGCAAATGATGTATTGCTTATAGGACATAAGGTAAGTATAGATGGTGGTAATATCCATGGTATGCATAATGCAAACACTAGTGGTGATGCTTTGAAAAACCCAAGTAATAACACAGCAAGTAAAGTTCATTTAGTAGGCAATGAAGTAAATATACAAGTAGATGGTATTAAATCAAATTCTATCATAGCTAGTGCTTATAGTAAGGGTGCTTTACAGCAATCTACTACATCTTATTATAATTATGGTAATAACATAGGAAAACTAAATTTTACTACTCAAGAGTATGATAACATAGAAAACAAAGCAAACAAACAATTAGTAACTAAAGATAAATTCGAAAAACATGCTACTATAGGTTCTGATGTAGATTGGTGGCATTTTGCTAAGGGTTGGAATTATGATAGAAACAACATGAGAGATTTTTTTGGCACCTATAAATTAACTAGTGATATAGATTTTGGCGGTAATCAAGGTAAAAACTATGCAAATTATTGTATGTCACAAGGACAATGCACTTCTATGATAATAGGTAATGCTGGTAATAACGCTTTTAATAAAAATTTTGATGGGCAAGGATTTACTTTAAAAAATATTAATATGGATGTTGAAAATATTGATTATGCTGGAATTTTTGGAAATGTGAGTTATTCTGATATTAGAAATATAAAAGTAGATTATATGGGTGGTCGGATTAATGGTAATAATGTTAGATATATGGGCGGTTTTGTAGGAAATTCTTTGCATAATGGTAGTTTTTTTTCAGATATTTCAATAAAAAATATTGATTTTATAAATAATAATTCTAATTCATTTTTTATAGGTGGTTTTGCAGGTATAGCTGGAGGAAATTTTACTAAGATATATATAGATAATATAAATAACATTTTAGGAAAATCTAGTTCTGGTTATGGTGGTATAGGTGGATTTGCTGGAAATGCTAGGGGAAATTTTGAAAATATTGCTATTAACTCTATAAACAATATAACATTAAAAGTTAATGGTCCAGCACATGCTGGTGGATTTGCAGGACAATTATTTACAGGAGAATATGTTAAAAATGTATATATGGAAAATATTAAAAATGTAAAAGTTGATGCTGCTGGTGCATTTGCTGCTGTAGGTGGAATGTTTGGTGAGATAGGTAATAATACAAAATTTGATCATATTTATATCAAAGGCTTGGAAAATATTTATGTTGATAATAAATATGCACAAGCTGGAAGTTATGCTGGTTCTTTTGCTGGAAGAAGTTACAAAGTAACAGCAGTGTTTCAAAATATTGCAATAGAGGGTAAAATTAATATCAATGCAAATGCAACACAAAGTGCTTATGCTGGAGGATTTTTAGGATGTAATGGTGTATTCAATATGGGTTCTTGTGGAGCACAAGGAGGTAACAATGGTGCGTATATACATAATGTATATTTATACTTTAAAGAAGGTTCTAATGTTAAAGCTAAATCTTATTGGGATCAAGCATACGGAGGAGAATCATATGCTAATATTTTTATAGCAAATGAAAATAATAAAAATATTTCTAACGCTAATATATATCATTATATTAACGATTTTAACAAAAACGACTATATCCAAGATAAAATCAATATCCACACTTACACAGATGAAACCCAAGCAAATGCATATAAAGACTTTTTATCTAAAGCAAACACTATAGAAAAACCAACCATCACTCCACCAACCACCCCTGATAATCCAAACCAACCAAGCGATAGCGATGTTATCTTAGCAAGTGATGATGTAATTAGTGCAAATGATTTAAACAAATGGCTAGGTGAAATATTTGGTGGAAATTACTGGGTAGATATAAAAGATTTTAAAATTCAGGGATTAAGTGAAGAATTAAAGCAAAGCATATCTTTCTTAGAAGCTTTATATGGTCAAAAAGGCATGAAAGAAATACTAGAAAAAATCCATAATGATTATAAAATGGCTTATTCTAAGTATGATAAATTTAAAACAAGCAAAGCAAATCTTTTAGCATTTATCAATGATAAATTAAAACCTTTAGTTGATTCTTCTAATAATGCCTTAGCTCAATTAAAAACCATACAAGAGCAACTTAAAATAGCCATAACTAAATATAATGATTATGTTAAAAAAATCAATGAAAATCCAAGTATAAAAAATGAAGCAACTTTAGCTTCTTTAAAAGCTGAAGTAGATAGATTAAGCAATCTTAGTGGAGAATTAGCCACTACTATAGCTAATAATCAAATAAAACTAGAAACTTGGCAAGGTAAAGCTAATGTTGATTCCAACGGACATTTTACTATCAAAGGTAAATTGAATAATATAGCTTTAACAATACCTAATTTAGAAAAATTAAATAATTCTGGTGGTATTGAAAATGATGATTATCAAAAACTATCACGCCAAATAGCTAGCTCACAAAAACAAACACCTACTTTTAAATACGAAGAAGAAGAAACCCAAGAGATAGACGAAGCAGCACTAACTCAAAGAGCTAGAACTTGTATAGTAAGTGATAATTTTAAAACTATGAATCCTTGTGTGGTTGGAAGTTATTAAAACTCTACACTGCTAATTTAGCAGTGTAGATTATACAAAGTGTTTTTCTTTTAAAATCACATATAATTTTAAAGTAGAAATAAAAAAAGTCAAAATTGCAGGTCCAAGTATAATCCCCCAAAAACCAAAGCTTGAAATTCCAGCTATCATAGCAAAGAAAATCAAAAGTTCATTAATTTGCGTTGGAATTTGAACGAGTTTATTATTTATCCATTTAATGATATAAGGTTTTACTAAAGTATCTGCTATAAATGAAATCATTATCACACTATAAGCAAAAATGACTAAAGCTCCGCTAAGGTTGTGATTTGCAAATTCATATAAAGAAATAGGCACATAAACTAAAGCTCCGCCTACTACAGGTATCAAAGAGCTAAAGCAAAATAATATCCCCATTAAAATCGCATCATAACCATAAAATTTAACAATAATAGCAAAAAGCACTCCTTGTAAGATAGCGTTTATCACCATAGAGTAAAACACTACAGACATCACATTACTTACCTCGCTTAAAATGCTTTGTGTTTCTTCTTTTTTCATAGGAATGATGGTTTTAAGGTAGCTTATAAGCTGGCTTCCATAGAGGTTAGCAAAGAAATAAAACACACAAATTAATACCATATCAGTTAAAAATTTAGTTCCAAATTTAGTTGCACTTGAAAGATAAGTTAAGATATTTTTAGAAATAGAATTTAAATCAATACTTGCTAATGCCTCTTTGATTTTTGGTTCAATAAAACTTAAAGATTCTGGCAAGTGTAAAGAATAATTTTTAAAATACTCTATAGTAGTATGAAGATAATTTATATCAAAATTCTTTGCTGCTTTGGCAAGTTCTACTATAGCATACACAAAAGGAATAAAAAACAATGCAAGCATAAATAAAGTCGTTGCCGCAGCTGCAATAACTTTTTTGTCTTTAAAAATTTTAAGAAATTTTACATTGATATTTGAAGTTGAAACAGCCATTAAGCTTGCTATAGCAATATTCATTAAAAAAGGTTTAAATAAATACAAAACCCAAAACAATACAATCAAAATAAAACTAATTAGAAAAAATTTGCTATTTTTCATCAAATAAACCTTTGTTATATTTTAACTTTAACACATCAAAGCTTTTTAAACTTGCTATGCGTCCTTTTGCTGTTCTTTCTATGTAGCCATTTGCTAGCAAATAAGGCTCTATAACATCTTCTATGGTGTTTTCATCTTCACTTAATGCTGCAGCTATGCTAGAAAGCCCTATAGGTTTTCTTTTGGCTTCTGTTAAAAGCTCTAAATACCGCAAATCCATCGCATCAAAGCCAAGTTCATTAACCCCTAAAGAATCCAGTGCTTCTTTGGCTCTTTTTTCACTGATAATTTCTTCATCATTTACATCAGCAAAATCCCTTACTCTTTTTAAAAGTCTTAGTGCGATTCTTGGGGTAGAACGACTGCGTTTGGCTATTTCTAAAGAGGCTTTTTTTTCACAAATTTTATTAAGCTTTTGTGCGGCTTTTTCTAAAATGATAGCAAGTTCTTCATCTTTATAAAATTCTAAGCGAAATTGCATACCAAAGCGATCGCGTAAAGGATTACTTAGCATACCTGCTCTTGTGGTAGCACCAATTAAAGTAAATTTGGGTAAGTCTATTTTTATCGTTTGTGCAGCAGGCCCACTTCCTATGATAATATCAAGGCGAAAATCCTCCATAGCAGGATAAAGCACTTCTTCTATAGCAGGGCTTAAGCGATGAATTTCATCGATAAATAAAATATCACCTTCACTAAGATTGGTTAAAATCGCTGCTAAATCCCCGCTTTTTTCTATCATAGGGGCTGCTGTGGTTTTGATATTTGCATTCATTTCATAAGAGATGATATTTGCTAGTGTTGTTTTGCCAAGGCCTGCAGGGCCACTAAAAAGTATATGATCTAAACACTCATTTCTTTTTTTGGCAGCTTTTATAAAAATGTTAAGATTTTTTTTAATGTTTTCTTGGCCTATGTAGCCATCAAAACTAGAAGGCCTTAGGCTTGTTTCATAAGTTTCATCAGGGGAGAATTTTTCAATCTCTACGATTCTATCCATATTTTTTCCATTTTATTTTGTAAGAAATTTTAATTTTATCTAAAATTTGCTAAAATAAACATTTAAACTTAGATTATAGAAGTTTTTATGGGGATTTTAGAGCAATTAGAGTTAGATTATGAGCTTGAGGAAATCGAGCGTTTTTTGTATTTTTTTAGAAGTCTTTGTGATATTTTGGAGCCTTTGATTGTAAAATTAAGTAGTGATAGCTTAAAATACAAAGAAGCTTTAAAAGACTTAGAACAAAATATCCACAATGTAGTATGGGCGGCTAAAAGGCTAAATTTAGATGAAATTGTTAATTTTTGCACTTTTTGTGAAGAGATAATGCAAGAAGCGGTTAAATTTGATGGCCCTGCTAGTGATGAATTTGTGGATTGGATGTTTTTAGTGGGTGAACAGCTTGATAGATATTGCAGTGATTATGAAAAAAATGCTTCTTTTTTAAGTGTGTTTAATCCTCAGATTGCAAATGTTCCAGATAAAATTTCTAAGTAACGGGGACGACTTGGCTTCGACAGGAGTAGAGTGGCCTTGGTGGCATGTCGCTTTGAGCAAAGCGTATAAAGCTCAAATTAAAATTAAACGCAAACAACGTTAAATTCGCTCCTGCTTACGCTAAAGCTGCGTAAGTTCAGTTGAGCCTGAATTTTAAGTGATACTATCTAGCTTAGAATTTGGTCATTTTTGATAGTGTAGATTGAAATTTGACAAGTTTTAATCGAAGTTAAAGTCTTAGTCTAGCTTGAAATTTTGGAAGGTGAGTTTGGCTAGATGAAATTTTCACCTTTGCTAAGCATGTAGATGCCGTGGTTGTTTTATTTTTGGACAGGGGTTCAATTCCCCTCGTCTCCACCAGTAATTAGTTTTTATTAACTAATGCATCTCTTATATCAATAACAAGATAAATTACAAAAAAGCTTAAAAATATTGCTATAAAAGATCCAATAAGTGTTACTAAACCTGCTATAAATCCTAGAGTAAACATTATTGTAATAGAATAAAAAATCGCTATAATAAAGCTCAATGCGGCTACTATATCTAATATAGTTCTACCAAAATTTATAATTAGATTTTTAATCATAATAATTCCTTAATTAATAAAAATTTGTTAATTATAACAGAATATATTTTTAATTAATATAAAATTATAGACTTTTTTAAAGTTTAGATTTTCTTTGCAAGGTAATCCTTGCAAAGAATTTATACAAATAAAGAATTCACGCTTTCATTATGATAAACCCTGCGTATTACCTCGCCAAAAATTGGTGCTACACTTAGAACTTGGATTTTATCCATTTGTTGTTTTAAAGGTATAGTATCAGTTACTACTAGCTCATCTAGTGCTTCTTTGGCTATTCTTTCATAAGCTACACCACTAAGCACAGGGTGGGTGCAGCAAGCTATAACAGACTTTGCACCTTTGCTTTTAAATACTTCAGCAGCTTTTACTATAGTTCCTGCTGTATCAATGATATCATCTACTAAAATTACCTCTTTATCTTTTACATCACCGATTACATTCATCACTTCGCTTTCATTAGCTTTTTCGCGTCTTTTATCTACTATAACTATATCAAGCCCTAAAGCTTTTGCTACGCTTCTAGCTCTTGCTATACCGCCTATGTCAGGACTTGCGATGATAGGATTTTTATAGTTTTTGTTTTTGATATACTCATTAAAAATAATGCTTCCATAAAGATTATCCACCGGTATATCAAAAAAGCCTTGAATTTGTCCAGCATGTAAGTCTATAGTAGCTACTCTATCTACCCCTGCTGATTCTATAAGATTTGCTACTAATTTTGCAGTAATTGGTACCCTAGGACTTGCTTTCCTATCTTGTCTAGCATAGCCAAAATAAGGTATGATAGCTGTGATAGAGCTTGCACTTGAGCGACGCAAAGCATCAGTCATGATTAAAAGTTCCATTAAGTTATCATTAGTTGGAGCACAAGTACTTTGTATGATAAACACATCTTTACCACGCACGCTTTCATCTATTTGAATGCTAATTTCACCATCGCTAAAACGCTTTACACCTGCATTGCTTAGGGGCAATGAAAGGTATTTTGAGATTTTTTTAGCAAATTCCTCATTTGCTGAACCAGAAAATATTTTATATCCACGCATATATAAGCCTTAGAAAGTTTTTTGTGATGATATAAAATTTTTTTTAAAAATACAATAAAACATCATCAAAAGCCATGCAATCTTTTTAAATCCGCATCTATAGGAAATTTATTTCCATCTTTATCTACGCTTACATAAGTTACTATAGCTGAAGTTACATGCATGCAATAAACACGGCCATATTCATTAGCTCTTTGAGTTACAACTTCTACTTCTACGGTGATAGAAGTATTGCCTGCTTTGATGATTTTTGCATAGCAAGAAACTAAATCACCTACAAAAATTGGCTCTTTAAAAATGATTTTATCTACTGCTACGGTTACTACTCTTTGCGGGGAAAGTTCTCTTGCAGCGATAGCTCCAGCTAAATCAATTTGCGACATGATCCAACCGCCAAAGATATTACCAGCGGGGTTTGTGTTGCTTGGCATAGCTATAACTCTTAGTTTAGGTTCTCCCATATCTTTCATATGTTCTCCTTGTGTTTTAAAAAAAACATTATAATTAAGTTTTAAAAATATAAAAAGGAAAAAGATGAACGATTTTAAACAAATAGCAAAAATTGTGAAAAATAGAAAGCAAAATATTAATAATCTTTATAACATTCTCCAAACTAATCAAAACCATCCTTTGATAGATAGGGCTTTAGAACTAGCTAGTCTTGAAAATGAAAAAGGCAATGTTTTAGCTATGTTGCGTCGCTTGGTGGATTTAAAAGAAGAAAATTTAGTCCAAGAGCTTGAAAAAAAAGGTTTAAACGAGGATGAAATTTCTCAAATAAAATATAAAGTTTTTTCTTTAGTAAGAGCCTTTTATGAAGTAGAACACCAAGATTTAATTGACGAAATTAAAAATAAAAATCTACTTGATGAATTTTATTTAAATTTAGTTCAAGGTGTGCATAATATAGGCGTGGTGATGAATTCTTTTGAGCTTGTTTGGAGTAAGCAAATTTTAGATACAAATAATAAAATCTTAAAAGAACAATTTTCAAATTTAAGCGATGCTTTGGAATTTTTAAAGCAAAATGAGCTCTATCAGCTTAATCAAGATGGTGAAATTTGTGAAAGAAGTTATGGAGCTTTAGTTAAAATAGGAACACTCTGGAGATTTTTACCTTATGCAAAAGCTTTTGAAAATGAAGTTTTAAAGCTTGAGTATGAATTTGATAAGCTCTTAGAAAAATTAAGAAATTGTGCTTTAGATGATGAAAAAAATGCTTATATTGATTATATAGAAAAATTAAAATTTGCATTTTGTGAAAAAGATAATAACAAAGTAGTTAAAAAATGGCAAGAAGCAGAACTTGCATGGATGAAAGTAAAAAGTCCATTGCAAATTGGCCATCCTTTAGAATACTATGAGGACTCTTATACGCATGCAGTGGCACTTGAGTGGGATATACGCTTAGAAGATGTGAGTGATTTTAATGGAAGTGAATTTAAAGATAAAATCAAAAAAAGCTTTGCAATGGTGTATGCAAATTTAGAAGAAAAAGATGAAAATTTATTTAATGAGGTAAATTTTAATCTTGATAAAACTCAGCTTTATATTTGTATGCCTATGATTTTTTATGGAGCAGAACTTAAGGGGCTTTTTTCTGCACAAGTAGTGCCAAATGATGAATATGTAAGTAATATAGCAGGTAAAAAGATTTTTGCTTTTTTAAATTATGTTTATGAAAATGCTAAAACTAAGCCTTTTATGAAGCTTTCTTCTATGGTGTTTGAAAAAGAATTTTTAGATTATGGTAGAGAAATTTTATTTTACAATGAAAAATTATGGAAAAGAATTTATGAAGTTTCTACTATAGGCCATGAATTTGGGCATATTTTCTTTGTGGCAAATGATAGTGAAAAGAAAATGAATGAAAGCGGTGTGTTTAAAAATATAGAAGAGTTTAAAGCCACTGCGGGTGGGCTTGTGAATTTCTTTTTGCATGAAGAAGATGATTTAAAGCTTCCTGTGTTTTATGAGCTTATCAAAAGAGCTATAGGATTGATTGCTTGGCAAAGAGTAGAGGAGGTTAAGCCTTATTATACAGAAGGTTTGATTCATTTATCGTTGTTGTTTAAATCAGGGGTGCTATCTTTTGCAAATGAGAAATTAAACATTAAATTTGATGAAGAAGCTTATGAAAGTTTTAAGGCTGTATTTATGCAAAATTACTATAAATTAGCAAGACATTATATGCTAAAAGAAGATGCTAAAAATTATTTAGACGAATTTTGTGTTTTAGAAGATGAGGTGTTTTTACCACTTGATGAAGAGTGTAAAGAATTTGTAAAATACTACTATGAATTACATAAACTTTATGGCAATGAAATCGATGAAAGTGGAGAATTTGAAAAATACTCTAATGCAAAATAAAATTTATTCAAGAAGAAATTAATTTTCTTCTTGATATTTGCTTTTTTCTAATTTTTTCTCCATATTTTCTTGAGTTTTTGAAATAGCCTTGCTAAAACCATTTAGCACTGAAAATGGAGCAAATTGTGCTGCTCTTTTTTCTCTTGGCATTGGTGGGAATTGTTTTGATTTTTGGTATTTTATATCTATTATATCTTTATAATCATCATGCATTATGGCCTCCTATTAAAGAAGAAATTTCTTTAGTCTCTTTATCTAAACTTGAAGCTTTTACAATGGCCTTTTTACCAAATTTTTGCATGATTTGAAGTCTTGCTTTTTGAAGTTTTTCTTCTTTTGCAAGTTGATTTTGCTCTTGCAAAATTGCATTAAAATCACTAAATAAATTTAGTTCTTGGTAATTTTCTTGCGGTTTATTTGTAATGTTGTTTAAACTTAGGCTGATTTTTCTAATGCTTAAGTTTTTATCACTGATTTTATAAAAAAGTTCTAAGGCTTTTTTGTTGATGATTTTTAAAGAATGAGTGAAATTTTCTAAATTTATACTACCATGTGCGTTTTTGGGTATAGCTCTTCCGTAATTATCTTTAGTGATAACTCCTTTGTAAGAACCCAAAAAACTTGAATTTTCTAAATTGCTTTTATCATATTGTATATCTAGTGTGAGATGATTTGTTTTAAGATTATGCTGGATTAACTCAAGCACTAAATGATCAACAAGTTCTTTTAAAACTTTTATTGCTTGATTATTATCATACGCAAAAGGTAAAACTTTAGCCATAATCTTAGAGTGATTTTGTGATTTGTAGTTTTTGATATCTTTCATTGTGCAAGTTTCAATACCCCATGCATGATCGATCAAAAGTTCAGCATTAACACCAAAGTGTTTATAAAGCAAGTCTTCATGTTTTAAAGAAAATCTTGCAAGATCTCCCATAGTATGAATGTTTAAATTTGCAAGTTTTAAGGCAATGCCTTTACCTATACGCCAAAAATCCTTTAAAGGTTTATGTTGCCACATTTTATATCTATATAATTTTTCATCCAAAAAGGCTATAAGCAAGCCATTTTCATCTACTTTTTGTCTTTTTGCTAGTATATCCATGGCGATTTTTGCTAGATATAAATTTGTTCCTATACCTGCTGTTGCGATGATTTTGCTTGTGTGGAGTATATCTAATAAAACCTTGGTAAGTAGCTCATAAGCTGAAAGTTTATATTTTTCAAGATAAGGACTAAGATCTATAAATACTTCATCTATGGAATATATATGTATATCTTTAGCATCAAAATATTTCAAATAAATACTATATATTTTTGCACTAAATTCTATATAAGTAGCCATTCTGGGTTTGGCTACAATGTAGTCTATTTCTAAATTTAAATTATTGTTAAGGTTTTTTGCATTGAAGCTTTTAGCTTGAAAACTATGCTTTTGGTTTAATTTTAATCTTTCTTGATTTAAAGAGTGAATTTTTTGTTTAAACTCAAAAAGCCTTAATCTACCAGGTATATTATAATTTTTTAGTGCAGGCGAAACTGCTAGGATGATGGTTTTATCTGTTCTTTCTTGATCTGCTACGATAAGATTTGTTGTTAAGGGATCTAAATTTCTTAAAACACATTCAGCTGAAGCATAAAAAGATTTTAAATCTATAGAAGCATAAATTTGCATGGAATATAAACTAACTTTTAGTGATATATTTATAAAAGAGGTGGCGGACAGAGAGGGATTTGAACCCTCGAGACCCGTTAAGATCTGCACCCTTAGCAGGGGTGTGGTTTCAGCCACTCACCCATCTGTCCTTAAAAGTTAGAAGTATATCTTATTTTTTATAAGATATACCTTAAATTCATACGCTAAGATAGGCAATTGCAAAGGTTATAATAAAACCAATGCCTAAAACAGCTATTTGTTTACCTCTATCTTTGCGTATAGCTATAAGAGTAATTAAAAGTCCTGAAATATAAAGCACTATCATAGCAAGAGCAAAGGCCAAACCAAGCACAGAAAAATACCACATACCTTTATCTTTATGCAATAAAATCATATTTCCAAGCAAACTCCTAGTTTTAGTAATAATTTCATAATTATTTTCATCAAGTTTAACTATGCTTGCAGTGTAATTAATGCCACCAAGTTCTATGCCATTACCTTTTTTGTTAAGTTTTGGTTCTAATGATGAAGGAAGTTTAAGCTTATTTTGCTTTAAATAATCAATCAAAAATTCAGCTTCAGCACCATTTTGTATAATAGCTTGAACTTTTTGCTTTTGAATTTTAGCTCCACTTTCTCCATCAAAACCAGCTATATAAGCAAAACCAGTTATCGCGTATAAAAATGCTAATGGTAGAAAAAACAAACTAATGTAAATGTGAATTTGTCTAAAAAATTTATTTTTATTCATTTGCAAACCTCGCTTTTGAAATAATAAAAAGTATATTAATTAAAAATGAAGTGAAAATAAATTAGTCTTTTTTAATTTTACGCATAAGGGTAAAAATACTACGGATAATTCCATAAAGCACATATAAACTAGCAACTATTAAAGCACTTTCTAAAAAATATAAGTAAAGCATGGAAAATAAAATAACTAAGATAATTAAAACTTTTAAAACATTTGCTCTTTTTAGATCAATTTTTTTAAAACTTGGGTATCTAATATTACTTACCATTAAAAAAGCTAATAGAATTTGTATACATAATATAAAAAAAGAATAATCATGTAAAAAATCATAATACAAATAAGCGCTTACCCATAAAGCACTTACCACCGCTGCTGTTGGTATAGGTAGTCCTATAAAAACAGATGGTTCATAAGTGCCTGTGGTAACATTAAATCTTGCAAGGCGTATTGCTCCAAAAACCACAAATAAACCAGCTATTAGTGAGCCAAAACGACCATATTCATAACCTATACTCATATAAAAAAGCATAGCAGGTGCAACGCCAAAAGCTATTAAATCAGCCAAAGAATCAAATTCAACACCAAATTTAGAAGTAGAATTAGTAGCTCTTGCTACACGGCCATCTAAACCATCGCAAATTAATGATAAAATGATGTAAATTAATGCTTTATCAAAGCTTTGATTAATAGAAGCAATGACTGATATGATTCCTAAAAATATTGAAGCTGCTGTGAAAAGATTTGGTAAAATATAAATTAATTTAAAATTCATGAATTTAAATACCCTATTAGCGCACCAATGCGAATTTTATCATTTTCATTGACACAAATTTTAGTATTTTTTGGTAAAAATAAACTTACACTCCCATCATGCATAAAACCTATATTATGTCCATAATCTAAATGCTGACCAAAATTATAAATTTTTGCTTTTTTGTTTAAAGCACCAAAGATAATACGCATAGCCCAATGTTCATTTTTAGACTTTGCTAAAAATAAAATTCTCTCACCCATTAAATTAGTATTTTTCATAAAAGGACACAAAAACAAACCATGTTTAATTCTAGTTTCTTTTATATCCATATTTAAAGGAGCTATGATATTTCCTTGAGAAAAAATATTATTTGTGATTTGAATTTCTACACAATTGCCTAATTCTTTATAAAAAGTATTTCTAATGCTTTTAATTTTACCTTCAATAGGGGATATAATGGTATTAGAATCTGCTATAGTTTGAATTTTACTTGCTCTAAATAAATAGATAAAAAAAACAAAAATAGCACATAAAATCCAAGAAAATCCCCATATGATTTGACTTATTGCAAAAACTATAGCAAGAAGTATTAAAAAATTCCAGCCAGCTTTTGCAATAAAATCTATTTTCATTATTTTTCCTTGATATTTTCTTGTTCTTTTTCTTCTAAACGCGTTGGAAGATTATTTTCTTCTTCATAATTTTTAATGATTTCTCTAACCTTAGAACCATCTATAGTTTCTTCTTCATACAACGCTTGCACCATTATTTCTATAGCTCCACTATATGTTTTTAAGGTTTCTTTTACACCCACATAGCGTTCATCTAAAGTTTTCTTTACATACTCATCTAAATCTTGAGCCATTTTATCAGAATAATCTTTTATAGTTTGCCCACCACTTAAAAAAGTATTTCTTTGCTTTTCAAGCACCATAAGTCCAGCTATTTCACTCATACCATACATTGAAATCATAGCTTTTATAATATCAGTTGCACGCTCTAAATCATTACTTGCACCAGTTGAAATTTCTTTGATAAAAACTTCTTCAGCAGCACGCCCTCCTAAAAGAACATCAACTTCAGCTAAAAGTTCATGTTTTTGCATTAAGAATTTGTTTTCTTCAGGAGTGTTTAAAGTATAACCTAAAGCCGCAAGTCCTCTTGGTATAACAGAAACTTTGCTAACTTTTTTAGCACCTTTTGTGGTTTCAGCGATTAAAGCATGGCCGCACTCATGATAGGTTACGATTTTTTTCTCTTTATCATTTATCCTACGCGATTTTTTCTCAAGCCCTGCAATAGCCCTTTCAACTGCTTCTACTAAATCTTTTTGCTCTACATGTTTTTTAGAATCCCTACCAGCTAATAAAGCTGCTTCGTTGATAATATTTGCTAAATCAGCTCCTGCAAGTCCAGCTGTAAGCCTTGCTATATCTTCTACTTTTACTTCAGGAGAAATTTTAACATCTTTCATATGAACTTTTAATATATCACATCTGCCTTTAAAATCAGGCTTATCCACTAAAACTTGTCTATCAAAACGCCCAGGTCTTAATAATGCTGCATCTAAAACCTCAGGACGATTGGTAGCTGCTAGAACAATTACAGGCGAACTTTCAGTGCCAAAACCATCCATTTCAGCTAGAAGTTGATTTAAGGTTTGTTCTCTCTCATCATTACCACCCATCATACCACTTGCTGCACGCGATTTACCTATAGCATCTATTTCATCAATAAAAACAATAGCAGGAGCTTCTTTTTTAGCATTTTCAAACAAATCCCTAACCCTACTAGCTCCAACACCTACAAACATTTCTATAAACGAAGAACCTGAAACACTAAAAAATGGCACATCTGCTTCACCCGCAACTGCTTTTGCAAGTAAAGTTTTACCTGTTCCTGGAGGTCCTACGAGTAAAAGTCCTTTTGGAATTTTAGCCCCAAGATTGATATATCTTTCAGGATATTTTAAAAAATCAACTATTTCTTTAACTTCTTCTTTAGCTTCTTCCACACCAGCTACATCATTAAATTTTACTTTTGGTTTTTCTGAATTAACAAGTTTTTTAGAACTTCCTATGCCAAGTATAGATCCACCCATATTTTTTTGCATACGCGAAGCCAAAAACATCCATATACCAAAGAAAATAAATACTGGTAAAACCCAAGAAAGTAAGATATCTATAAACCAATTGCTTTCATTAAATGCACCATAAGAAACACCTTTAGAATCAAGTAAAGGAACAAATGTAGCATCATTTGGAACTTTTTTGGTTATGTAAACCATATTTCCTGCTTTTGATATGGCTTTAATTGTAGTTTGTCCTATATTAACTTGGGCTATTTGATTATTTTCAATTAAAGTTTTTAATTCAGAATAGCTAACTTTTTTTGTGTTTTCACCACCCATAATTCCCATACTACCATCATCAGAAAATCCTTTAAATAAAATAATCATAACAATGGCAAAAATAGCAAAAATAAAAATTGGATTTTTATTGAAAAAGCTATTATTTTGATTATCTTTTTGATCGTTTTGTTTTTTATTCATTATTTTTTATCCTTTTTATAAGCTAAACTAATCCACTCACCTTTTTGTTTGCATTCTAACAAGGTAAGATCTTTAAAGGCATCTTTTATTTTATCTTCATATTTATTTAAAATTCCAGATAAAATTAAAATTCCACCTTCTTTAGTTTTATCTTTTAAATCTTTTTTTAGTATTGTTAAAACATCAGCAATGATATTTGCAACAACTATATCATATTTGTGTAAGCTTTTGTTAATAGACCCTACCCAAATATCATCAAATGTAACTTGATTTAATTTCGCATTTTCCTTGCTTGCTATAATGGCTAATTCATCAGTATCACAGGCTTGCACTTTAGCTCCAAGTTTTGCCATGATAATGCTTAAAATCCCACTTCCGCAACCTACATCTAAACAAAATTTAGAATTATCTGTGTATTTTTGTATAAATTCTATACAAGCATGAGTGCTTTCATGATGACCTGAGCCAAAAGCTAAAGCTGGATCTATAATAATATTAATTTTATCTTGCTTAGCTTTTTGCCAAGTAGTGTGGATATGAACATTGTCAATAGTTAAAGCTTGAATGCCTTTTTTGTATTCTTCTATCCAATTTTTATTTTCTTTTTGCTCTAAGTTGGAATTAAAATAAATTTGAATTTTTAGATTATCACAAAGTTTGCGATGAAAATCTTTTAAAGCTAATTCTATAAGTTCTAAATTTTCTTCAGATCTTATATAAATTCCATTATTTTTTTCTTCAATAGCTTCAATGCCAAAAGAAAAAACAAGATCAAGGAATAATTCTATATATTCCTCGTCTGTTTGAAAAAAAAGTTCATAATAGTATTTTTGCATAAAAAAACTTGTAATCAGCCTTCATTAGTTCCTAAAACATCTTCAAGTTTTTCTTTTAATACTTGAGGGGTAAAAGGCTTAACTATATAGTTATTTACTCCAGCTTTTAATGCTGTGATAACTTCTGCTTTTCCACCTTCTGTTGTTACCATGATAATTGGCATATCAGTGTATTTTTCTTCTGCTCTTACTTTTTTAACTAATTCAAGCCCATTCATTTCAGGCATATTCCAATCAGTGATCAAAACTTTAATATCTTCATTTTGCGAAAGTAAATCCCAAGCTTCAACTCCATGTTCAGCTTCTAAAACATCTTTATGACCTAATCTTACAAGGGTGTTTTTGATTATTCTTCTCATAGTAGAACTATCATCAACGACTAATAATTTCACTTTGCTTCCTTTCAATATATTAGACAAATAATTACATTTTTGTAATTTTATCGTTTTTATTTTTAATTATCAAGTAAAAGTGCATATTATATCATTTTAAAATAAAATTAGAATTTAATCATTCTCCGTTTTTATTATGATTAAATTCAGGCACAATTTCTTTTAAAACCTTAGTTGGATCTTCACTTTGAAGTAATTTTTGTATTTCTTGATTTAAAATTTTTAAATCTTTAATTTCACTTGTGGTTACAAAAATACTTTCATATTGAGTTTTTAAATCATCTTTATGGATTAAAAGTTCCTCATAAAGTTTTTCACCTTTTCTAAGTCCTGTAACTTTGATTTCTAACTTTTTATTAGAAAGTAAAAGCATTTTTTTAGCTAAATCCATTATTTTTACAGGCTCACCCATATCAAGCACAAAAAGCTCTCCACCTTTTGCAATAGCCGCAGCTTGTAAAACAAGTTGCACAGCCTCATCCACTAGCATAAAATAACGTACAATATCAGGATGGGTAAGAGTAAGTGGTTCATTAGCCGCGATTTGAGCTTTAAATTTAGGTATAACACTCCCGCTTGATCCTAAAACATTACCAAAACGCACACAAGCTACTTCAAAATTTTCACAACTTGAACTTAAGGTGTAAAGCTCACAAATTCTTTTAGTACAACCCATGATATTAGTTGGTCTTACAGCTTTATCAGTGCTTATCATAACAAATTTAGCAACATTGTAAATTTTTGCAAGATCAATCAAATTTTTAGTGCCTATGATGTTATTTAAAATAGCTGAATGCGGATTTTGCTCACATAAAGGCACATGTTTATAAGCTGCTGCATGTAAAATTAAGTCTATTTTTTTATTTGCTAATAATTTTTCTAAAGCCTCTTTATCTAATATACTCATCATAATAGGCTCGATTCTATCTTTATATAAACTTAATTCATCATTAATTTTATATAAATTATATTCGCTATGATCAAGCATGATTAAATGTTTTGCACCAAATTTAACGCATTGCTTGCAAAGTTCGCTTCCTATGGTTCCACCTGCTCCACTTACTAAAACCACCTTATCTTTGATAAAATCAATCACACAAGCATTATCTAAATCTTTTGGTTTGCGTGCTAATAAATCTTCAATGCTTATATCTCTTGCTTCATTTTGTGTAAAAGAAAAAAGTTTTATATCATTAATTCCATAAGCAATGAGTTCATCAAAAAGCTTTTTAAGTTCTTCTTGCTCAAGTTTTAAAGCAATGATAGCAGTATGAATTCCTTCAGCGGTGTATTTTCTAATAGCTTCTTTTTCTTCTACTATAAATTTATCACAATAAGTACCTATTAAATTTTTACGCTCATCTACCACAGCTACAGGAAAAAGTCCTAAGCTTCCTTCTTTAGCTCCTTTTAATAAATGCAAAGCCTTTGAAGTGGCACCAACTACTATGCAAGGGTGCTCTTCATTGTATTTTGGCTTTCTAAAATCAACTATCATCCTTTTGCTTATACGCAAACTTCCAATTAGCATACAAGATAAAACAAAGTCTATTCCTATAACGCTTCTTGGAAAAGGATTAAAAAAATCATCATAAAAATAATAAATTAGCAAAAATACAAGCTCAGCCAAAGCTAAAGCGATAACTAATTTACGCGCTTCATTAAGTGAGAAAAATCTCCAAGCAACTTGATAAATTCTAAAAAAAGCTAGAAAAATGATTTTAAGCAAAATCAAAATCACAGCACTTTTAAACATACCTTCATAAAATTCACTTGGGATGTCTGCGCTAAAGCGTAAAGAAAAAGACAAATAAATACTTATAACAAAAAGTAAAATATCAGCACCTAGAAAAAATCCTAAGCGTTTGCTTTTATAATCCATCTTAGTCCTTTAAGGTGTTTAAGATTAAAGTAGAAACTTCCTCTACGTCAGCTTTACTCATAGTAGTTGCACTTGGAAGGCAAATTCCATTGCTAAAGAAAAACTCACTATTGCCATTTAAATAAGCATCATAGCCTTTATAAAGCTCTTGTAAATGCATAGGTTTCCAAAGTGGGCGGCTTTCGATTTTGTTATCTTTTAAAACTTGAATGATTTTTAAAATTTTATCTTGAATTTGAACATTTTTATTTTCACAAATGCAGTGTTTTTCATAAGTATTGAGTTTGCTTTTATCAAAATCAAGCAAAGCAGTGCTTAACCAACGATTTGACTTGGTATTTTCAAGCTCATCTAAGAAAGTAAAAGTTCCGCTTAAAAATTCTTTATACCAGCCATAAATTTCACGCTTTTTACTTACTCTTTCATCTAAAACTTCCATTTGTGCAGTGCCAATTGCACCTAAGATATTGCTCATTCTATAATTATAACCATATTCTTTATGCTCATAATGAAGATAATTTTCTCTAGCTTGAGTGCTATAAAATCTTGCTTTTTCAAGATTAGCATGATTTTCACTTACAAGCATACCTCCACCACCTGTGGTGATGATTTTATTGCCATTAAAAGAATATACTCCAAAATCCCCAAAAGTTCCTAAAGCTTTACCTTTATAAAAACTTCCCAAAGCCTCAGCAGCATCTTCGATTAAAAAAATCTCATTTTCTTTACAAATTTGAACAATCTCATCCATTTTAGAAGCATTGCCATAAAGATGGGTTAAAATGAGAGCTTTTGGCTTTTTAGGACTTTCTTTGATAGCTTTTTTTAATAAATTTACATCTAAATTATAAGTTTCATCACAATCAATAAAAACAGGCTTAGCATTCATATAAGAAATAGGCGCTACTGAAGCTATGAAGGTAAAACTTGAAGCTAATACCACATCATTTTCTTTAATACCTAAAACCCTTAAAGCCAGGTGAATGGCTGCAGTAGCAGCATTTAAAGCAAGAGCGTTAGAGCTTTTTGTATAATCTTTAATGCTTTGTTCTAAGGCATTAACAAACTCGCCCAAAGGTGCTATATAATTGCTTTCAAAAGCTTTGTGTATGTATTCTAATTCTTTTCCGCTCATATGCGGTGCTGATAGAAAAAATCTCATTTTACCTCCTTTATTTTTTTAGCAGGAACTCCAGCATAAATGCCTTTAGAAGTTAAGTTTTTAACCACAACTGATCCTGCGCCTAAAGTTATATCATCACTCAAACTCATACAAGGAATAACGCTTGAATTTACCCCTAAAAAACAACGCTTTCCTATTTTTACATTTCCTGTTAATTTAGCTCCAACACTAATATGGCTAAATGCATCTACAAAACACTCATGCTCAATCACACAAGCAGTATTTAAAATCACGCCTTTTGCAATGCTAGCTTTAGCATTAATCACTACATTTGGCATGATTAATATACCCTCATTATCTAAAAAAGCACTTGGGCTAATGATAGCACTTTTGTGTATCAAATTTACTAATCTAAATCCATCTTCTTTTGTTTTTTTAAAAAGTTTTTCTCTAATAGAGTTTGCACCAATAGCAATGAACATATCATGCTTTTCTAAATTGGAGTGATATTTTAAGCCTTTGTGATCATCTAAAAAAATTATATTTGTATAACCTATGCTCTTAGCAATATCAGCACAAACTAAACCATGCCCGCTAGAACCATATATATAAATGCTTTTAGTTGTGTCCATTGAATTTATCCGTTGTAGCTACTCCTTCTTTATTAACCCCGCTTCTTTTTAAAACTTTAACAATAGTCATAAAAAAGATTTTAAGATCAAATAAAAAAGAGCAATTTTGCACATATTCTACATCATATTTAAATTTTTGCTCCCAAGAAATAGCATTGCGTCCATTAATTTGCGCCCAACCTGTAATACCCGGTCTTACATCGTGGCGTTTTTTTTGTTCTTGATTGTATAGGGGTAAGTACTCTACAAGCAAAGGTCTTGGGCCTATAAAACTCATATCGCCTTTTAAAACATTAAAAAGCTGAGGTAACTCATCTAAACTTAAACTTCTAACTAACTTTCCAAAAGGCTTTAAGCGTAATTCATCAGGAAGTAATTCTCCATTTTCATCTTTTTCATCACTCATAGTTTTAAATTTATATATATAAAAAATTTTTTCATTTAAACCTGGTCTTGCTTGTTTAAAAAGCACACTTCCTTGAATGATTTTTAAAACAATGCCAATAAGCACTATAAAGGGTAAAAAAATAATCAATAAAATCAAAGCCATAAAAAAATCAAAAACACGCTTTAAGCCATTTTTATACATTTGTAAAACCCCTATAAAAGTCAAGATATTTCAAAGCTATAATATTTTCATCATAATTTTGCGCACTAAGAAAAGCATTTTGTGCTAAAGTGTTTTTGAGTTTTTCATCTTCTAATAACACCGCGATTTTTTCGGCTAAATCTTTGCTATCTTTGCTTTTGCAAATTAAACCATCTATAGCATTATCAATTGCTTCAATGCAACCTTCAGCATCACTTGTAACACAAGCTTTTTTACAAGCCTTAGCTTCTAAAATAGTTCTTGGATAACCTTCTTTATAGCTTGGTAAAACAAAAATATCACAAAGATTTAATAAGTAAGCAATATCATCTTTTGCACCCAAATAAAATACATTAGATGAATTTAAAAAATCCAAAGGTGCACAAGATTTATTGTCATCTCTTCCACCCACCAAAACAAAATTTGCCTTATCTTTTAAAATTTCGCTTGCTTCATAAAATTCTTTAATACCTTTGTGCCAAAGTGCTCTTGAAACCATTAAGACTATAGGTTTATTAGGCATATTATGTTCTTTTAAGAAAGCTTGTTTTTCTTCTGTGCTAATTTTTAAGGGTAAAAATTGTTTTAAATTTAGCCCTACTGATTTTATAATTTTTATTTTTTCTTCTTTTAAACCTAAATTTTTCATAAATAATGCATTACTTTCATTGACAAAAATAAAACCATTAGCAAGTTTAAATGAAATTTTATAAAGTAAATTAATCCCCATTCTTACCAAAGAGCTTTTAAAATCATTATCTATATAAAAACTTCCTAAGCCCTCAACTAAACCAAAAGTATATTTAATACCTGCCATTTTAGCTGCTATAATGCCTGTTGTGTTGCTTTTGTGTGCGCTAGCTTGCAAAAGATCTAAATTTAAACTTTTGAGTGTATTTTTTAAGCTAATGAGATTTTTAAAAACAACCAAGGGATTAACACTTGATCTAGCTAAATCATAAAAGCAAACCTTATAACCTAAATTTTGTAATTTTATAGCAAATTCATCTTTAGGAGTGATGATAATTACTTCATGATTATTTTTTTCTAAAGCCCTAATGAGTGCAAGACGAAAATAATATACACTCATTGCACTATGGGTTAAAATTCCTATTTTCATTTTTTTAGCCTATAAATTTTTGCTCTTGTATCATTAGTGACTTGTTCGAATAAATCTTTATCGTATTGGTTTAATAAAAACATTTGTATATAGGCACTATTATAAAGACTTTCATCTAAAATTACAAAGCTTTTGTATTCTCTTAAAAAGAGTAAATAAATTTGAGCTTTTGAATCAATTTCATTGTAATAAAATTTGCCATTAGTGATTGATTCTATATCTACAAAAGCTTTTAAAGGTATAATTGTTCCTTCTAATTTTAAGGCTCTAAAATCATTAATAATTTCTATGCCATTATCAAGAATAACCGATCCTGTTGTTTTGTCTTGAGCTATGGCATTAGCTTGGGAGAAAAATAAACTTTTTTCTTGTTCACCATTGTCAGGGTTTGTGTTAGCAAATTGTGCAACAACTGGCATGATACGCAACATTCTATAAGGCATATAAATATACACATCTCTTGTTTTATTTGTATCAAATTTAAAATCTTTATCATTTAAACTTTCTAAAAAATCTTTAGCACTTGTTTGATTATAATCTTTAACCATAGCTTTTAAGATATCAGGATAGTTTTCTTTGAAAGATTTTTCAGTGTATTCTACGCTAAGTCTTGCCATATTAGCCGCACTTACTTGATCTTTGCTTAATACAAAAGAAGAGAAGAAGTTATCCTTTCCTAGATGTTTTCCTCCATCAATCAAGGTTTTTACATCACTATAATAGCGTATTGGATAACCATAATCCCACCAAGCCACAACATAATCTTCCCTTTGGGCTTTATTTTTTAAATCATTTAAAATACTAGCTTCATAAGAAGTAAAAACAGTAGAAGATTTATAATAATAAATATGCATTAAAGCAGGGGCTATACTAAAAAATGTGATTAAAACAAGTAAGAGATTTTTATTTTTTTGTTTTAATTTAATTTGTTTTTTTTCTAAAAAATTAAAAAATACATACAAAAAATACCCAAAACCTAAAGCCATTACAGGAACTGCATAAATGGTAAATCTAAGTCCAGCCCTTAAAGCCATAAAACCTAAAGCAAGCATAGGTAAAGCTAAAAGCATACTTTTGTGGTCTTTACAAAACAAAATAAAACCTATAAAAGAAAGGATAAATACCAAAACACTAGAGCTAATTCTTTGCATAAATACTTCAGGATCGATGGTATTTACTTCCATAATGGTTTCATTTACATTAAAATACACAAAAGCAGCGTCTTTTAAATTTTGAACATCAGCTACTTTAAATACATAAAATTGAAGTTGATACAAAACAGGATCTAAGCCACCGCTTAAATGTAAAATTAAAATACTAATGAAAATCAAAGCCCAAATCATATAAAAATTAATTTTTTCTTCTTTGAAAGCAAAAATAGCAAACAATAAAACAATCAAAGCAAGTTTATATTGCCATGCTAGCATACTTAAAGCTATAATCATCAAAGCAATAGCTAGATAAAAAATTTTTTCTTTTCTATGAAAAATTAAAGTATAAAGTCCAAAAAGTCCTATCATAGCAAAATTTAAAGAATAACTTGATGGATACCACCATAAATAAATCATAATAAAAACAGGACCTAAAAGTAGGGTGAAAATGTCTTTATTGATAGTTAAGCGTATAAAGGTAAGCAAAATAAGCATTGGTAAAACCAAAACTAACATATCAGTATCATAATACCCACTCATAGTGCGGTTATAGTAGCTATTTGCTATACTTGCAAGTAAGGCTGCTACAAAGCCATAAGTAGTAAGTTTATATTCTCTTGCGATTAATATAATAGGCACAACAATCAAAGAAGCAAAAAAAGTACTCATATATAAAATAATACTTTCAAAACTAAAAGGCAAAATATTATAAAGCCAATAAGTCAAAGTAGAAAGTGAACTTCCAAAATAAGATAAATCATTAGGTTGATGAAAACCTGCTATCATATCTCTTGCACCTTCTGCAAAAGCATAGCCATCATTGGTTGTAATCATGAGTTGATCATTAAAGAAAAATTCATAAAACTCACTTGCCCAAGCTATCCAATATAATCTACATAAAATACTAAAAGCAAAAGCGATTGCAATCAAAATACAAGTATATTTTATAGAATTATTATCAATATAATTTTGTCTAAGTCGCATTTTAAGCCTTGTTAAAAAAAATCAAATAATTGTTTTGCAATGTTAATTTTATCAAATTCTTTTGCACGCAAAAAAGCTTTTTGTCTATAATTTATTTTTAATTCTTCATCATTGCACATTTTTTCTAAACCTTCTTGCATAGCTTTTTCATCATCTACTTTTACTAAAAGTCCAAATTCATCATCTAAGAATAATTCCCTTGCACCGCTTTTATGATCAGTACAAACAACCGCGCAAGAGCAAGCCAAACATTCAATCAATACATTTGAAAATCCTTCAAAACTCGAAGCAAAGGCAAAAAATTCACATTTACTCATGTATTTATAAGGATTTTTATCAAAACCCAGTAAAAAGACTTTATCTTTTAAATTTAAAGTTTCTATTAAAGCTAAAAGCTCATCTTTTAAAATACCTTCGCCTAAAATGACTAATTTTAAATCAGTTTTAACCTTAGTATAAGCTCTTATAAGCATAGCATGATTTTTACCATGATCAAGCCTACCAACGCTTAATATAAAAGGTTCTTTAAAATCTATTTCTTCTTTGGATTTTTTTAAGATATTTTCTAAATCTATAGCATTGTATAAAATATCACATTTTTTAGCTTCTACATTGAAATTTTGTATCAAATCTTCTTTATTTCCTACAGAATTTGCTAAGATTAAATCTGCTTTATTATAAAGTTTTTTTATAAGAAATTTATTGATAAAAGAATTTAAATTATTATGCTTATAAATCACGCTTGGAGTAGTGCATTCATTGATGATAAGAGTTGAGTTAAGGCCTAGAGATTTTGCCATTAAAGCGATATAATTAGGCCTATTTAAAAATACAAATTGTAAATTGATTTTTAAATCCTCACAAAGCTTTTTGTATTTTATAGCTAGTAAGGGTAGCTTTAAGAATTTAGCCAAATTGCTTTCATTTGGGTTTGATTTTTCAAGGTAGTGGATATTTACTTCGGGAATATCATATGATATTTTATCATTCATTAAAATCAAATGTATTTCGTATTTTAAATTTAAAATCGGAAGTAAAGTTGAAACGACTCTTTCAGCACCGCCACTTCCTAAAGAATATATAAAAATTGCTAATTTCTTCATCATTTAACCCTTATTTCGTTAATTAAGTCAAGCCATTTTTTTACCACATTAGCTACTTCATAGTCTTTACATCTTTTTTGTGCATTTAGTGCTAATTCTTTTCTTAAATTTTCATTTTGCATTAAAAGTGTGAGTTTCTCACTTAAAGCTTTATCATCATTTAAGTCTATTAAAAATCCATCTTCGCCATCATTGATTAAATCTTTATGAGCACTTATATATTTAGTGCTAATGCGTGCTACTTGAAAATATAAACTTTCGAGTAAAATCGTTGGCAAGCCTTCTATAAAGGAGCAAAGGCAAATTATTTTTGCTTTTTTATAAAGCTCTTGCATATTTTCAACTTTACCTAAAAAATTAACTTTGATATTTAAATTTTTAGCTTCTTGTTCTAAATCTTGTCTTAACTCCCCATCACCTGCTATAAAAAAATTGTATTGGTTTTTTAAATTTGTATCTAATCTTGCTATGGCTTTTAAAAACATGGATGCATTTTTATTTTGATCAAGTCTGCCTACAAAGATGACATTATTTTCTTTTTCTAAATTTTCTTTTATAGGCTTAAAATGGCAAGGATTTGGCATATTAATAACTTTTTTTACAAAGTTTTCATAGTATTTTTTATCATCATTACTAAGCACGGTTAGAGCGTTTGCATGAGAAAAGCTTATGCGACGCAAAAATTTCCAAATTTTAGATTTTAAATAAGTATAAGAACTATGTTCGCTAATGATTAAAGGAGTGTTTGAACCCTTATTTGCCCAAATACAAGCAATATTAGTTGTATCTAAAAATGAGATGAAAACATCGCTTTTGTGGTCTTTAAGCGCTTGTTTTAGGGCTTTAAATTTTTTAATGCGTGAGGCTATTTTATTATAAAGAGTAGAAAAATCAAACTGCTTTAAAGTAAAAAGTTTTATTTTAGGATCAAGCTTATAAAAAGAATCTTCTTTATGGAATTTAATAATACTAACTTCATGATTTTTACAAAGTTCATTAGCTAATGTTGCCAAAACTCTTTCAGCACCACCTGAATTTAAAGTGGCAATAATAAAAGTAATTTTCATTGTTTTTCTTTCAAACTAAGTTTGCCATGGCTTACCTCAAAGACTCTATCACAGCCTTGTATGGTTGAGAGTCTATGAGCAATGATGATTAAAGTTTTATTTTTAGAAATTTTATAAATTTCTTCCATGATTTTTGCTTCACTTTCTTGATCAAGTGCACTAGTTGCTTCATCTAAAACCAAGATTTCAGGTTGCTGGTAAAGTGCTCTTGCTATGGCTATTCTTTGTCTTTGACCTCCGCTTAAAAACGAACCTGAATCACCTACTTTAGTATGTACTCCATTTTCAAGTGAATTTACAAAATTTTCAAGATTAGCTTGTTTGATAACTTTTTGTAAAAGTTTTTCATCAATTTCTTCGCCAAAACTAATATTTTTAGCAATAGAATCATTAAAAAGATAAATTTGTTGAGGTATGTAGCCAATTTTGCTTCTAAAACTTTTTAAATTGTTTTCGTTTAATTTAATCCCATCGACATAAATAGCACCATCACTTGGTTTTAAAAGTCCTATAATAAGATCAACCAAAGTGCTTTTGCCACTCCCGCTTTTTCCTATAAAGGCAATTTTTTCATTTTTTTTAAGTATGAAATTTAAATTTTTAAATAAATTTTTCTTGCCTTTGTAAGCAAAAAATAAATTTTTTAATTCTATTTTTTGATGAAAGTGGATATTTTCATTGCCTAGTTTTTCTTCTTTTTCATTGAGAATGTTATAGATTATATCAAGAGAATTTTTATAATAAGTGATTTCATTATAACTTGTAATGATACGATTTGCACTTGGCATAAGTCTATAAAGTGCCACTACGAAAATGGTAATAGTCGCTAGGATAGATGAAATATCACTTTCATATTTTAAAACTAAATACACTACGATAAAACAAAGCATACAAAAGGCTATGCCTTCAAGATAAATTCTAGGTATGCTTGACATACTTTCATTGCTGATATTTGCTTTAGCAAAAAGTCCGCTTTGAATTTCATAAAGTTTTTGCGTGCTTTGTTCTTTGGTTTTGAGTTTAATAATTTTAAAATTATTCAAATTTGCATTTAAAATTTCAAAATAATTTTTCATCGCTTCTTCTCTAGCTATGGAAGCTTTTTTTACTAGGGGTGAGAGAATTTTAATCAAAATAAAAGCATTTAAAAGCAAAAAAGCACTTAAAGCTAGGGTGATTTTATAGTTTATAATTAGCAATAAAGTATAAAGTAAAAATACAACAAAACTTTCACTTAGCATAAGCAAAAATGCACTTATTAGTGTGCTTAAATGAAATACTTCTTGAGTAATAGTTTTTAAAAGTTCTGATTGGCTTTTATCGGTAAAATTTTCATACTCAAGATGTAAATATTTGTTGAAAATTCGACAAGCAATGCTATGATAACGTCCTTTAGAAAAGCGTGCAAGCAAATGAAAATAAAAGGCATTTAAAAAAGCTCTAAAAATATAAAAAGCGATTAATATACAGCCAAAATAAGCAATAATTTTATAACTTGGTAAATTTAAATACTCATATATAGGCTTAAAATAAGAACTTTTTTCTAAAAGCTCAAAATTGCTTGCTACTGAGACAAAAGGCATGATCAAAGAAATAGCAAAGCTTTCTATAAATCCTATAAAAATAGAAAAAATTAGTAAAGCAAATAAAAATCTTTTATCATGAGCATTGAGTATGAAAAAAAGTTTTTTTAACACTGCTTTTCCCACTCATAAGCACTTTTGCAGATTAACTCTAAATCATCGTATTTTGGCTTCCATGAAGTTAAGCTTCTAATTTTATTAGCATTTGAAATAAGCACAGAAGGATCGCCTGCTCTTTTTGGTGCAATTTCAACTTTAAAATCAACCCCACTAACCTTTTTCATAGCAGTAATAACTTCTTTTACGCTAAAGCCATGCCCATAGCCAACATTAAAAATATTGCTTTCATTGTTTTCTAAATATTCTAAAGCAGCTAAATGTGCACTTGAAATATCATCAACATGGATAAAATCTCTAATGCAAGTTCCATCTTTAGTATTATAATCATCTCCAAAAATATAAAGTTTTTCTCTTTTTCCTGTGGCTACTTCAGCAGCAACTTTTATAAGTAAAGTAGCCTTTGGATAGCGTTGTCCTATAGGATAACTCATACAAGCACCCGCTACATTAAAATACCTTAAAATGCAGTATTTAAATTCAGGATTTGCCATGTTTGCATCTTGTAAGACTTTTTCACTCATTAATTTACTTTGTCCATAAGGATTAATAGGTGCTAGAGGACTTTCTTCACTAACAACGGGAGTATCTGGCTCACCATAAGTAGCTGCAGTTGATGAAAAAATGAATTTTTTAACCCCTGTTTCTAAACATGTTTGGATTAAATTACTGGTATTTGCAGTATTATTCATATAGTATTTTAAAGGATTTTCCATACTCTCAGGCACTTCAATACTAGCTGCAAAATGCACGATTGCATCAAATTTTTCTTGCTCAAAAAGCTTTTTAACCCCTGCATAATCGCTTAAATCTTGCTCAAAAAATTTAAAAGATCTGATTTTAGAAAGTTCATCTAAACTTTTTTTGCTACCTTTTGAAAGATTATCTAAAACACAAATTTCATGATTTGTTTCTAAAAATTGTTTTAAAGTATGAGAGCCTATATAACCTGCACCGCCAGTGATTAAAATTTTCATTTTTATCCTTTTTGTGATATTTAATAATAGTTATTTTAATATACTTTTCTTAATTAATTTAAAACTTGCTCTTTTCTTTTTCTATAGCCTCTAAAAATGGTTTTTGATAGCTTTTTTCGCTATGTTTTTGCAAAAGCTCATCTTTAAAATGTTCTAAAATATTAAGATAATCTTCATGGGTTAAATTGCCTTTAATAAGTTCGTATTTTAAAAATAACATATAGGTGTTTAATACATCACTCTCACAATATTCATGAATTTTTTCTAGTTTATTTTCATAAAAAAGCTCTAATACTTCATTTCCATGTACATCGTATTTTCCAGGAAGTCCTGCCATAGCACAAAGTATGTCGAGTTTAAAGCCTTTTTGCCCAAAACTTCCTAAAGATTCTAATAAATCACAATGTTTATTTTCCATAAATTTGCTTTTGTAATTGTTCCATTTATCGCTTGCGTCCAAATAAGCACTTGCGTTTATATTGTATTTTAGCGCTCTTAAAACAAGTAAGGGCATATCATAGCTTTTGCCATTAAAGCTCACTAAACGGGGTTGGTGTTTTTCGATGAAGGTAAAAAATTCTTCTAGCATTTGTTTTTCATTTTCACCTTTGATTTTATTGACTTTGATGAAATTTCCAAATTTATCTGCAATTACTGCACAAATGCTTACAACTTTATGAAAAGACAAAGGTAAAAACTCGCTTCCGCTTTCTTCTTTTTGTCTTTCTAAAGCTTGCTTACTAATGCTTAAATCATCACCACTAAAACCATAAACATGCTTAGCAAGCTCAACATCAACAATACTCTCGCAATCAAAAACACAAATATATTCTTGCATGATAAACCTTTTTTTAAAAAAATCTTTGTTAAAATCATAACAGAAAATTCAAAAATAAAGTAGCATATGAAAATAGGTTTGGTTAAATTATCCGCACTTGGAGATATCATCCATGCTGTAATTGTTTTGCAATTTATAAAAAAACATTGTCCTAAGGCAAGTATTGATTGGTTTGTGGATGCAAAATTTGCAGGATTATTACAAGATCATCCAATGATTAATGAAGTATATGCCCTGCCTTTAAAAGATAGAAAATTCAAAGAAGTTTTTGCTATGCTTTTTGAGGCAAGACAAAATAAATATGATGTTGTGATTGATTTGCAAGGCTTGATTAAATCAGCATTAGTAAGTAGATTTTTATGTGCAAATACTTTTGGTTTTGATCAAGAAAGTATAAAAGAAAGTTTTGCAAGTAATTTTTATACGCATAAATTTGCGTGTAATTATGAAGAAAATATTATCGTGCGTAATCTTTCTTTGGTAGCTTATGTATTAAATGAGCATTTTGACCATAGTGATATAGAGTTAAAACAAAGTTGTTTTAGTATAGATGATGAGCTAAAAGAAGAGTTAGAGCAAAGGCTTTCTTTAAATGAAAGCACACCTAATATACTTATACATGTAGGATCGTCTATGCTTAATAAAATTTATCCAAAAGAGCGTTTGATACTACTTTGTAGAATGCTTTTAGAGCATTTTACTAGTGCAAAAATCATACTTGGCTGGGGTAATGTGAAGGAATTTAATTTTGCTAAAGATATAATTTTAAATTTAAAACATTTAAAAATAGAACTTGCGCCAAAATTAAGCCTAAGTGAGCTTTGTGCTTTAACTAAGGCAAGTGATTTGATTATCGGGAATGATAGCGGACCAACTCATTTAGCTTTTGCACTAAATAAACCTTCTATAACGATTTTTGGTGCTACTCCTAGTCAAAGAAATGCTTATGAAACAAATATTAATAAAACAATCAATGCAGGTAAAAAAATACTGCATTCAAAACATATAGATAAGAGTGATTTTTGCATACAAAATATTGATGAAAAAGATATTTTTAAACTTGCTTGTGAGCTTTTAGAAAAATGATAAATTATGTGTATTTAAGCCTTTTTTATATTTTAAAAGTGCTTGTGAAGATTTTACCCTCAAAGCTTTTAAACTCTTTTGCAAATTTGGTTGCTTTAATTACTTATAAATTAAACTATAGACACCGCAAAATCATTGATATAAACTTAAAAATTTGTTTTCCTGAAAAAGATCAAAAATGGCGTGATGAAACTAGCCTTAATATCTATAAAAATTTTGCTAAATTTGGGATTGATTTTATCAAAAATCAAAATGCAAGCAAAGAAGAAATTATCAATAAAATTTGCTTTGATGATGAGGAGCAAATTTTAAATATAATGCAAAGTAAAAAGCCTTTGATCGTAACTACGGCTCATTATGGTAACTGGGAGCTTTTGGCTTTGTCTTTTGGGGCTAAATTTCAAGGAATTTCTATAGTTGGAAGAGCGCTTGATAGTATGATAATGGATAAAATTTTAAGCAAAAATCGCACGCAATTTAACATAGAGCTTATAGAAAAAAAAGGCGGGCTTAAAAAAATGCTAAAAGCCTTAAAAGAAGGTAGATCGCTTGGAATTTTAACCGATCAAGATGCAGTAGATAATGAAAGCATAAAAATAAAGTATTTTAATCAAGATGTGAATTTCATAGCAGGTGCAAGTGTGCTTGCTAAAAAAACACAAGCTATGATTTTACCTTGTTTTGTGTATCAAAAAGATGAGAAATTTTTTGTAAAAACTTTTAAGGCTTTAGATGCAAGTAAGGCAAGTGTAGAAGAGCTTACAAAATACCAAGCAAAATGTTGTGAAGAGATGATTAAATTTAAACCTGATGAGTATTTTTTCTTTCATAAGAGATTTAAAAGATACAATCATGAGTTGTATTTGTAGGATATAAAATGGATTTAAAACAAATTAGCGTGATAATGATAGTTAAAAACGCACAAAAGACTTTAAGGGCTTGTTTGGAGTCTTTGAAAGAATTTGGCGAGATAGTTTTAATAGAAAATGATAGCAATGATGATACTTTGAAAATCGCTTATGAATTTAGTAAAAGTTATAAAAATATCAAGATTTATCAGCATAAATTTATAGGCTTTGGGCCTTTGAAAAATTTAGCCATAAGCTATGCTAGTAATGATTGGATTTTTAATATTGATGCAGATGAGCTTGCTAAGAAAGAATTTTTGCAAGAATTAGAGCAGATTGAAGTTAGTAAAGAAAATATCATAGCTTTACCAAGAGAAAATTTATATGATGGAGAGTGGATTAAAGCTTGTGGGTGGTGGCCTGATTATATAATGCGAGTGTTTAATAAAACCCATACTAGTTTTAATGAAAATTTGGTGCATGAGAGTTTGATTTTACATGAAGATAGCAAAAAGATTAAGTTGCAAAATGGTTTGAGGCATTTTGCATTTGATGATATCGATGGTTTGCTAGATAAGCTTCAAAAATATTCTAAGCTTTGGGCTTTGCAAAATTTACATAAAGAAAGTAGTGTTTGTAAGGCTTTGTTAAGAGGAATTTGGACTTTTTTTAGAAATTACATTTTAAAAAAGGGAATTTTTTATGGCTATAAAGGCTTTATCATAAGTACTTGCAATGCTTTGGGAGCTTTTTTTAAATATATGAAATTATATGAGCTAAAAAGGCAAAAGCCAAAAACTTGTGCTTTAATCATTACAACTTATAATCAAAAAGAAAGACTTGCTTTGGTGCTTGATAGCGTTAAAAACTTAGAGCCTTTGCCAGATGAGGTTTTGATAGCAGATGATGGAAGCAAAGAAGATACAGCTAAGCTTATACAAGCTTATCAAAAAGATTTTCCTTGTAAGTTAGAGCATATTTGGCAAGAAGATGAGGGGTTTCGTGCCGCAGCAAGTCGCAATAAAGCAATCAGAGCTTCAAATAGTGAATATATTGTTTTAATCGATGGGGATATGATTTTAGAAAAAAACTTTATCAAAGATCATTTAAAATTTGCTAGTTTAAAAACCATCTTGCAAGGCTCAAGAACTATTTTAAACGAAAAAGAAAGCAAAGAACTTTTAAGCAAAAATGATTTTAGCTTGGCTTTTAATAAAAAGGGTTTTAAAAATCAAAGAAGCGTTTTTTTAGCTAAATGTGTATATAAATTTTCAAAGCTAACTAAGAAGTTTTTTAAAAAATCACAACTTGTTAAAGGTAGTAAAACTTGCAATATGAGTTTTTATAAAAGTGATTTTGAAGCTATTAAAGGATTTAATGAAAAATTTATAGGCTGGGGCAGAGAAGATAGCGAGTTTGTGGCTAGATTTTTATTTAATGATGGAGTGTTTAAAAGGCTTAAATTTAATGCCTTAGCTTATCATATTTACCATGAAGAAAATAGCAAAAATATGCTTGAGATTAATCATCAAATTTATCTTGAAACTATAAAAAATGAAAAAGTGACTTGGAGATAAAGTATGAAAAAAGTAGGCGTAGTAATCCCCATATACAATGTAGAAAAATATTTAAAAGAATGTTTAGATAGTGTAATTAATCAAAGCTATACTAACTTAGAAATCATATTAGTAAATGATGGCAGCACTGATGAAAACTCATTTAACATAGCAAAAGAATACACTTTAAAAGATAAAAGAATAACTCTTTTTGATAAAAAAAATGGTGGTTTAAGCAGTGCTAGAAATGTAGGTATAGAATTTTTTTATGGCGAATATGAAATACAATATACCGAAAAAGAAAATGAATTAAATATTTTTAAGATTGTTGGTAATAATCCACAAAATATTTATAAAATTTATAAGCATAAAAATGCTTTAGTGAATGATAAACTAGAAATTCCAAAGATTGATTATATTATCTTTTTAGATTCTGATAATTATTGGGAATTAAGCTGCATAGAAGAATGCGTTGTAAGAATGCAAAATGTAGATGTATTGTGGTTTGATCATGCATGTATTTATGATGATGGTATAGAAGATAAGGGTCAAAAGACAAGGATGAATATTTTTAATTTTACTCAAGAATGCATTATCACTCCAAAAGACTATGCCAAGCAGGCTATAAAAGTAGGTTCTAGAGATATTTCATTTAGTTGGGGTGGTATGATAGAATTTTCATTTTTAAAACAATTAAAACTTAAATTCATCAATAAAATCATTAATGAAGATATACATTTTGGTATGGTTTTATTTAGCTGTGCTAATAGTATTTATATTTTTCCTAAAAGATTGTATTTATGTCGTTTGAGAGCAAATAGTATATCAAATCATGATAAAAAAGTTACAAAGGCAAATGTATCAGAGTATTTTAAAGATTTATATGAATTTTTTGGAGAAAATGCTAAAGAGGCAAAAAACTATTTAAAAGCAGCAAGTAGGATGACAACAGCTTTAGAGTTGATAGAATTTTTTAAAGATCAAAAAAGCGAAAATGCATTAGCTATAAAAGAGACTTTTTTGCCTTTTTATGTAAAAAAGGCTTTGATGATTAAAAAATTTAAAAAAGATCCTTTAAATTTAAAGGAAAAATTACCTATTATCATACCATATATTAAAACAAGAATTCCTTATGATCTTTGGAAGTTTTGGCAAAAAATAAAAGGTATTTTTAGATAAAATCAACTTTGTAAGATGATTTTATCTATCATTGAATCTTTTTTTATGGATTTAAAATGCGTGAGTTTGTGTAAAAAACTTTGTTTTTGAATTTCTTCCCAAAGAGCTGGATTAAATTTTTCTTTGGCGTTAAATTGTAATAAATGGCATTCTATATCGCTCATATTTTTATAAACATCATTTGTAAAGCCATGTTCTTTTAAAAGTTCAAAGGTGATATGCAGTGCAAAATAATAGTGATTTTCATTTGATTGCTCATTTTTCCAATAATTTATTAAAATATCTTTTAAAGCTTGAATAAAAGTATTGCTTGCTTTTGCTATCATAAAACTACTTAGCATTTTAACTTTAAAATCATCATTCCAGTTAAAATACCCATAAGAAAAATATCCACTTTTAATAAATTCTTCTAATTTTTCTTTGCAAGGTTTTGTTTTTGATCTTTCAAAGGTAAAAAAATCTTTATTGCAAAGCTCACTAGGAATTTTAGAGCTTAAAAATATACTTGCATCACACCATATACCACCATAAGTTGCAAGCAAACATACTCTTAAAAGATCTGAAAAAAAAGTTATAGTTTTTTCTCCAAAAAAATTATTTTCTAATTTTTCTATAACAAATGGTGGAAAATCAAGGTAATCTTTTATATTATCTTTATCTAAAATGATGATTGTGTAGTCATCTTTCATTTGACTTTGTATCGAGTTAAAGCATTGTTGTATCATAGGCGAAGCTTGATCTTTACCTTGGTACCAAAATTGCCAAATGATTTTATCATTTTCAAAGTAATGTTTTTTTTCAAAATCAAAATGAGAAATTTTTTCTTCTAAAAAAGGATTAATATAATTAATTAAAAGATAACTAGCTACTTTAGGGTGTTCTAACTTATACTGGATATGATTTCTTAATTTTCTTCTTGTTGATTTTATGGGTATAAATGAGCTTAATTTTTTTGTTAAAGTATTATAAATTAAAGAATTGTTTTGTTGTGTTTGCATATATATTCCTAAAAAGTTTTTTGATATAATATCAAAAATAATTAAGGTTATGTATTTATGAAAAAAGTAGGCGTAGTAATCCCCATATACAATGTAGAAAAATATTTAAAAGAATGTTTAGATAGTGTAATTAATCAAAGCTATACTAACTTAGAAATCATACTAGTAAATGATGGCAGCACTGATGAAAACTCACTCAATATCGCAAAAGAATACACCCTAAAAGATAAAAGAATCACTCTTTTTGATAAAAAAAATGGAGGGTTAAGTACAGCTAGAAATGTAGGTATAGAATATTTTAGTGGAGAATATAAACTCAAAAATAAAACTCAAGCTATAAAAGAAAATTCTTTAATAGAATTTAATATAGAAGGTAATAATCCTTATGAAATATACACTATATATAAAAGTTATAAAGCTTTTAATGATGAACAAGATTTAACTAGCTTTACTTATCCTGGTATAGATTATATTATCTTTTTAGATTCTGATGATTATTGGGAATTAAACTGCATAGAAGAATGTGTTTCTAGAATGGATGGGGTAGATGTGGTGTGGTTTGATAGTATTGAATATCATGATATGGAAGAAAGTTATTTTAAGTATCATAGTCGTTTAAAAGATATTGATATAAAAAAAGAATGCAGAATAAATCCTATAGAGTGGCTTAAGTTTCTAAGGAAAAATAAAATAAAAGATTTTGCTTTTGCTTGGAGTGGTATGATTAATTTTGATTATATGAAAGACAAAAAAATGAAATTTAGAGACTATATTTTTGCTGAAGATCATTTATTTGGAATTTTGCTTTTTTCACAAGCTAAGAGTATTTATGTTTATCCTAAAGTATTTTATTATTATAGAATTCGAGCAAATTCTTTGACAAATCAAGATAAAAAAATTACTAAAGATAATATACTTCCATATTTTAAAGATATATTTATTGCATTTGAAGAAAATGCAACTTTGGCAAAAGAGTATTTTAAATGTGCTAGTTGGGTGCAAACTAGTTTAGAATTAGTGCGATTTATAGAAAATTATCATGATAAAGAAATTTCTTCATTGTTAAAAAATGCTATCTTATATTTTTATATCAAAAATGCATTTAAGGTTGAAAAATTTAGCAAAGATCCTTTATATGTTAAAGAGAAACTTAAAAAATTAAAGCCCTATAAGATATCAAAAATCCAATATAAAATATTCAGACTATTACCAAATTTTATTAAAAAATAAGATTATTTCTTTAAATGTCTAATGTATAATGTGGTTTAGTATTTTTAGGTTTTTTATAGATTGTTGTATATTTTTTAAAGGAAGTTTTTTAGTTTTTATTATCAAAAAATACATAAAGTTTCTCTTTTTAGCTGCATTGATATAAAAAAACTTTCTTAGTTAAGCAAAGTAATATAGTTTTGAAATTAGTTCTTTATGATATATTCTATATGTAAAGCGAAGATTACATTTATTTAGCATAATTGTTTTAAAAACTACTATGATCCAAGTAAAAGCAAAATTATATATTTATTTTTATAAGAA
The DNA here is from genome assembly GCF_000816785.1 of Campylobacter peloridis LMG 23910. Classification (NCBI taxonomy): domain Bacteria; kingdom Pseudomonadati; phylum Campylobacterota; class Epsilonproteobacteria; order Campylobacterales; family Campylobacteraceae; genus Campylobacter; species Campylobacter peloridis. The sequence goes on along the minus strand of NZ_CP007766.1, from coordinate 1,387,234 downwards.
TTTCAATGCTTTTGTTTGCAAGAAATGTTTTATTAAAACAGAAAGTATTATTCATTGCTTTTTTAGAAATTTTTCAAAATTATAAACATAAATATCTAAATCTTTTTCTATTATCTGTTTTATATAAAGTTTTATGCAATTATCTAAAAAATAATCATCATAATTTAAAAAATGTGTTATATAATTTGGTAATTCTTAAACTAATAAATTATTTATATTTTATATATTTGTTTTTGTGTATCTTTTTGAATTTGTATAAAATTTAATTTTATAGTTTCTTTATTAATTATTTTTGTATTTTTATTAGAGGTATGAGTTGAGGTAAAAGAGATTATATCTTGTTCTTTATCATCTTCAAAAAAGTTTCTAAGTTTAGGTCTTTTTATAAATTCTAATCCCATAATTATATATCGGTGTAGTAATGGAAATTAAAGGATTATTTTTGTATATTCTTTAAAACTAAAAAATTAACAAACTTATAATATTTTTGTAGAATTTGTTTATTAATTATTTTTTTATATTTATATACAACATAACAATACTTTAATCTATCATATTTTATTTTTCTATTTAATCTATTTATTTTTAATTGAATAATTATAGTTTTTAAAAATATGAGTATATTTTTACTTATATGTTTATTGTATTTTAAATATGAGGATAAAAAATTAATAACTTCCTTTTCATCATCTAAATTCTTTTGAATTTTTATTATATCGTTGGTATTGGTAGAGCTTTCGTAATTTTGGTAATAATGATATATATGTAGTGAACTGGTAGCTATTTTTTTACAATTTAAAATTATAAAAAAATATATTAATGCATCTTCTGCCATAGTTAATCTTATATTTAGATTTTCTGTATATATAAATGCTTTTTTATATATATCTACTTTAATTATTTTTGAACAAAGATTCCAATGACAAGTATTTTTTTTATTTAAAATATATTTGCAATAATTATTTATAGAAAAAAGATTATCTTCCAAAAAAATATCTTTTTTAATGCCATCACAAGTATCATATATAAAATTAAACCATATAAAATCTAATTCATTGTTTAACAATGTTGCACATTGTTCACAAGCATTTAATTCCAAATAATCATCAGGATCTAAAAACATGATATAGGGGGAAGTTGCTACTTTAACACCTTCATATCTTGCTTTTAGTAATCCTAAATTTTCTTTATTATGTAATATACTAATTCTTTTATCATTGCTGGCATATTCTTTAGCTATCTCTATACTTTTATCGCTTCCACAATCATCTACTATAATGATTTCTATATCTTTAAAACTTTGATTTATACAACTTTCTAATGCTCTGGCAATATACTTTTCTACATTATAGGTTGGTAGTATGATAGAAATTTTTGACACAATAAACCTTTTCAAAAGTAATTTGTAATATAATTATATTATATTTTTAACTCTTGGAGATAAATGTGAAAATTCTAATTATAGATATAGATATAACCTTAAAAGGAGGTGTTTCTAGGGTTGTAAGCAATTTAGCAAATTGCTTATCAAAAATGTATCAAGTTGATATACTTAGCGTTTATAGAAAAAATGAATTATTTTTTGATCTTGATGAAGAAATCAATGTGTATTTTTTAAATAATAAATACTTCCATTACATAAACAAAGATATGTATAGAAAATATAAAAAAAATATTCTATTATATACATTATTTAAATTCATATTTAAATATAAATGTTTTTGTGAAATGATAAAAAACATATTTCAAAATAGAAAGATAAAAAAACTTATTTTAAAATATGATATAGTGATTAATAATAATTATTTTTTACTTAATAAATCAACTATTAAAAATTCTAAATCTATTCAAATTATGCATGGTAATTTTATATATTATTCCAAAGATTTATTAAGAAAGTTGAAATATTTCGATACCTTAACTGTTTTATCCAATAAACAAATTAAAGAATGGGAAAAATATCATAAAAATATTCATGTCATACCAAATTTTTTACATTTTATTTCAGATAAAAATACAAATTATGAACAAAAAAACATATTAAGTATAGGAAGATTCACGCAAAATGATGAAAAAGGCTTTTTAAGATTAATTGATATTTGGGAAATAATTCAAAAAAATGAAAAATATAAAAATTGGACTTTAACTATAGTTGGAGAAGGTGAAAATAAAATAAATATAGAACAAAAAATAAAGAATAAAAATTTAAAAAATATAATATTAAAACCTTTTACAAAAGAAATAGAAAAAGAATATTTAAATGCTAGCATTTATGCAATGTGTAGTTATTATGAAGGATTTCCTATGGTATTAATAGAAAGTGCTAGTTATGGACTGCCAAGCATAGCTTTTGATATAGATACTGGACCTAGCGATATAATAGAAAATGAAAAAAGTGGTTTTTTGATAGAAGATAATAACTTAAATGAATTTGCAAATAAACTTTGCATTTTAATGAATGATGAAAATCTAAGAAAAACTTATGGAGAAAATGCTAAAAATATAGTCAAATCAAAATTTAGCAAAGAAGTTATAATGAAAAAATGGGAAAATATACTTAATTAAATATTGTTTTTGAAAATTCTTTTAGGATGTCTTATATAGTATTTTACTTTAAAAATAAAATAATATCTATCTTTAAAAGTAAATTTATAATCTAATTCTTTTATCAAATCTTGCATATTGTGTTTTTTTAGTAATTGTCCATAAATTCCTTTTTTATAAAAATAATTTTTATTTATATTATAAGTATTCCACATTTCTGAAAATAAATGTAAAAATGGTTGTTTATCATCATAGATAGCATTATTTTTTATAAAATCTTTTGCTTTTGGCCAAGGAATTTGACAAGTTTTTTTATAATCCCAAGAATAATTTTCTAAATTATATTTTTTTACTTGTTCTGCTAAAAACCATGGTCCAATTATTCCCCACTTAATTAATTTTTGATTATTTATTATGTTTTTAGCTTGTATTATTAAATTTTTACCAAATTCACTTTCTTTTGGAAATTTTAAAAAAGAAGTTGTGATTCTTGATTTATTTTCATCATTATCTATTTCTTGAGAAAATATATAATCTTGTTCTAAATTTATATTATTTAAACATATCATATCAAGATCAACCCATACCCCCCCCCGCTTATACAACATATTAAATCTAAAATAGTCACTAAATGCAGCTACTCCAGCACTTCTATCATCACTAAAATAATTTTCAAAAGGTATTATTTCATTTGCATCTTTTAATTCAAAATCATCAAAAATTTCATTTAATTTATTAAAAATTTTATCATCTAAATTATAAGTATAAAGTATAAATTTATATCCATTATCTATAAAAGATTTTATAGATAAAAGCTCCATTAAACCTATACCTTTATATCCTTTAGGTGTATACCAAAAACTACTGATTTCTTGTTTCATTTCTACTCCTTAAAGCATCAATCTCTTGTTCTAAATTTTCAAATATTTTTTCATTAAATTCTTCACATTGAAAATTATTTGAAATTTGCTTTATAAGCTCAAAACTTCTTTTTTTATCCATATAATTTTGCCATAAAATTTCTTTATTTTTATTTTCATATCTTCCAAATTCATTAAATTCATAATGATAAAAGCACTTTTTTGAAACAAAAAAATTCTCACAAAAAACAAAATTTACATAATTAAAAAGCACATCTTCTCCATAACAAAGCTTTTCTTTTATATTGAAAAATTCAAAAATTTCAAGCAAAATTTCTTTTTTATAAAGCTTAGCCCAAACACTCCAGCAAAAATGCTTTTGATTAAGCAAAAATTCCAAAAATTCATTTTTTTTAAAACACTCATCATTTTTAAATCTATAAAATTTTTTAAATTTTACTCTATGAACATAAGCATCAAAAATTATCATATCCACTTTGTTTTCAAGCATTGTATTTATAGCCAACTCACACGCATTTAATTCTAAATAATCATCAGGATCTAAAAACATTATAAATTCTGAATTTGAATTTAATACTCCTATATTTCTACTTGCAAAAGTTCCTAGATTTTTTTCATTATGTATTATTTTAATTCTTTTATCTTTTTTAGCATATTCTTTTGCTATATTTATACTTTTATCACTTCCAAAATCATCTACTACAATTATTTCTATATCTTTAAAGCTTTGATTTATACAGCTATTTAATGCTCTTGCTATGTATTTTTCTACATTATATGTTGGAAGTATTATTGAAATTTTACTCATTTTAACTCTTTGAAATTTATGTTAAAATTATATCTTTTTTAAGGAAAATCATGAATATTTTTATCAACCTTCCTACTTGGCTTGGAGATAGCGTTATGGCTAGTGCGGCTATTTATGCTATAAAAGAAAAATACCCCGAAGCTAAATTTATGTTTTATGGTTCTTTTGTAAGCACAGAGCTTTTTAAACGCTTTGAAAACGCCCAAGTTTTAGTGGAAAATAAAAAACAAAGATACAAGCAAATTTTGCAAGCTAGAAAAAGCCTTGGTGAATTTGATTTAGCTTTTTCGTTTCGCTCGGCATTTTCAAGTAAGATTATCTTAAATTTAATCAAAGCCAAAAAAAGATTTTATTTTGACAAAAACACTTTAAAAGAAGAACATCAAGTCTTAAAATACTTAAATTTCATAGAAAAAGCCTTAAATTTTAAAGCCACTTCAAATGCTTTAAAACTCCCTATTAAAGCAAAATCAACTCAAAAAATTTTAGGTATAAACCCAGGCGCACATTTTGGAAGTGCAAAAAGATGGGAAGCAAGTTATTTTGCAAGGGTAGCAAAAGAATTTAGCTCAACTCATAAAATTTTAATCTTTGGAGTAAAAAGTGAGAGAGAAATTTGCGATAGCATAGAAAATTTATTATTAAAAGATGGTATAAAAGCTAAAAATTTATGCGGAAAAACCAGCATTTTTACTCTTTGTAAAAATATATCTATGCTTGATTTACTCATCACAAATGATAGCGGGCCTATGCATATAGGTGCAGTTTATGGGGTAAAAACCATAGCTATTTTTGGCTCGACTAAATTCAGCCAAACATCACCTTGGCAAGAAAATGCTACAATAGCGCATTTAAATTTAGCTTGTATGCCTTGTATGCAAAAAATTTGTCCTTTAAAACATCATAAATGCATGAAAGATTTAAAACCTGCTATGGTGATAAATTTAGCAAAAGAATTGCAAAAAATATAAAATTTTATTTTTACATTATAAAAACCCTTGCAAAAGCTTGATAAATGTGTTAAACTTTAAAAATCATTATTTTAACAAGGAGCTTTTTATGACTAAAGCAGAATTTATTACTCAAGTTGCTCAAACTTCAGGGCTAACTAAAAAAGACGCAACTGCAGCTACTGATGCAGTGATTGCTACTATTACTGATGTTTTAGCAAAAGGTGATAGCATTAGTTTTATAGGTTTTGGTACTTTTTCTGTAGCTGAAAGAGCTGCTAGAGAAGCTAGAGTTCCAAGCACTGGTGCTAAAATCAAAATCCCTGCTACTAAAGTTGCTAAATTTAAAGCAGGTAAAAATCTTAAAGATGCAGTTGCTGCTGCAAAAGCTGCTAAAAAAGCTAAAAAATAATTCTTTAATTTACGCAAAAGCTAAAAACTTTTGCGTAAATTCTTCATTATAAAACATTAATTTTCTTTTGATATTGTTTCAAAAATATTAAAAGGAATGATATGCAAATTTACAATAGCATTTTAGATTGTATAGGTAATACCCCAATTATTTCCTTAAAAGAATTTGCTTCTAATCTTTATGGCAAATGTGAATATTTCAATCCAAGTCATTCTATAAAAGATAGAGCAGCTATAGAGATGATAAAACAAGCACTAGATAATGGCGATATCAATCAAGAAACTACTATCATAGAAGCAACTAGTGGGAATACCGGTATAGCCTTAGCGATGATTTGTGCGAGTTTAAAATTAAAATTAGTTATAGTTATGCCTGAATCTATGAGTATAGAGCGTAGAAAGATGATGAGTTTTTTTGGTGCAAATTTAGAACTTACTCAACCAAGTAAAGGTATGCAAGGAGCACTTGATAGAGCTAATGAGCTTTTAAAACAAATTCCAAATTCTTTTATGGTAAGTCAGTTTGAAAATATAAACAATAAAAATGCACATAAGAAAAATACAGCTTTAGAAATTTTAAATACTTTACCAGATGTTGATATCTTTGTTGCAGGTTTTGGAACAGGTGGAACAATTAGTGGGGTAGCAGAGGTATTAAAAGAAAAAAATCCTCAAATTCAAATTATTGCCATAGAGCCAGCATCTTCTCCACTTTTGAGTCAAAATATAGCATCAAGTCATAAAATTCAAGGCATAGGGGCAAATTTTATCCCTAAAATTTTAAATCAAAAAATCATAGATGAAATAATTTGTGTAAGTAATGATGATGCTATAAATACAGCCTTAGATCTTGGAAAAATTGGGGTAATGGCAGGGATTTCAAGTGGAGCAAATGTATATGTTGGAGCACAAATTGCAAAAGCAAATCCTAATAAAAAAGTTTTAACAATGCTAAATGATACAGCAGAAAGATATTTATCAACTGATTTGTTTTTAAATTTATAGGAGTGATTAATGATTCAAAATAATGAGCATTTTGATTTAGATTTAGAAAGAGCAATTTTAAGTTCTTGTATTTATAGTGAGGATTCTTTTTTTAGTATTTCTTCGGATATTGAGATAAACGATTTTTCACTTAAGGCGCATCAAGATATATATAAAGCTATTTTAGCTTGTGTAAATGCTGGTGAGCCAATAAGTGCTAGTTTTATTAAAAAACATAAAAAAATTGATGAGCAAATTTTAAATGAAGTTTTGGCTACTACTTCTATCGCAGATGTTAGTAAATATGCTCAAGAATTAAAAGAAAAATCCATAAGACGCCAACTTTTAAATTTTGCCTATACCATACCAACAAGGGTTAATGAAGATAAAAGCATTTCACAAATTTCTGATGAAATAGGTAAGGAAATTTTTAATCTTACTAATCGTATAAATAGTAATAGTATTAAAGATGTAACCATGGTTATGTCTGAATTAATGGAGGAATTTAAAAAATTGAAAGAATCTGAAAATAAAGATATTTTAGGACTTGATACAGGTTTTAGTGAGCTTAATAAAATGACAAAAGGTTTTAAGCCAGGTGATCTTGTTATTGTGGCTGCAAGACCTGGCATGGGAAAAACTACAATTTGTTTAAATTTTATTGAAAAAACTTTAAGACAAAACAAAGGCGTTGTGATGTTTTCTTTAGAAATGCCAGCAACACAAATCATGCAAAGATTGATTAGTGCAAAAACTTCTATACCTTTGCAAAAAATACTCATAGCAGACTTAAATGATGATGAATGGAGTAGGGTGGGTGATGCTTGTAATGAGTATGCGCAAAAAAATTTATATATTTATGATAGTGGTTATGCAAGTATAGCTGATATTCGCTCAATTTTAAGAAAAATCAAAGCTCAAGATGAAAGTATAGAACTTTGTGTGGTTGATTATATAGGTCTTATGATGAGTAATTCTACATTTAGTGATAGGCATTTGCAAGTTAGTGAAATTTCAAGAGGTTTAAAACTTTTAGCAAGAGAATTAAATATGCCAGTTGTAGCTCTTTCTCAGCTTAATCGCTCACTAGAAAGCAGAGCTAATAAACGCCCTATGCTTAGTGATTTAAGAGAGAGTGGAGCTATAGAGCAAGATGCAGATACAATTTTATTTGTTTATAGAGATGAGGTTTATAGAGAGCAAGAGGAAAAAGAGCGGGAAAACAAAGCAAAAAATGAAGGAAAAACTTATGAAAGAAAATTTATGCCAAATCCTGTTCAAGAGAAAGCTGAGCTTATTATAGGTAAAAATAGAAACGGACCAGTAGGACATGTGGATTTGTTATTTTTAAAAGAAAAATCTTGTTTTATTGAAGCACCTAAAGAAGAAGAATTTGTGGTTACCAACTTTGAAACCTAATTTAAAGGGTAACCATAGGTTTTATGCATAAAAAGTTCTAAGTCTTTAAAGTCTATTTTACCCATTAATTCTTCAACAAATTGTTTATAGACTATTTTTCCATCTTTTACTACAAATGCAGCCCTTGCTAAAAGTCCTGCAAAAATACTCTCTCCAATTAGTGTTCCATATTTTAAACCAAATTCTTTAAAAGCAAAATCACTTGCTACTATGATATTACTAATTCCTTCGGTTGCACAAAATCTATCAGCCGCAAAAGGTAAATCCATGCTTATAATGATAACTTCTATATTTTTCATAGAAGCAAGTCTTTTATTTGTTTCTTTTGCCTGTTTAGAACAAACAGGGGTGTCTAAACTTGGCATAGATAATAAAATTTGTGTTTTTCCAGGAGGTGCGATTTCAACAGGAGCTAAATTCTTTGTTTTTAAAGTAAGTCTTGGGGCTTCATCACCTACTTCTAGTTCATCACCTAATAAAGGAATATCTTTTTCTTTATATTTTATATTTATCACTTTTTCTCCTTATAGTAATATCATTTTTGCTAAGAGCAAAAAGCTAAAAAAACCAAGCCCATCAGTGATTGCAGTGATAACTACACTTGAACCAACTGCAGGGTCTATCTTAAATTTTTTTAAAGTTAAGGGCACAAAAGAACCCACAAAACCAGCTAAAGCTAAGTTAATTAGCATGGATAAAGCTATAACAACTCCTAGCATAGCTGTTTTAAACCATATAAAAGCTATTATACTCATTATAATAGCAAATGTAAATCCATTTAATAAAGAAATTCCACTCTCTCTTAAAATAACTTTTTTAGCATCTTTAAAATCAACTTCATTTAAAGATAATTTACGCACGGTTACAGCTAAAGCTTGCGAACCTGTATTGCCGCCCATAGAAGCTACTATAGGCATTAAAATAGCTAATGCAACAAGTTGTTCTATTTCTCCTGAAAAAAGACTTATGATATTAGCTGAAATTAGTGAAGTAGTAAGATTGATTAATAACCAAAAAGCTCTAGCTTTAGCTGCTTTAAAAGCACTTTCTTCTTCAACATCAGCATCTACTCCGGCTAAGTTATAAATTTGCTCAGTTGCATTTTCTTGAATAAGATCATGGATATCATCATAAGTAATTCTTCCTAAAAGTATTCCATCATCATTTATAACAGCCAAAACACTTAAATCATAATCTTCAACCATATTAATGGCTTTTTGTATATCATCATAATCTTTTACATAGTAACTTTTGTATTTTTCATGATTATTTTTTATAATATCTGCAAAACTAAGCTTAAAATCCCATAGTAAAAGATCACTTAAATTGATAGAATTACAAAGCTTGCCCTTTTCATCTACAATATATACTTGAAAAATTTGATCTACTTGTCCAGAATGTTTTAAAATCCTATATCTTTTAATCGCTTTTTCTATACTTTCATTGATAAAAGCAGTGAAAAATTCAGTTTGCATATATGCACCAGCTGTATTTTCATCATAATTTTTAAGGCGTAAGATTTCTTCTTTATCTTCTGAACTTAAGCGGTTTAAAATAGCTAGGGTTTTTTGTGGATTTAATTCTTCAAAACGCTTGATTAAGTCAGTTGCATCATCACTTTCTAGTTCTTCTACGGCTTTGGCAATTTTAATTATGCTTAGGTGTTCTAAAATATCTTCTAATATATATTCAGAAGTGATTATAGCTACATTAGCTAAGGTTGTAACATCAAAAGTTTTAATAGTTTGTAAAAAAAGTTCTTCATTGTATCTTTTGATGGTTTTTAATGCCTCATTGATATCATAATAATTTTGACTACTAGAAATGTTTTTTAAAAGTTCTTGTGCTTTTAAAAAATCATTAGGCATTTTAAAGCTCCATGTAATTTTCTACATTTTGTTCTTTAGATGGATTTTTAAAATCTTCTCCTACATTCTTTAAGCGTTCTTGGTAATCTTTAGCTATTTTTAAAAATTCTTCTTTGTTTTTTCCACTTAAGCTTGATTTTGGAATTTTTACTATAGTTTCAGGGTTAATTGCTTTATTGTTTAGATAAAGTCCAAAATGCAAATGTGGCCCTGTGCTCATTCCGGTTGAACCTACATAGGCAATTACTTGCCCTTGTTTAACTTTTTGGCCACGCTTGATTTTTGCAAAACGACTAAGATGAGCGTATAAAGTCATATAACCTGAGACATGTTTAACTTGAACTACTTTACCATAACCGCCTTTATTGCCTACAAAACTAATGATTCCATCTCCAGCACTTTTAACGGGTGTTCCAGTAGGTGCAGCATAGTCAATGCCTAAGTGTGCTCTATATCGTTTTAAAATAGGATGATATCTTGCTCTAGTGAAGCGATCTGAAATTCTTGTATATTTTACGGGTTTTGTTAAAAAGAAATTTTCAAGTTCCTTTCCTTGTGCATTATAGTAAGAATCTTTATACAAAAATACAGAATATTCTTTACCTCTTATATTAGCTAGTGCTGCATTAATATTTATATCACCAAAAAGCTTTCCCAGTCTTCTTTTTTGCTCATAAATTAATACTACACTATCTCCTTTTTTCACATTTTTAAAATTTACACTATTTTTAAATGCTCTTACCATAGCTCTTGCTAAAGTAACACTCCCGCTTTCATCGTAGACATCTTGATAAGCAGAGTTATTAATACTTACGCGTATAGTTCTTTTTTCTTTTATATATGATATAGGAGTAAAATTTAAAACAAATTTATTATCCATATTTTTGAAAATATGAATTTGCAAATCATCACTTATTGGGATTAAAACTTGCTCAAGTTCTCCTTGATCATCTTTTAACATCTGATATTTTATGCCACTTACAATCTCTGCGCTTAATTCTTTATCTTCTGTATCAAGATTGTAATATAAATTAAGAGGGATAGAATGATCTTGTAAAAAATCAAGTAGAGTTTTTCCATTTTCCCATGAAAGCTCTTCAACGCTTGATATAGCAAAAAGTTTTATACTAATAAGTAAAGATATTATAATTTTTTTCATGTTAGTTTATTAAGCCTTCTTTGAAATATAAATTTGTATTTTACTTAATTTTTCTTACAATTTTGTAAGGAAAAAACAATATAATTTAATTTTTATATATTTTAAGGAGTAAACATTGATAAGAGTATTTTTCATATTTTGCTGTTTTTTGGCGTTTTTACAGGCTAAAAATTTTGATTTAATTCAAACAAAGCTTGAAAAAGTAGATGATATTTATGGCTATATAAAAGATGATCCTAAAATTTTATTACATTCTAGTGGCATAGTAGTGCATGATATTGACACTCAAAAATCAATCATCGCAAGAGCTAGCGTTATAGGTCGTGAAAATGGTTTTATCAAATTGCAATTTAAAGTTTTTGATATGCTTGCTCAAGATGCTATGCCATTGCCAAATGTATTGCCACAAGTTGGCGATAAGGTAGTTTTAAACTATTTGTATGATAGAGCTTTAATCATTGCTCCTGATAAAAAAGTTTATGATTTTATAGCACAAAAAATGAGTGGTTTGTATTTTTTACATCCTGATTTATTTGGTGCACATATGATACAAGAATACCGCCAAACTCCCAAAAGATCAGATTTTAGATCATTTTGTTCTCAAAATGCTGTTGGTTTGTTAGTTGTTGCTTTAGAGAAAAAAGCTGAAGTAGTAGATTGTCAAGATTTTGGTAAAATTGAAGAATTTGAAATCCCTCAAGCTCAAAGTTTACAAATTCCATTTTACTCAAGAATCACAGGTTATAAAAGCGATATCTTTAGCTTGAACGATGAAGCTATTGGAAATTATTATGTATACTATGAAAAACTTATCAATTTAACTAGAGAAGAAAACTAATGCAAAAAATCCATCAAAAATTCTTTCAAGAACTTTTAGGGGCACAAAATGCTCACTTTGATCCTATCCATCAAAGAGCTTATAGTTATGATGCTACTAGAAAACATTATTTGCCAGATGGTGTGCTTTTTCCAAGAGATGAAAATGATATTGTTCAAATTTTAAAATACTGCAATGAAAATAAAATCATAGTTATTCCTAGAGGTTCGGGAAGTGGATTTACTGGGGGAAGTTTAGCGGTTAATGGTGGAGTGGTTTTAAGCTTTGAAAAGCATATGAATAAAATTTTAGAAATTGATCTTGAAAATTTAGTTGCTATAGTCCAACCTGGCGTGATAAATATGACTTTGCAAAAAAAAGTAAAAGAATATGGCTTATTTTATCCGCCTGATCCTGCTAGTATGGAGTATTCTTCTTTGGGAGGAAATGTTAGTGAAAATGCAGGAGGAATGAGGGCTGCAAAATATGGCATCACAAAAGATTATGTTATGGCTTTAAGAGCGGTTTTGCCAAATGGTGAGATTATTAGAGCAGGAAAAAAAACCATTAAAGATGTAGCAGGTTATAATTTAGCAGGAATTTTAATAGCAAGTGAGGGTTCTTTAGCTGTGCTTAGTGAGATTACCTTAAAATTAGTTGCTTTGCCTAAATTTAAAAAAACTGCCATGGGGATTTTTAGTAGCATTGATGATGCAATGAATGCGGTTTATAAAACCTTAGCTAAAGGTGTGACTCCTGTTTCTATGGAGTTTTTAGATCAATTAAGCATACAAGCTATAGAACAAAAATTCCAAAAAGGTTTGCCTAAGGATGCGGGTGCGATTTTGATTGCTGATGTAGATGGCAATGTTAAAGAAGCTTTAGATGCTGATTTAAACATTTTACATGAGTGTTTTTTAAATTCAGGTGTTAAGGAATTTAAAATCGCTAAAGATGAGCAAGAAGCAGCTGATATTTGGTTTGCTAGAAGAAATTGTTCTCAAAGCATTAGCATATATGGAAATTTAAAGCTTAATGAAGATATCACCGTGCCAAGATCAAAGCTACCAGAACTTTTAAAAGGTATAGAAGCAATTTCTAAAAAATATGGCTTTAAAATTCCTTGTTTTGGGCATACTGGCGATGGTAATGTGCATACTAATGTAATGGTGAGTGATAAAAACGATCCTGCATTGGTAAAAAAAGGTTATGAAGCTGTAGAAGAGGTGTTTAAACTAACTATCTCTTTGGGTGGAACTTTAAGTGGAGAGCATGGTATAGGCATTTCAAAAGCTCCTTTTATGAAACTTGCTTTTAGTGAAGCTGAAATGAACTTAATGAGAAATATCAAAAAGGCATTTGATCCAAATAATATATTAAATCCTTTTAAAATGGGACTTTGATGAATTTTAAAAATATTTTTAAAATTCTCTTAGTTTTAAGAGATAAAGAAATTTTAAATTACGCTGCGGCTTTAAGTTTTTATACTATTTTATCTTTGATACCTCTTTTGTTTTTGTGTTTTTGGGTTTTTACTCAAATTCCAAGTTTTGATATGTATCAAGAAAAGATTAAAAATTTAATTTTTACTTTTTTAATCCCAACCCAGCAGGATATAATCATACAGTATATCAATACATTTTTAAAAAATAGTGTAAATTTAGGATTGATTGGGCTTTTGGCTATGGCTATAACATCTTTGGCATTTTTTTCAGGTTATGATTATGTGATTAATAAACTTTTACAAGAGGATTCTAAAAGTCTTTGGCATAGTATAAGTTCTTATTGGACGCTAGCAACTTTAACTCCATTGGGACTTGGAGTGAGTTTTTATATTTCAGGTTTTATACAAAAAACTTTAGATAATTTTAATATTGCCTTAAATTTTTTTGAAATTTTACCTTATGTGATTATTTGGGCTTTATTTTTTGTATCTTATTCTAGTTCAGTCAGCAAAAAAGGAGACTTAAGAGCACTTTTGCTTAGTTCTTTTGGCGCTTCTGTGATTTGGTATATTTCTAAGATGATTTTTGTTTATTATGCTGTATATAATAAAACTTACTTAAATGTTTATGGCTCTTTTTCTGTGATTTTGTTTTTCTTTTTATGGATATATATATCTTGGATTATTTATCTTTTAGGTTTAAAAGCTTATTTGATTTTAAATCAAGAAAATAAAGGGAACAAGCCCAAGAGAAATTACAAAAAGAGCTAAGTATTTATTGAAAATAGCCAAAAAAGATAAAATCAGATATAAAATAAAATATATATTGTTTATAGTAAAATCAATACTATATGATTTTATAGCAAAAAAATTTAACAAAAAGGTATCTAGCAAATTGCCATAAGAAAAAATATGTAATAATAAAACTAAAGGGTAAAAAATAATAAAAATCAAACTAAGCGGTATAGCTAAAAACTGCTGCAAACTTAGCAAAGGAAAAAAATGCAATACTGGTATAATCATAGCTAAAAAAGTCCAAAAATTAAGCAATATTATATGTATGTAATTAGAAAAATATTTTTTAAAATGATAAAGATATAAATAAATATAAAAAACTCCTAAAATTGAAAATAAAAATCCTATACTAAAAAGGAGTTTTGGAAAAATACTTATACAAAATGCAACACTTAAAAATAAAAATTTAAAACTTAAAATTTTAATGTTTCTACTAAAAAGATAAAAACCAAATAAAGCCATACACAATGCTCTAGTATATGAGGGGGTAAAGTCAATAATAAATATATAAGAAATTAAAAGCATAAAAGCAAAAATACTAATATCAAGCTTTAAACTTCTATAAGGAAAATATCGTTTTTGAAAAAAAGCATACAAAGGATTAAGTATAAAAAAGCAAAAACTAAATAATAATCCCAAGTGATAACCACTTATTGCAATTAAGTGTGCTATACCATAAAAATTTACATCATTTCTAAGTTCTTTTGATACACTTTGGGCAAAAAATAATGCCCCATAAAATTCTTTTATTTTTTCATTAGTATGTTGACTTAAAAAATAATTCTTTATTTTATTTTCATTGAAATTATTTATGCTTTTATTAAAATCATAACTTGGAACAAAGAAACTTTTACTAAGATAATCTTTAAAACTAATGTTTTTTGTGATAATTCTAAGACTTAGAATATCGTTTTTATTAAATTTTAAGTCAGAATAATTTGCTGTATAAAAAATAAAATTATTATTTTTTACTTTTAAAATTTGATAATGTTTGCCCTTTTTGGTTGTTTTATTTTGGCTTGATAAAATTATATTCTCTTTAAGAAATAGGTGTTTTGTAATTTTAAAATTTTGATATTTTTTATACTCATAAATAAGATTAAAGCAAAAAGTTATAAAAAAACATAATAATAAAATAAAAAATTCTCTATAAGCATAATTTATAGAGAATTTTATTTTCATTTTTTTCTAGAAAAGCGTGATAAATATAACCATATAATTAAAATTAAAGTGATTATAAAAATAGGAGCGATATAAGGATAATTTGAAAATACTTCAAAAGCTTCCTTTAAAGTATTTCCAAAAATAAAACCAGCATAAGCTAAAACAACAGCCCAAATTAAACTTGCTAAAGTATTAATGATAAAAAATCTTACAAAGCTAAATTTACAAAGTCCTGCAGCTATAGGGATAATAGTTTTTACTCCATAAATAAATTTTTGCACTATTAAAAGCAAGTCGCCATATTTTTTGATTTTTATCATAGCAAGTGCAATTTTTCTTCTATGGTTTTTAAAATAAGGCATAATATCTTTTTTGTAGTATTTTCCTAAAATAAAAAGCAAGGTTGAACCTATGGTATTAGCTAGAAAAGCTAAAAATATACACAAGTGTAAGTCAAGCTTAGTTGAACTTGCACAAAGAACCCCTGCAGCAAGTATAGCCACCATTCCTCCACCAAAAGAATAAAAAAATAAAATCAAATAACCATAAGTGCTAAGATTATCAATCATTTCTTGCATATAAAAACCTTATTTTGCAAAATCAATAGCTCTAAGTTCTCTAATAACATTTACTTTTATTTCACCAGGATATTGCACTTTTTCTTCTATTTCTTCAGCAATTTCTTTGGCTAAAAGCACGGCCTCATCATCATTGACTAATTTAGCATTTACTATAACTCTAATTTCTCTTCCTGCGTTTATCGCATAAGCTTTTTTAACCCCTTCTTTGCTTTTTGCTATATCTTCAAGCTCACTAACTCTTTTTAGGAAAGCTTCTAATACTTCGCGTCTTGCACCAGGGCGTGCAGCGCTTAAAGTATCTGCAGTACAAACTGCAGCTGATTCTATACTAGTAGCTTCTTCATGTCCATGGTGAGCATATATTGCATTAATTACTACAGGATGTTCTTTATATCTTTTACAAAGCTCAGCACCTAAATCCACATGAGAACCTTCAAATTCATGGGTTAAAGCTTTTCCTATATCATGCAAAATTCCAGCTCTTCTAGCTAGCTTTTCATCCCCGCCACACTCAGCAGCAATAATCCCAGCTAAATGCGCTACTTCTAAAGAATGCGCTAGGGCATTTTGTCCATAACTTGCTCTATATCTTAGTTTTCCTATAAGTTTTACAATTTCAGGATGCATTTGATTTAAACCTAAATCCATTATAATGGTTTGCCCCTCTTCTAATATACCATCATCAAATTCTTTACACACTTTTTCATGAATTTCTTCTATTCTTGCAGGTTGTATTCTTCCATCTTCTACTAGTAGTTCAATCACCTTTGTAGCAATGGCTCTTCTATAAAGATTAAAACAACTTACTATAATCGCTCCAGGTGTATCATCGATGATAATATCAACTCCCAAAACCATTTCTAAAGTTTTTACATTTCTACCTTCTTTACCTATAATACGACCTTTTAGCTCATCGTTTTTGATATTAACTACATTTATGAGTCTTTCAGCCGCAAATTCTCCTGCAAATCTTGAAGTAGCTTGTGCTAATATATAGTTTGCTTTTCTTTTTGCTTCTGTTCTTGCTTCTTCTTCGTATTTTCTAACAATGTGTGCAATTTCAGCTCTTGAATTTTCTTCTACTTTTTTTAAAACTATAGTTTTAGCTTCATCTTGAGTAAGTCCTGCTGAATGTTCTAAAATTTTTAAAACATCACTAAGTTTTTTTTCATAAGTATGTTTTAAATTTTCATTTTCTTCATACATTGTTTTTATATTTTGTTTTTCTTTGTTTAGTTTGTTTTGATTTTCCTCATAAAGCTTTTCTTGATAGCTTAAATTTTGTTCTTTTTTATTAAGCTCATCCATTTTAGCAGAATGTTCTTTTTGTAGTTTTTGAATTTTTTCATCAAATTTTTTCTTCGCACTAAATTCTGCTTCAGCAACTGAATTTTTAGCATCTTTAAGTGTTAATTCTGCTTCATATTCTATCGCTTTTGCTTTTGCTTTTGCTTGCTCTAAAAAGATATTAAAATTTGCATCATTAATCTTTTTGGCGACTACATACCCAATCCCTCCGCCTGTAAAAACGGCTATTAATCCAACTAATATTTCTATCATTTTTTATTACTTTCCTAACAAATTTTTTATAAGGGTTTATGTAAAAATTCCCTTTTATATCATGATCTTGGCTAAAATAATATTCACTTTTAGCGTTAATTGATTGTGTGAAAATAACCAAAGGCTTTTTATATTGTATATCATTAAAAAACCTATCATAAAATCCTTTTCCATGACCAATTCTTCCTAAATTTGCATCAACACCTACTACAGGAATGATGGCTACATCTATATGTGCATGTAAAAAAGAATCTTTTGGTTCATATACACCAAAGCTCTTTTTATCAAGAGTTAATCTTAATTTTACTACTTTTAAACTTTTATCTTGCATAAATGGTACAAAAATTTGATATTTTTTAGCAAAAAAATGCCTAAATTTGTAAAGATTTATTTCATAATTTAAGGGTATATAAATGAGAATATTTTTACATTTTTTATGATATTTTAGAATTTTATTTATATTTTTAAATACCAAAAAATCTTTTTTATACTGATAAGTTAGTGTTTTTTTCATTTTAGCTTTTTGTTGTAGTCTAAAATTATTTTTTATCAAGACTTAGCCTTAAGTTTTTAACTTTTTATGTTATACTTTTAAGCTTAAAAAATAATAAGGAAATTTTTTGAAAATTAAAATTTTAATTACAAGTTTAATCATTTTCATTTTTTTTAATGCTTGCTCAAATGAAAAAGAAAACACACATGATGATGGAAATAATCAAGCAAGTTTATCGCAAAGCGAAAATGTAAATTTTAC